>JAHDEQ010000007.1:29232-41166 GCA_020628755.1 Saprospiraceae bacterium
GGTCAGCCTGGTCAAGTTACGATTGCAACCAATATGGCAGGTCGTGGTACAGATATTAAGTTGTCACAAAGTGTAAAAGATGCAGGTGGTTTGGCCATTATAGGTACAGAGCGACACGATTCGCGCCGTGTTGACCGTCAGTTACGTGGTCGTGCAGGTCGTCAAGGAGACCCAGGTTCTTCGCAATTTTATGTTTCTTTAGAGGATAATTTGATGCGCTTGTTCCAATCAGAACGTATTGCTAAGATGATGGATAGAATGGGACATCAAGAGGGCGAAGTTATCCAGCATTCTATGGTAAGTAAGTCCATCGAAAAAGCACAGAAAAAAGTAGAAGAAAACAACTTTGGTATTCGTAAACGTTTATTGGAGTACGATGATGTAATGAATATCCAAAGAGGAGCTATTTATAAAAAGCGTGAAAATGCCCTTTCGGGCGAACGCTTGGCAGTTGACTTGAGCAATATGTTTGCTTCGCTTGCCGATAACCTTGTTGCAATTCACAAGCAACAAGGCGACTTCCAGACCTTCCGCAATGACTCGCTCCGTATTTTGGGTGTAGATCCAAAAATTGGAGAAGGCGATTTCAATCAAGGTTCAGAAGACGATTTAGTTAATCAATATGAACAACAAATTGTCGAGACTTACGAACGTAAAATGTCCAAAATAAGTGAGTATTTACTCCCTTATACCAAGCAAGTTCATGAAGAAGAAGGACATCGTTATAAAAATATAGCCATTCCTTTTACAGATGGTCGTGTACGTCCATTGCCTATCTCAGCCAATATTGAACAAGCCGTCAACTCCAACGGAGAATCCATGAAATTGGATATTGAAAAAGCCGTAACATTGGCTCTTTTGGATGATGAATGGAAAGAGCATTTGCGCTCTATGGACGAATTGAAAGAAGCCGTACAAGCGGCCTCTTTTGAGCAAAAAGATCCACTTGTGGTTTATAAAATGGAAGCCTATGAATTGTTTGAAAATTTGGTTTATGAAATAAACGAAAAAGTTGGTTCTTACCTCATGCAAGGAAAACTCCTTGTCCAAGCTAACTTAGAACAAGCACGTGAGCAAAAAACCGATTTGAGTAAGGTACAAACCAACCGTCGTGAAGAAGATGTACGTGCCAAACGTGCTGCCGAAGGAGTAAGCCAAAATCGAGCAAAGCCACAAACATTTAAACGTACCGAGGCAAAAGTTGGTCGCAACCAACCTTGCCCCTGTGGTAGTGGCAAAAAATTTAAACATTGTCACGGAAAATAATTGTTCAAAACAAGAACACTTCAAAAGGCGTTTTCGAGGATTCTCGAAAACGCCTTTTTATTTTTTAAATCAAAATAGTACCTTGTGACACACAAAATGTAGCGGCGGAATTATCCGCCTATTTTATAATTTCGGCGGACAATTCCGCCGCTACAAATTTGAAATAAACATGGAAAACGCACTTATACAAGTCCACGATTTAACCTTTCAACCTTTTATTTCTAAAGAAAAAATTGCTGCTCGGGTAAAAGAAATGGGCGAACGTATCACTAAATTGTACCAAGACAAAACACCCATTTTTATGAGTGTGCTCAATGGCTCATTTATTTTTACAGCCGACTTGATGCGAGCTTGCAATATTCCTTGCGAGCTGAGTTTTGTACGATTGAGTTCTTATCATGGCACTTCTACAACAGGAAGTGTCAAAACTATTTTGGGTATAACCGACGACTTGGAAGGACGACATATCATTATTGTCGAAGACATTATTGATACAGGTACGACCATGAAAAGTTTTTTGCAAGATATAAAAGCAAAAAATCCTGCTTCTGTAAGTTTAGTAACGCTCCTTTTTAAGCCTGATGCGCTCAAGCATGATGTACCAATGGATGATATTGGTTTTGAGATTCCCAATAAATTTGTGGTCGGTTATGGACTTGATTATGATGAACAAGGACGTAACATTGATAGTATTTATCAGTTAGTACAAGAGTGACTTCAATCCTTTTTTATCTTCTAAAAAAGGTAAAATATAAACCATAAAAAATTAATACACTGTGCCTCTTGCCCCTACTTGTGTAGGCAAGTCTGTGTTTTTAAAAAAAAGCATTCCCAATCATGCAAGAAAAAAAAGAAGTAAAACGACTCACCTTAGAACCCGAACAAAAGGCACTCGAAATTAATTTGGATAATAATATCTATGGTACGTTTGCAGAAATTGGTGCTGGGCAAGAAGTGGCGCGCCACTTCTTTCAGGTTGGAGCTGCAGCAGGTACAATTGCCAAAACGATTTCAGCCTACGACAAAGTTTATTCCGATAAAATCTATGGTGAAGAATTAAGCGGCCGCTATGTTTGCGAAAGCCGCCTCTATAAAATGCTCGACCACGAATACGATTTGATGACCGAACGTTTGCAAGATGAACGTCCTGAGTCCAACTTCTTTGTGTTTGCAGATACGGTTTCGGCCATCAACTATTCTCGTACCATCAAAGGCAATGGTTGGCTAGGCATAAGGTTTCAATTGCGCCCCGACTCAGAACCCAACGACCTCGTTTTGCATGTCAAAATGCGTGACCGTGATAATATTTTGCAACAGCAAGCCGTCGGTATTTTGGGAGTCAATTTGGTCTATGCTTGTTATCATTATAGCGATGACCCCGAAGTGATGATTCAATCTTTGATGGATAATTTGCGAAAGCGTGTAACGATTGATATGATTCGTATTTCGGGGCCTGATTTTAAAGATGTAGATAACCGTTGGTTGAGCCTAATGCTCGTCAAGCATGGCTTGACGGATGTCGCTATGTTTGATGCTAGTGGTAAAAATATTCATGGGTCAGAATTTTTATATAAAAAAAATGTCTTAGTCGTCCGAGGAAGTTTTAGACCATCAACCTTGGTCAATGAAGACATGATAAAATCGAGTTGGGAACAATTCAAAGCTGAACCAGACGTAGAACCCAAAAAATCATTTCTCCTTACGGAAATTACTTATGATAATCTTTGTGCAGACGGCGAATTGGATGAAAAGGACTTCCTAGACCGAGCCACATTGCTCAATGCAATGGGCCAAACTGTTGTAGTTTCTAACTGCGAAGACCAAACCAAACTCATTAAATATTTAGCAGATTATAAAATTCAAAAATTGGGCTTAGTGGTTGGTATTCGTCAAATGATGGACATCATTCACGAAAAATATTATCAAAATCAAGACGGACGTTTGCTGGCGGCAGTTGGAGATTTGTTTACCCGCAATGTCAAAATGTATGTTTACCCAATGCTACAAGAAGGGAGCGAAGACCTGATGACTTGTCAAAATATGCCCGTTCCTGATGGTATAAAATTTCTCTATCAACACTTACTCGACAATAAGCAGATTGTAGATATTGAAAACTTTGATGCGGATATTTTACATATTTTTTCAAAGCAAGTCTTGGCCATGCTCAAAACAGACGAGAAAGGCTGGGAAGCAATGGTACCTGCTAAAATTGCTAGTTTGATTAAAGAAAAATGCTTGTTTAAATTTCCATACGAGAGTATGGAATTTGAATATTAAACCACTAAAAAAGGCGGGAGCAATTGCTTCCGCCTTTTTTATTTTACCTTCTTTGACAAAATCCGTGTTCCGTTCAAAATAAAAGAGAGAATGACCGCAGGAAGTGAACGCCTGCCCCGCACAACTGTCGGGGATTTAGATTTGAATGGAAATATTTTTACGGAAAAAGTCAAAGAACCTTATTTTATAGCATTATAGATAACCTCCTCGGCTATCGTCACGAGCCGTAAAATTTCGCTCATTGTGTTCTTTGAGTTGGCTTCTACCAAAAAATCCAGCTAAAACTCCAAAAACAAAGCCTCCTATATGTGCCCACCAAGCCGTGCCACCAGAGGCTGCCGCCTCGGGTGTGAGTGCAGCCGTACCACTAAAAAACTGATTTAAAATCCAAAAACCTAAAAACATGAGTGCTGGTATTTTGAACATTCCAAACACAGAAATCATTTTGATCCGAGATTTTGGAAACATAATTAGGTATGCTCCCATCACTGCCGAAATTGCGCCACTTGCTCCTACCGAAGGAATACTACCAGGGCAAACAGCAGCAGCGCCCTCACAAGGAATACTTCCGCAAGGAGTACAACACGAGGTCAAAATACTTGTATCGGCGTTGAGGTAAGTACCAATATAAATATGGGCTGCCGATGCTACCAAACCACCTAGCGCATAAAAAAGAACAAAGGGAATATTACCTACAATAGCTTCTATGTTGTCGGCAAAGACCCACAGAAAAAGCATATTGCCAATAAGGTGCATCCAGCCACCATGCATAAACATACTGGTAGCCAACGTGTACCAATCTTCGCCTTTGATGATTTCGGCAGGAATAGCGCCGTATTGACAAATGAGCGCATCGGCAAAACTGAGTTGATAGAAAAAGGCTAAAATATTGAGCGCAATAAAGGTGTAACTAAAAATGGGTTTGTAGCCACCTTGAACTTGATCGTCACCTATGGGAAATAACATATGTTACGGTTTTTTATATAATTGAAATTTTCCTAGTCCTATATTTTGTAAAAAATGACAAAGAGAAACCCGCAAAACGCCGAGTCCATATTTTGAGCTACGCACAAAATTGATGGACGAGGCCTCCTCAAAATATTTGGTCGGACAAGTCACCTCTCCGATGTCAAAACCTGCATAAATGATTTGCGAGAGCATTTCATTGTCAAATACAAAATCATCAGAATTTTCATTGAAATTAATGCCTAAC
Source organism: Saprospiraceae bacterium (assembly GCA_020628755.1). Classification (GTDB taxonomy): domain Bacteria; phylum Bacteroidota; class Bacteroidia; order Chitinophagales; family Saprospiraceae; genus JAHDES01. The sequence goes on from JAHDEQ010000007.1 coordinate 33,989, forward strand.
AATACTTCTTTGCTAAATGCTCGATAACCTGTATGATACTCCGAAAGTTTGTAATTAACTAACAAGTTTTGGGTCAATGTAAGCATTCTATTGGCAATGTACTTGTAAAGCGGCATACCACCTTTGAGCGCGCCCTTGCCCAAAATACGAGAACCCAAAACGACAGGATACAAATTTTCACCAATGATATTGACCATTGAAGGAATCAATTTGGGCGTGTATTGATAATCTGGGTGCAACATGATAATAATATCGCCGCCCAATTCTAAGGCTTTGTTGTAAAGCGATTTTTGGTTGCCGCCATAACCCTTGTTTTTTTCATGAACAATGACGTGTTTGATTCCAATTTTTCGAGCCAAAGCAGAAGTATTATCCTTGCTTGCATCGTCACATAGAATGACTTCGTCAACTAAGTCAAAAGGAATTTCATTGTATGTTTTCTCTAGTGTTAGGGCTGCATTGTATGCTGGCAAAACAGCAATAACTTTTTTATTTTTATACATGCACGAATTATTTTTCTAGTGTAAAGATACTGGCATTTTTTGAAACTAAGCAAGAGGTTTTATTATTTGGAGTTGTTTTTCGATTTGATTTGAAAAAATTAGACAAACCAAAATTGATACCACTGTAGAGTTTTATTGTAACTTTGTAGTGTGAATGAGCAAAAAGATATACGACAACTGTCCAAGTCCGACCTAGAAGCCACGCTTCTAGGGATGGGTGAAAAAAAGTTTCGTGCCAAGCAAATCTATGAGTGGCTATGGCAAAAGAGTGCTCGCTCTTTTGATGAAATGACCAACTTATCAAAGGCTTTGCGTGAACAATTAAAAACGCATTTTGTCATTCATGCTATTCAAGAAGATAAGGTTCAAAAAAGTTTGGATGGCACCATGAAGTCACGGTTTCGATTGCATGATGGACATTTGATTGAGTCGGTTTTGATTCCTGTACCTGTTGACAATCGTTTTACTGTTTGTGTGAGTTCACAAGTGGGCTGCAGCCTCACTTGTACTTTTTGTGCTACAGGTCGTATGAAACGCATTCGCAACCTCGATGCTGCCGAAATTTATGACCAAGTTGTTTTGGTCAATCAACAATCGCTTCAAACTTTTGGGCATCCTTTGACAAACATTGTTTATATGGGCATGGGTGAACCACTATTGGCTTATCGCAATGTCTTAGAAAGTGTAGCACATATCACATCTCCTGATGGTTTGGGTATGTCACCCAGACGTATCACCGTTAGTACTGCTGGTATTGCCAAAATGATAAAAAAATTGGCCGATGATGAGGTCAAGTTTAACTTAGCTTTATCCTTGCATGCTGCCGACGATGCCAAACGCAACCAAATCATGCCCATCAATGAACAAAATAATTTGGCAGCTTTGATGGAGTCCTTGGTTTATTTTTATCAAAAAACGAAAAATAAAATCAGTTACGAATATATTGCTTTTCAAAATTTCAATGACAGCCTCGAAGATGCTGTCAAGCTCGCCAAATTGTGTAAGCATTTTCCTGTTCGTATCAATATTATCGAGTACAATCCAATAGATGGTGCGCCATTCTTAAAATCTTCAGAAAAAAATATTGATCATTTTGCACAATACCTGCGTGACCAAGGTATCATGGTCACGGTACGCCGAAGTCGGGGCAAAGATATTGATGCCGCTTGTGGACAATTGGCAAATAAGGGCTAATTTAGAAATCTGACTTTTGTCGATTTTAAGTCATTATCTTTTATAATTAGTTTGTATATTTAAATTACCCAAAGAGTTATTATTGTTCAGATTTAAAATAATTGGATTATGGCTAAGAAACGACTTTCACTCAAAGAATTGCAGGCACAACAATTAAACGACGCACAACAGTTGCAAACCAAAGGTGGCTACTTGGTGCGCCCGAATAAGTTTTCGACAAGTAAAGTGCATATACTCGAAGATGACATTGATATAAGAGAGCCTAAGCCTTATGGCGGCGATGATAGTGATAAAGTAATTGGTCGAATTGGTTTATAGCAATTGCTTATATTGATTCTCGATTTTTAAATTTTTCTTGTACGACTTGTGCAAAGGGTTTTTTATTGATTTTACTGTCCAGCCAAGCTGCTAAATCGAAAGGACCCATTTTTCCAGTTTCCGATAAATTATCCAAATCATTTTGCAAGCTTATATAATAGGCTTGCATTTCTTTTTGACTATATACTTTTGTAGAGTTTTTGATAAAATTCAAAATTTTACGTTCAATTGGGCGTAGCTGATCTACTTTTTTGAGATAGCGATAAGTAGAACGCAACAAGGATTCTAACAAAATGGTATTTCCCATTTCGTAATGTATAATCAGGTTGAGCAAGCGTGCCAAGGTTTGCAAATCTTGGCGTTCAAGACTTTTGGGCTGGTTGAGCCATCTGTTAAGGTATTCTAGTGCTTGGTCATAATTTTCATTACCAAAATACAATTGAAAGTACTGGAAATAAAAAGTCCCTCTTGTAAACAAAGCCTGATCGAACTGTTGTACATCTTTCAAATGTTTATCTAAAGCCTCCACTCCTTCCTCAAATGCTCCTGTAGTGATACACCACGAAAACTTGCCTTGATAGTATTGGCGATGTATTTTTAGTTTGTCATCATACGTTTTGGGTATGATTTGTAGGAGTTTCTCGTTGGTTTGTTTCCATTCTTCATACAAATGTAAGCGGCGACAACTCACTGTATGGTTGCTAATCGCAGAAATGTACTCCGACACATCTTCTTTTAGATAGTGTCCTTGGGATTCCATGAGTTCTATCAGGGTTTTGCTATGTTGATAAAAATCGTCATAAGCTCCACGAGCATAATGATACAAGGAGGTAATACGATAATAAAAGACTTTGGCTAAGTGCGATTGTGGAGCTTTTTCGTCTTGAAGCAAGGGAGAATCTACTAAGGTTTGTAATTGGGTTTTGATTTCTGCTCGGCTTGTAAAAGCTACTTTTCGAAGGATGCTATACAATTGCAAAAAAATATTGCGGTAGGCCGATAGGTTTTGTAGTCGCTGCAAACATTCTTTTTCTTCTCGATCTATCCGCCCCAATTCTTCATCAAAAAATCGCACATTAATGAGTGTGTAGGCAATCTGTTTTTCCCAATTGAGCAATTGCAAAAGCGTCGTAAAATCTTCGTATTTGTGAGCCATTTTTTTGGCTTTTTGAATGCTCTCTTTGCAGTCGTCATAATGTCCTCTTTTGTACAGCACTCGAATATTTTGGAGCATCCCTTTTAGTCGATAATCTATAGAAGTTTTTTCGTCATAATTTTGGAGAGCCTTTAGAATAAGGTCGTAGAGGTAGGCTTTGAGTTCGGAGTATTTTCTACTTTGTATGGGACTGCCTTTATAAATGTGTTGTTGTAATGCATCTTCATCAAAAACACGTTGTTTGTCAATCGCATCAAATAATTGGATGTATTTGTTATTCGTATCAACACCATTTTTTTGTACAAATAGCTTAAAATATCGCTTTTCGGAACCCGAAAGCGAATGAATCAATTGATATAATTTTTTAGAAGGTGTTTTTGACATAAATCAACTTACGTGTATATTTCTATGTCAAATTACAAACTCTAGCTCAAAAAAGGAAGCGTTTTGAATAGAGAAATGAAAAAGAAACGGTTTTCAGAAAACTGACTTATGGCCAAAACTAAAAGAGCTTGGAATTGTAAATTCCAAGCCCTTTATACTTTAGTTGTCTTTGTTTGTTGAAAAAATATTTTTTAATTTATCTGTATATAACCTGAGTATGTATTTCCAACTCCATCATTAAATACATAAAAATAAGTCAACTCTTCGTCGAGCATTTGTCCGTCATTCCGACCATTCCAAGTATTTACATAACCCTCCTCATAGAAGATTTGATTTCCTTTATCATTAAAAATATATAAAGTATTGTTAGGATAATTTTCGGCACCTATAATGGTAAAACTATTGGGGTCTTGCTCTTCTTTAGTCGTAAAACCATTGATAATAGTGAGCGACTCGCATAAAATCTCGACATATACAGTGAGCTTTTCTACTTTGCCTCCCACCTCATAGGTGTACGTAAAAGCATCTATTTCTTCACAAACATTCTTGTTGGGGATATAACTAAAGGTATTATCCTTATTGAGTGTTAATGTCCCAAAAGCAGGTTGTTCTAATATTTCACATTTTTTGAATTCAATACCTTCATCTGCAATATTGAATACAACTGAATAATTTTTGACCACCATCAAATAATTAGATTCATTGGGTTTGCTGTTAGCATTGGAGTCAAACGTGAGGAGGGTAAGCAATAGCAAAATAGTTGCGCAAAAGATACTTCTCATTGGATAAAAGAATAGTTTATATAAAAAATAGAGATAAAGGAAAGGAGGAGAGGGCAGCTTTCAAACAATACATACCCGTCAAAAAGCATACCAAAAACGATGTTATAACAACCTGAATCCGTAAAATAAAATTTCTAAATCTTTCCATACAGAGTAGTCTTTGGCATATAAAAAATTGAGTCGTTCGAGCGTTGCTTTATCAAATTGCTTAGGAAAGTGAATACTTGCAGGAGACAATAGACCTTTTTTGAGCGATGGCAAAGTCATTTTGCTTTGTGGAGTTGGAGCATAAGCTATCCAAGTCTTTTGGTTAAATATTACTTGAAAAATATGACTAAAAATTTGTGCTTTGCTACCTACCAAAAACATCAGAATTGGACTTAGCAATAAGATAATTGGGCAAATAAGTATGTCAAGCAATCGCTTATTTCTGCGATTGCTCACGGTAGCTATTTGAAACTGTACTTCAATCGTATATAACTCGCCTGGATCGTTTTTGGAGTTGCTCCCAATTATACTTAGGCTTTTTTCGGGTACAATTTTATAGGCAATTTCGTCGCCCAAACGGGTCATCCAACTGATGGTTTTTTGAGAAGGAATATCTTTGGCGCAAAAAATGATTTCATTGATTTTATAAATTTGAACAACTTCGTCCAATTGCTCAATATCACTCAAATAAGTTTGGTTATCAAAATTGCTTTGAGGAGAGACGACACCAATAAAGTTTTTTTGTACTTGGGCTTGTTGCAACAAGCCCAAAACACGCTTACTCTCGGCTTGTGTACCTACAATAACCAAATTTTTCAATTGTTCATTTCCAATATCAAAATTTTTAAACTTCAAAAAATGTAAAATCACTCGCAATCCAATTGTCGAAAGAAGCACCCAAATTGCACCCAAAACGATTAAAACTCGTGAAGTACGATACTCCAAATCCAAAAATCCATATATAGCAGCCAACACGAGCGTTCCCAATAAAACGCCTCGAATAATTTTTTGGATGCGACTATTTCGGTCATAGCCGCCCGAAAAATAAATTGCACCCAACCATATCAAGATGTACAAAGGCACATTGAAATACATAAAGGAAGGCAAATAATAATCAGGATTATTAAAATAATGTTTTGCCCAAAAGTCCTTTAAAAAATAAAGTCCACCAAAAATCAGTAAGCCATCTAGCAAGGGCAAAAATAATCGTTGAGCTGTATTTTTGACAATCGTCAAAAATGCTTGCAAGTAAATTGCCAATTGCAACATCCAAACAAAAATCCTTGCTTGCTCTCCTTTAAAATGCTTTTTGGCAAAAATTATCATCGCATTATAAAAAGCTCGTACATAGTTGAGACTTCCTTTTTTGGTACTCTCTCCCTTGTAATGTATGATAGTCGTCTCAGGAAAATAATAGTTTTTGTAACTGCCCTGTGTGATACGATAAGAGAGGTCAATATCTTCGCCATACATAAAAAAGGTCTCGTCTAGCAAGCCTACTTTATCCAAAGTTGCTTTGCGCATAAACATAAATGCTCCTGCAAGGATGTCTATTTCATGTATTCGATTGTCATCTAAATAACCTAAATGATAACGATTAAAAATTTTGGATTTTGGAAAGAGTTTGGAGAGTCCCGATGTTTTAAAAAAAGCAACGGCAGGCGTTGGAAAGCCTCGTTTCGATTCAGGCAAAAATCTGCCTGAACCATCTATCATTTTAACGCCCAATGCACCTGCACTAGGTTGGTCTTCCATAAAACGGATACACTTAGCAAAGGTATCTTCTTCAACAACGGTATCAGGATTGAGCAAAAGAATATACTTGCCTTTGGCTTGTCGAATGGCTTGATTATTGGCTACCGAAAACCCTGGATTGTTTTTGTTAGCAATGAGATGAACCTCAGGAAATTTTTCCTTGACCATACTCACCGACTCATCAACCGAATTATTATCTACTACAAATACTTCTACAGCCAAGCCTTTACTTGCCTTTTGTACCGACAAAAGAGCCTGCTCCAAGAAATACTTTACATTGTAATTGACAATAATTACAGATAATTGCATCCTCAAATTTAGGACAAATCAATTGAAATCACATGGTTTTTCGTCCAAAGCGATAACCAACGTGCAATTGTCCATAAGGCAATAACGGAACATCCCCACCAAAACTTCTTCCTAAGCCAACACCCAAGTCCAAAAAAACACCTTTGGCAGACATGATTTTTTGTCCTACAAAAAAACCTATCCCAAAACTATCACTTACTCCACCTAAAAAAGTGCCTATATGAAAACGGTCAGCTCCCATGCGAGGACTAAAATAATAACGTCCTTTGGCATAATAAATAACGGTACCTGCTCCTGGTACGGCTAATATATCTAAACCAACGCCAAAATCTTGATTAATGGGTTTGTTGATGGTCAAAGGTATAGCCTCAAACAATACCGCAATGGGATTGGTTGATACCTCAATTTGTGCAGAAACTTGATAAGAAGAAAAGCATAAAATTATGGCAAGCATCAAATTTTTCATAGCATCTTTGTTTTTATAATTAGACGATTATTTATTGTATTTATTATAAACAGCATCAATCGTTTTTGCCAACTCATGGTCTTTTGGCGTTACCACATTTCCAGCATCATGCGTATTGAGTTCAATATGAACAACATTCCATACATTGCTCCAATTGGGATGATGGTTTTGTTTTTCCGCATAAAAAGCAACCTCTGTCATAAAGGCAAAGGCTTCCACAAAATCTTTAAATTGAAAACTTCTTTTAAGGGAGTTTTGGTTTTCTTGCCACATAACTTTGTGTGTTTATACTCGCAAACACTTGGACATCTAACTGTCGTTAG
>JAHDEQ010000008.1:0-20820 GCA_020628755.1 Saprospiraceae bacterium
ATCGTTAGATTTAACAAGTTTTAACCTTTTAATTGTATTTCTTTAAGTCAAAAGTCATAAAAAATTCGTTCTAAAAACAACTAAGTTTAGGCAAATCATATAAGTTATTTAGGCTATTTGTATAAAAATCCTAAATAACTATCGTTACTTAAGTTTCCCTTCAAAACTCATCACTTTATTTTTTTATCACTAAAAACTAAAAAAATGAGATTTCTAGCTTTTTTAATATTCAATATTGTTTCTGGGTCTGTTTTATTGGCGCAAACTACAATCGTTGAAGGTTTTGTTTTTGAAAAAAATAATAGAGGTTATATCAAAAATGCCAAAGTAGCTGCTTTGGATACTAAAACCGAAGTCATAAAAGGTGAAACTACTACTGACCAAGAAGGCTTTTTTAGTTTTGAGTTAGCTCAAAATGTAGAAGAATATATTATTGTTGCCAATCATCGTGATTTTATGGCCACTGAAGTGACCATAAAACCTAAAGAGAACGGTCAAAAAAACTTTGCCAAAATAGAAATGGAACGCAAACCAGGTTATGTATTTGACGTGACAGTTGCCGAAGATGCTAATCCTAGCAATGGAGAATCTGTTGATGCCATTGAAGGTGCTTTGATTGAAGTCTATAATAATACTACCAAAACAGAAGAATTGGTTTTGGAAAATCATCCGCACCCAACCTTCAATTTTAACTTTTTGCCTGGTAATCACTACACGATTATGATTCGTAAAAAAGGATATTTGGCAAAACGAGTAGAAGCCTATGTTGATGTAGATGGCTGTATTTTATGCTTTGACGGATTGGGTGATGTCACACCCAATGTAACCGATGTGATGACCAATAGTAATCAATTGGGGACTTTCCTTTCTAATGTTGAATTAGAAAAAATAGTTATTGAAAAAACCTTCAAAATAGAAAACATCTATTACGATTATGACAAATGGTTTATCCGACCTGACGCAGCTATTGAGTTGGATAAAGTCGTACAATTGCTTAAAGAAAATCCATCTATTACAGTAGAATTGGGTTCACATACCGACTCACGAGGCAAAGACGCTTATAATATGAGTTTGTCCGATAAGCGTGCGGCAGCGGCCGTACAATACATCGTTAATGAAGGTGGCATTGCAGCCAAACGCCTGCAATCGCGTGGTTATGGGGAGTCCGTTTTGGCCAATCGCTGCAGCAATGGAGTCCAATGTAGTGAACAAGAGCATCAATTCAATCGCCGTACTGAATTGAAAATTACAGGTATTGACAAAAGCAAAGAGACAATATTTGTACCGCTGAAACGTATTATTGAAGAAGATGCTTTGCTCGAAGAAGTGCTAAATTCAGAAGAAATTCGTGTTGTGCCAGGAGACACTATTCCGAAAGAATTACGAAGTCAACTCCATAAAGATAATGGTATGTAAAATTCTTTTTCACAGTTTATATGTTTGTAGAATAACAAACATATAAACTGTAGAAAAGCAAAGATTTATAGTTTCATTTCAGGAATATCTCCATCTACTATCAAACGTCCTTCAGTAGCTTTTTCTATCTCTTCTACAGATACGCCTGGTGCTCGTTCCAGCAACTTAAATCCTTGAGGAGTAATATCTAAAACCGCCAAGTTGGTCACTACTTTTTTGACACAGCGCACGCCTGTAAGTGGCAATGTACATTGGCGCAACAACTTAGATTGACCTCGCTTATTGGTGTGCATCATAGCCACAATAATATTGTCGGCCGAAGCCACCAAATCCATCGCACCTCCCATACCTTTGACCATACGACCTGGAATTTTCCAGTTGGCAATGTCGCCATTGTCAGCAACTTCCATCGCACCTAGCACCGTCAAATTGATATGTTGGCCACGAATCATTGCAAAACTCGTTGCCGAATCAAAAATAGCAGCACCAGCCATAGCTGTTATCGTTTGTTTACCTGCATTAATCATATCCGCATCTTCTTCGCCCTCATAAGGAAAAGGGCCCATACCCAAAATACCATTTTCAGACTGAAACTCCACGCTAATACCTTGTGGAATATGGTTGGCGATAAGTGTAGGAATACCAATGCCTAAATTGACATACCAACCATCTTGAAGTTCTTGTGCAATCCGTTTTGCAATACCGTTTTTATCTAACATATTTTTGTGTTTACGTGTCTAAGTATCTATGTGTTTGTGTTCGCAAGTACTCCAACACATAGACACATAAACACAAATTTATCTTTGTCTTACTGTTCGTTGTTCGATACGTTTTTCATAGTTTGTACCCTGAAAGATACGTTGTATAAAAATACCAGGAGTATGAATATAATTGGGGTCTAATTCGCCAGGTTCGACGAGTTCTTCTACTTCAGCAATGGTAATTTTACCAGCCATTGCCATCAAAGGATTAAAATTTCGAGCTGTACCTTTATAAATAAGATTGCCCAAACGGTCGCCTTTCCATGCTTTTACGATGGCAAAATCTGCTGTAAGTGCAGACTCCAAAATATGAGGTTTGCCATTGAACCAACGGACTTCTTTGCCTTGGGCTACTTCAGTGCCGTAGCCAGCAGGGGTAAAAAACGCAGGCACTCCTGCCCCACCCGCTTGACAGCGTGCCGCCAAAGAACCTTGAGGTATTAAATCTACCTCTAATTCGCCACTCAGCATTTGGCGTTCAAACTCATCATTTTCACCAACATAGGATGAAATCATTTTTTTGATTTGATGTTTTTGGAGGAGTAGTCCCAAACCAAAATCGTCCACACCTGCATTGTTTGAAATGCAGGTTAGGCCAGTTATACCAGCATCTACCAGTGCCGAGATACAATTTTCGGGTATTCCACACAAACCAAATCCGCCTAGCATCAAAGTCATATTGTCTTCAATTCCTTTAATGGCTTCTTGAGCGTTGGCAACAACTTTATTCATAGTAAAATTTTATAATTTATGGAAGGTAAAGTTAGCATTTTCAGGAAACTAAACTGTATTTTTGGGTATGATTTTTTGATAGAGAAACAAATCAATATAAGCATGACCACAAAAAAAATTGATACTAAAAAAAATCCTTGGACGACTAAAAGTATCATCGAAGTGTACGATAATCCTTGGATTACGGTTACACACCGAGAGGTGACTAATCCCTCGGGCAATCCTGGTATATATGGTATGGTTCATTTTAAAAATATAGCAATTGGAATTTTGCCTTTAGACCAAGATTATAATACATGGCTCGTTGGTCAATACCGCTATACTTTAGAAACCTACTCTTGGGAAATTCCTGAAGGTGGCGGACTTATTGGAGTTGAGCCACTAGAATCAGCTAAGCGTGAATTGCTAGAAGAAACAGGAATTGTCGCTCAAAAATGGACTAAAATTGTTGATTTACATACCTCCAACTCCGTTACCGACGAAGTTGGTTTGGCCTACATCGCTCAAGATTTGACTTTTGAACAAGCACAACCTGAAGATACAGAGGAGCTTATCATCAAAAAAGTACCTTTTGTAGAAGTTGTTGAAATGGTCATAGAAGGTAAAATAACAGATGCTTTAGCTATGACTACTATTTTAAAAGCAAAAATCATGTTGGATAGAGGACTTCTTTAGAGCCGATGTACCTATGTGTTTACGTGTCTAAGATACATAAACACTAAAACACATAGATACTCAAACACTCATTTGTTATGAAAAAAATCGTTGTTTTAACTGGTGCTGGCATGAGTGCCGAAAGTGGAATCAAAACCTTTAGAGACAATAATGGTCTTTGGGAAAACCATGATGTGATGGATGTCGCCTCACCCCAAGGTTGGGCAAAAGATAGAGCTTTGGTTTTAGAATTTTACAATCAGCGCCGTCGGCAACTCAAGGAGGTAGAGCCAAATGCAGGGCATTTGGCTTTGGCAGAATTGGATGCCCATCACAATGTTACTATCATTACCCAAAATGTAGATGATTTACATGAACGTGCAGGAAGCAAACACATTATACATTTACATGGTGAATTGACCAAGGCTCGAAGTACTGTTGATGAAAGTTTGGTTTACGATTGGCCCAATGATATAAGCAAAGATGACAAGTGTGAGCGTGGTTCGCAATTGCGACCACACATTGTATGGTTTGGCGAAATGGTGCCTATGCTAGAAGTTGCCGCAGCTCACGTTGTAGAAGCAGAAATCGTTATTATTATAGGTACTTCTATGCAAGTTTATCCTGCTGCTGGCTTGGTGGGCTATGCGCCACCATTTGCGCCTGTTTATTACATTGACCCTAGTCCAACGGTAAATTATGAGTTAGGACGAAGTAAAAAATTGACGATTATTGAAGAACCTGCTTCTGTTGGTGTACCACGCTTAGTAGGACAATTAAAGAATTTAAAGGCTTGAATTTAATCTTCTAATTTCATGACGATACTGCTAAGAGCATTAAATGGTAAAAAATTAATTTCCTCCATTTTTTTAGTCTTACTTTTTTTTCAACTGGCATTTATTCCAAGGAATTTTGAATACTCTTGGTCGGGACAAAAAGCAGGAATCGTTATAATAGCTTTTTTAGCTATTAGTATTTTACTTCTCTTTCAAAAAGAAAAAAGTTGGTCAAAGATTACTTTTTTTGATAGTATTTTTTTGTTGCTCATAAGTTGGAATTTTCTATCGTTCATATGGGCTACCAATCCATCTATGGTATGGTATCCCTCCTTAGCATGGCTATTTCTATTTGGTGTATATAAAATTTTCTCGATTGCTTCTTTCCAAAACCATCAATTTTGGTATAAAGTTTTATTAAGCATTTTAAGTTTAAATTGCTTTTTACTCGTTTGGTTTATTGTACACATTTATTTGAAAAAAGAGAGTTTTGGTTTTAGCTATTATGATTTTGCCTCAATAGGTCGTTTCTTTTATGGAAATGGAAATTTGATAGCCTCAACCCTCGTATTGCAAGTCCCTTTATTACTTTTAGTTTATCAGAAATTGAAAATTGCAAAGCAATTTTGGATATTCTTTTGGGCGCTCTTCTTTATTCATGTTTTTTTTATCATTGCATTAAATAGTCGTGGTGCACTGCTTGCTTTTATTTTTCAAATCGCAGTACTCATTCCTTTTTTTTATAAAAAAAGAAACATAAAAAAAATACTTATCGGTGCAGTTACTTTGATTCTACTGCTTTTGACATTCACTCTTATACTAAAAAATAAGAGTGATTTTATTCAAAAATACAATCCTCTTAGCGGTACGCAATCAGAATATGGTGATGATAGACTAAAAATGTGGTCGGCTAGTTGGCAATTAAGTATGGAAAACCCAATACTTGGAGTTGGAAGTGGTAATTGGGCGATTGCTTATCAAAAATTTGGACTAGGACAATATTATACACATGTGTATAATAACACCCGATACTTTAATCATCCACACAGCTTTTATTTCCATATATTGAGTGAATTAGGATGGATAGGATTTTTACTATTTTCCTTGATTTTTTTAATTATTGCAAAACATTTTTTTAGTCTTTGGAAAAAACAAGATGATGCAGCAAATGGAATTCCATTTGCTTTGCTGGTCAGCTTTTTTGTAATCAGCTTTTTTTTTGGAGTCACTTATTCAGTCAATACAAGTTTGGCTACACCTCAGTTTATCATCTTTGCTATGTTTGGCATACTAAGTCGTTCCGATTCCTTTATACCAAGTTTTCAAAAACTCCATTTTCCAAAAATAATATTAAGTATAGTTTTTCTAATCGTATTAGTAGGCCATAATTTTTACAAAAAGAAAGAAGTAGGTATCAAGCATTTTCTAAAACTGCAAAAACAAAAAAAATATTCTGAGGCAGTTAATCAAATTGATAAAATCTATTCTCCCATCTTTTATACTGCTTCTCCTAAAAAAGTACTTCAAAGAGAAAAAGCGAATATTTTATTCCACCAAAAAGAATATGAAAGCGCTTTAGAAGCTATTGAATTAGCTCTCATAGACCATCCGTATTATCATCATAATTGGTCAACAAAAGGTGCTATACTTATTAAACTTAACAAATGGAATGCAGCCAAAACCGCATATGAAAAAGCTCATGCGCTAAAAACTCATTTTTTTGGAAATCATTTGTACCTAGCTCGAATAGCTATACATGAAAAAAATTATGAGGAAGCTAAAAAATGGCTCTCCTTCTTTGACGAGAAAATTCTTCCCTACATAAAAATATATGAAACCAATGAAGTTTGGCAAAATAACCCGATTAATAAAAAAAATTACAAGCTACACAAAGACTATGAAAAACAAGTTCTTAAAATAAGGAGTCGAATACCTAAATCTAATTTGCCCGAAGAATAAACCCCCAAAATCTCAGCTTAATGTTTAAAACCATCGTCATCAATATCTCAATATTTATTGTGTTTCTTTTACTGCTAAATGTAGCTTCTTATTTTATTCTACAAATAAATGATTCCAAAAGTATATCGGAACAGAAAATCCTACCCAATTATAAGGGATACGAAGAAACACATAAGGGCATAGTAAGTGACATGAAACAATACAAATTGGGCTATAATGCTTTTGATGGATGGAAAGCTAATCCTGTCACAAGTCAATATCTCAATATTGATAGTACGGGAATAAGAAAGACGATACAAAAAAAACATCCAGACAAAATAGCAGAATGGTGGTTTTTGGGTGGTTCGGTAATGTGGGGTGCTCATAATATAGATGGTACAACTATTCCAAGTATAATTGCACAAAAAATAGATAGTTTCCACATGGTCAATTATGCAGAGCAAGGATTTTATTCCCGACAATGTTTGATGCGACTTGCTAATTTGTATTCCAATGGTGGAAAACCGAATCTTGTACTAAGCTTAGACGGTATTAATGAAGTCAATCACCTTTGCAGAAAAGATGTTTCAAAATTTGGTCATAGCAAAAGCAAACAAATTGAACAATTTGTAAAAATAAATACAAGCACTGGTCTTAAATCTATAGCATATGACCTAAAGAGTTTATTTTATGGGTTGTTTCTTACTCATACTTCTAAAGTAATTTTCAAAATACAGATAAAACTTTTTGGTCTAAAAGAGTTTACTCATTTTGATAAATATATCTGCAATACTAATCCTGAACGAGCCAAATATGTTGCTGAACAATTAGTCAATAATTGGGAAATGATGCACGCTATAGTCAATCAAAATGGTGGTAAATTTATAGCTCTTTTACAACCAACCCTTCCTACTTCTATTGCTAAAAAAGATCATATAAAAAATAGAATCGTACCTCAAGTTGAACAAGAAGTTCTTACAGTATATCAACACATACAAGAGATAGTCAAGGAAAAAAACTATAATTGGATATATGATTTAACAAAAGTTTTTGATAGTTATAACTCCGACTTTATTTATACCGACATATGTCATGTTTCCTATAATGGAAATGAAATTTTGAGTAAAGAAATTTTGAAAATTATTGCACAACAGCAATAATAAATCCTATCTCCATTTTTTACCAAGGATTCTCAAAAGAGGATGGCTCAAATCTTTTTTCAAAAGATTTGAAGGTACTGCTTTGCTTGTTTTTTAACAATAAAGTGTCTTTTCTATTAATGATTCTTGATAAAAAAGCTATTGGTACCAATAAAAGGAAATAAACCAAACTCAATAAAATATTGGGTACAAATAAGCTCAATACATAAGCCAATTGCATCCATAAATAATCTATTTTTTTTGCTAAAAAAGGCGAAATTATTCCTAGTAAACCAATCAATAGTGCGCCCCAAATGGGCCACTGCCATTTGAAGCAAAGGAACAGAATAATCAAGCCGACACAAATCACTAATAGTGTTTGGTAGGGATTGGCATTAGTATTCTTTTGGTTCATATTAAAGAAAATCTTAAAACAAGGTATAAATAAAAGGAGCAACGGCGCTACCTCCTCCAAAAACAATCAAAATACCAAGTAGCAACAACACTAAAACGACTGGTGCTAACCAATATTTTTTTCGTTCTTTTAAAAACTTAAATAAGTCGGATAGATATTCCATATTTAATCTGATTTAAATTGAACCAACCATTTTTCTTTATTTTGCCAGTCGGGTTGTTCTTTTTTCTCAAAAATATAATTTTCAATAACCAAAACATCCATATCGGTGCTTCTAAAACAACGATAGGCATCAAAAGGTGTCATGACGATTGGTTCTCCTCGTACATTGAAACTGGTATTGATTAATATACTACAAGCGGTCAATTTTTTAAATGCTTGTAATAGCTGCCAAAGTTTGGGATTTTGAGCTTCTTTTACCGTCTGAATTCGAGCCGAAAAATCTAAATGTGTAATGGCAGGAATTGTACTTCGTTGAAAGTATAATTTTTCCCATAAAGGTAAGGAATGATAATCAGAAGGTAGCGGCAATCGCTTCGCTTCTTGCAAAGGAGCGACCATAAGCATATATGGCGATTCTACCTGTAAATCAAAATAATTGGCACTATCTTCTGCCAAAACAACGGGCGCAAAGGGCCGAAAACTCTCTCGATATTTTATCTTTAGATTTAGTTTTTTTTGCATCTCCTTATTGCGAGGGTCTGCCAAAATACTACGATTGCCTAAAGCTCTAGGGCCAAACTCCATTTTGTCTTGAAACCAACCAACGATATTGCCCGATGCTATTTTTTGAGCGATATAATCCGTTAGTTCTTCAATACTATTTGCTTTTTGATAAGTAGCTTTCGTTTTTTTGGCCATATTTATAATCTCTTTTTCAGAGAAATAGGGACCCAAATAAGTATTTTGCATCAAATCTTCTCCTTCATTTTCAACATTGCGTTCTTGATTGAAGTATATAAAATGAGTTGCTAAAGCTGCACCCAAAGCTCCGCCAGCATCTCCTGCTGCTGGCTGCACATAAATATTTTTGAAGATTTTTTTACGTAATAATTTTCCATTAGCAACACAATTCAAAGCAACTCCGCCAGCTAAACAAAGACTATCGCAGCCTGAAAGTTTTTTGGCTTCTAAAGCCATTTTCAACACAATCTCCTCTGTAAGTTGCTGACAAGCTAATGCTAAATTGCAATGCGTTTGGGTCAAATCCGCCTCTACAGCTCGTTTTGGAAAACCAAAAAGCTGTTCCCATTTTTTCTCTACAACCATTGTTAATCCAGTTGCATAATTAAAGAATTTTTGATTTAACCAAATCGAACCATCGGCATGAATAGTTACCAAATTTTCTTTAATCAATGAGACAAATTGCTTTGTCTCATCGGCATCAGGATTGCCGTAAGGAGCTAAACCCATCAATTTGTATTCTCCAGAATTGACTTTAAAACCCAAAAAATAAGTAAATGCACTATACAACAAACCAACCGAATGCGGAAAGTGCATTTCTTTTAAAAAAGTGATGTTATTGTGTGTTCCTATTCCAATAGAAGCAGTACACCATTCTCCCACGCCATCAATGGTAAGGATGGCAGATTTTTGATGAGGAGAAGCAAAAAATGCGCTCGCAGCGTGCGCCAGATGATGTTCGGTAAATAATAAATTTACTTTTTTCTTATCGTAATTCTCGACCTTTTTTAAGCCATCATAAATTTGTTTTTTTAAAAACAATTTTTCATTGAGCCATACAGGAATTGCTTTCAAAAAAGAAATTAAGCCCTTTGGAGCAAAGGCATAATAAGTTTCTAATAATCGTTCAAAAGTAAGCAAGGGTTTGTCATAAAAAACAATGGCATCCAATTCATCAATCGAATATCCACTTTCTTCCAGACAATAAGCAATGGCATTTACAGGAAAGTCAGCAGTATGTTTTTCTCTAGTAAAACGCTCTTCTTGGGCAGCAGCAATGACCTGGCCATCAGCAATTAATGCTGCTGCCGCATCGTGGTAAAAAGCTGATATTCCAAGTATTTTTTTCAAACCATTCCAATCTAATTTTCCTGTCTTATTGTTTCTAATAAAACAGAAAACACTTGTTCACTAATTGTCTCATTTCCTCCTTGATTGTAGTGACAATAATCATAAAAAACAGAAGTATCTCTAGCCAAAAGCGTAGCTAAATCAACAATAGGAATTTGTTCTTCAAGAGCCACTTTACGCAAACAATCATTGTACAGTTTCATACCATTTTGCAAAGCATTTGGAGTATAATATTTTCGTTTAGCTCTTTGAGACGGGCGTACACTCAGGGCCAATTCAAAGCTATCCATATTGCTATTCCACAAAACAGATTGAGTCAACCATACCATATTCCATTTGTTTTTTTTGCTCAAAGAAGCAATAGCTCGCAAATTTTGTTCATAATGCGATAGAGGAATGGACATATTTGGTAAAGTATCATTTTTGATGGCAGTATAAAAAGCATTTCTTTCAGCTTCAATTTTTGCTTCAAACGCTTCCATACTTTTATCATTGGTTTTATTAAGAAAGTTTTGTTTCACCTTTCTTAATAAACTCCACCAAGCAGTCCGTTGATAAAACTTATCATTATGATATAAAGGAAATTGAGCAAAAGTCTTTTTAAATAATTTTTCATCCTCCTTTGCAGGAAAATAATCTTGCTCCATATCTAATGCTCTAAGATAATCATTGATGCCTACAAGCAAAATAATTGCTTGTATATTCTCAAATTGGCTAGGTAAATATTGGAGTTGTAAAAGGTGATGTGCCGTATTTAAACCTGATTTTCCAAAATTACCAATAGTAACTTGAATAGAATCCAACTCTAAATTTAGTTTTTGCTCTAGTAAAGAACACCAAGTTTTATCTTGGTCAATCACACTACATTCTGTAGTGCTTCCTCCGATAGCCATAATTCCAAACCTACTAGAATCAAATTTTGATAAACCTCGATATCCTTGACTATTTGTTGTCCATTTTATATGTTCATCAACACCAGGCAAAAAATTTCGGCTATTCTTAAAATCTTTAGTAATATTAGGCTCATGAATCATATACTTTTGAGACGGAGTAATCATTCGCAAAAACAATTCCCCTAAAACTAAAGCGAAACAAAAACTAATCAACAATAGAGCTATATTTTGTTGATATTTTTTCATCACTTATTCATCATCAAATAGGCTTTTAGAAAGCCATCTAAATCACCGTCCAATACTTTATCTGGATTATTGACTTTATAGCCCGAACGTAAATCCTTGACCCAACGATCGTCTAAGACATAAGACCGAATTTGAGATCCCCATTCGTTTTTCATTTTTTGGGCTTCTACCTTGTCTCGTTCTTCAAATTGACGTTGCAATTCTAATTGATACAAACGAGATTTGAGCATTTGCATGGCTTTTTCTCGATTGAGGTGCTGCGAACGTTCTTGTTGGCATTCTACAACTACTCCCGAAGGAAGATGCCGAATACGTACAGCCGATTCGGTCTTATTAACGTGCTGTCCTCCTGCCCCACTCGCTCTAAAACGATCCCATTCCAAATCAGCAGGATTGATTTCTACTTCAATTCTATCATCTACCAAAGGATGCACAAAAACCGAGGCAAACGAAGTCATTCGTTTGCCTTGCGCATTAAAAGGACTGATACGTACTAGGCGATGTACTCCATTTTCAGACTTTAAATAACCATAAGCATAATCGCCACTAATTTCTATTTCGGCAGACTTAATACCCGCTACATCACCATCAACTTCATTTAAAAGTTTGACTTTATATCCGCTTTTTTCGCCCCACATTTGATACATACGCAAAAGCATCTGCGCCCAATCACAACTTTCAGTACCTCCTGCCCCAGCATTGATTTCGAGGGTGCAACCCAACTCATCTTCCTCACGGTTGAGGGTTGAGCGAAATTCTACATCTTCTATAAAATCGACTGTTTTTTGATAAGTATTTCCCAATTCTTCTTCGGAGACTTCGCCTTCTTTAAAAAACTCTTGCATTACCTCCAAATCATCAATTTTGGTCTGAATCGTCTCAAAATTGCTTACCCAATTTTTATTAAGTTTCAAATCTTTAAGAATGCCTTCGGCACGTTTGGAGTCATTCCAAAAATTGGGGTCAAGCGACAATTGTTCTTGTTCTTCAATTTTATCCAAACGCTCGTCAATCTTGAGGTAACGCCTCAAGTTTGCTAATCGTTCTTGTAACTTTTTAAGTTGTTCGGAAGTCATCTATTTGTGTTTGCGTAGTTTTAACAACACTTAGGAACATAAATCGTAATAGCTACTTTACTGTCATTCTTAATATTCAGCGACTAAAGTCGCTGTTACAGTGAATAAATACAATCCTTATTTATAAATCTTCTGAAAATCAATATGGAAAATAAGTTCGGAACGCTCTGGAATTAAAGGAGGCTTACCTGCCTCTCCATAAGCCAATTGGTAAGGCACAAAAATAGTAGCTTTAGTCCCTTCTTTAAAAAGTGCCAAAGCCTCATCCCAACCAGGAATGACCCGCCCTTGTCCTAAAGGAAAACTAAAAGTTTGTCCAGTCTTATAAGAATGGTCAAATGTTGCTCCGTTGGTTAAGATGCCATAATAATGTACCACAACTGTATTGCCTTGTTTCGGCATAGAACCATTTCCTTCATTATGTATAATGTATTTGAGTCCCGACGCTGTTTCAGTTAATTTTCCTTTTAACTCGCCTCTACGATATTTTGTAGCTAATCTAATGGTTTCGTTACCGATTTCCGCACCAAGCTTGCGAGTTGCTGTTCTTTCAGCACGACGAGCCTCTTGTTCTTTTTCCAAATCACGACGGTATTCTTCTTCATTTTTGATTTCTTTTAAAACCAAATCGTAAACAACAAATGGTTCATTGCGATATTCGGGCGGTACTTGCGGAACTTGCTCTGTAGGCCAATATACTGTAACGCTATCTCCTTTTGCCATTAGGCGTAAGGCATCCATCACAGGTGATGGTTGCTTGCCCGATTGATTTTTGGAAGAGTCAATACGAACCTTTCCCAAATCTGCACCAATACTACTTCCAACAATCGAGTCCCTCATTTTTACATAATAACTAAAATAAGCATAATCTCCTGCTTGTATCAAATCTCCGCCTGCATCATTATGTTTGATGTATTCATAACCAAAACTCGTTTTGCCCGTCGGTTTGATATTATAAACCGACTCCACTGTTGGAGCTATAACAGGAATTTTCTTTTGATTGGTTTCGGTCATGCTTTGTGCAGTCGTCACGGGTTTTTCTGTATTGTTGCAAGCAAACAGTAAAACCATACCACAAAAAATAAATATATTTTTAATCATAATTTGCTGATTTAAAGTTGAGAAGAGAATTATTTTATACATCTAATTCTAGCTCAAAACACTTTTTATAAAACTGTGCAATATTAGGCTTTTTTTGCTAAAGCACATAAAAAGTATGCGATAGGGTTTATAACAAAAAAAGTCTCTTGCAGCAAGTGCAAGAGACTTTTTTGTATTGTCTCAATTATTTCAGTAAAACAAAACTGCATTTTATCAATCTAACATTTTTTTATAGCTTGTAAAAATTCGGCTCGTACGTTTTCGTTCAAAAACTTACCCGAATATTCAGCCGTTACTGTGCTACTTTGGTTATCCTGTATTCCACGCGATTTGACACACATATGTTCAGCGTCGATATAGACTGCAACATCATCTGTTTTCATAATACGCTTCAATTCATCAGCAATCTGAATAGTCAAACGCTCCTGAACTTGTGGTCTTTTGCTATAATAATCAACAATTCTGTTAATTTTAGAAAGTCCAATAACATTGCCCGAAGAAATATAGGCAACATGTGCAACTCCATAAATGGGCAAAAAATGATGCTCGCAAGTCGAATGAACTGTAATGTTTTTTTCTACCAACATTTGTCGGTAGTTATACTTATTTTCAAAAAGTGCGATGCTTGGTTTATTCGCAGGATTGAGCCCTTTAAAAATTTCCTTGATATACATCTTTGCAACTCGTCGAGGCGTACCGCCTAGACTATCATCGGTCAAATCCAAACCAATGATATTCATGATTTCTCTAAAATGCGATTCAATTTTTTCAATTTTTTCAACATCAGACAATACGAATGCATCTTCTCTAAGTGGTGTATCCTTCGACGTGCCAACATGATTATCTCCAATTTCATGATCTCTTTTAGAAATAATCTCTAAATCATTGATAACTTGTTTTGTCATTATATTTTTGTATTTTATTCAATACCTTGTAAAATATTCAGTTTTAAAGTCATTCAATAACTGAATGCTTTACCTTTCACAAGGTAAATTTGAATCATAGAAAATAACTTCTTTTTCAATTGCTATTTTCTATAATTTTTGTGTGAATATTTTTTAAAATAAAATTTGCTTATCATGATAGCTCGATTTTACAACAACGGGTTCTTATTTTTGTTCGTATTGGTATTATTTTTTTTATCGAATTGTGGTTCGACAAGCAAGAAAAATGCTGGTCCATTTGCCGATTGCAAATACGGCAAACCTACCGCTATCTTTAACAATGAAATACCAACGGTAACAGAAAATTCTTTTAAAATTGAAGGAAAAGAAGGGCTCGAAAAAGTTATTTTTGAAGATGGTATGGAGCTTGAAATCATACAATCGGGCTGCAATGAAGTAAAGCAGGAATTATTTTTTCGTTTTAAAAACAAAAAATTTGGGAGCGATTTTGAAATGATGACTAATGCTGTACAACAGTTACTAGATTTGGGCGATTTGGACGAAAAACTCAAGGCTTTTACGTTTTGGGCGCAGGCAGTTATGAAAAAACCAAATACCATAAAAAAAGGCAAAGCATTAGAAGTTGAGCCTTATACTTTTGTAACGATTGACCAAATAGACGACCAAGATGATACCATTATTTGGATCATCTTGGAACAACGTGCAGTTACAAATCAGTAATTATTGCACGCCAAATTCTTATAAGTCCAATTGTACTTGGAGTTTTACAGGTTGATGGTCGGCATGCTCAAATTCAAGGTTGATTCCTTCGACTTTTAAGATTTTTACATTAGGAGAAACTAGAAAGTAATCAATCAACTTGACAAAGGTCTCGGCTTTTTGATAAGGGCTGCCTGCATCACGATTGGTCGGCACTTTGGTATCATAACTCCAAGTCCAATCTTGTGGAAATAGTTGTTTGTCAATATTATAATGCGCTTTATGTTCTCGCCCCGATGGCATAAATAAATCCAAAGAAATATCAGGTGGCAATTGATTCCAATCGCCACCAGCTACGACGTAGTTGCCTTGTTTATACTCAGACAAAACTAGCTCTCTAAAAAACTCTACTTCTTTCTTTTTCATATAACCACCTTCATCGTAAGCCGAATTATGAATGTTTAATACAACTAGATTTTTTCCGTTAGATAAAGGATATTTGGAGTAAGCAATACAACGGTCAAGGTGAAAAATTCGGGTTGGCCAACCGTAAGAACCTGGCAACTGGAGACGTAAATTTTCCGATGCTTGGTGTTTGGAAAAAACACCAAGTCCGCTATTCGTTTTGCCGTAAACGTTCCAAAATTCTAAAAGAGGAATTGGATTATAATCTACTTTATAATTGGGAAAAAAATGTGCTTCATAATCTTTTAAACCCGTTGAAAAAATCTCCATTTGGTTGCTATAATGACTGCGCTTGGAATAGGTATCTACTTCTTGTAAAAGAATAAAATCCGCATTGGACTTTTGCAGAAAGGCATCTACTCCAGCAATATTTTCTTGGACAAGTTTTTTGGATTGTCGCTTCATTTTAGTACCTGAGGTATAAAAATGACCTGCATCAAAAAACAAAGCCATGTCTTTGCCTTGTCCGCAATAGCCAATATTCCAAGTCAGAATGCTAAAGGTATCTTGGGAAGTCATTGGCTTAGTGCTAGTTTGAACAATTTCTGCAGCTAAGACTTTTCGGGGCTGATAATCAAACAAAGTCCCGTATAACAATACACCTGCTAAATACAAAATACATATCAAGCACAAAAATAGAAGGGTTCGGATTAGTTTTTTCATAAAGATGCAATTATATCTTTCATTTCAAAATAGCCTTTTTTGCCAATGACCCACTGAGCAGCAACCAAAGCTCCTTTCGCAAATCCAATGCGGGAATGCGCCTCGTGCTTTAGCTCTATCGTATCTATCTCTGACTCATAAGTGACAAGGTGTGTACCTGGCACATCGGGCTTACGTTTTGAAAAAATTTCTAATTCTTGTTTGGAATTACTCTTATGGTTAACCCAATTTTCTTTAGTAGGATGTACTTCTATAATGTCATTTGCGAGGCTGATGGCTGTGCCGCTAGGCGCATCCTTTTTTTGGGTATGATGAATTTCTTCTAATGAAATAGAATATGCTGGAAAGGCAGCCATCATTTTAGCCAATTGCTGATTGAGTTGAAAAAAAATATTGACTCCCAAGCTAAAATTGGAGGCATATAAAAATGTTCCATTTTCATTTTTACAAAGTGTTTTGGCTTCATCCATCTTGGAAAGCCAAGCCGTTGTACCCGACACCACAGGAATATTATTTTTCAGGCAAAAGCTAATATTTTGAAAAGCACTATTGGGTTCGCTGAACTCAATAGCGACATCTGCCTTTTGGATATTAGCAGGAGTCAATTCTTCTAAATTAGAAGAATTGATTTTGAGGACAACTTTATCGCCATTGGCCATTGCTAATTGCTCAATGATTTTGCCCATTTTTCCGTAACCTAAAATGGCTATTTTCATAATTGAAAACTGAAGAGTAGTTTCTTTTTTGTGACAAAAGGTTAATAATACGTCTTAAAATTGTGAAATTTGATAAAAATCTTCATCTAATTTGAGATTAATCTGATATTGAATCTACAGAATTAAATTTGTTTTTTTATATTTGATTAAATATTGGACATAAAACATAGATGCAAGAATTTTTTTTTCACATAATCCTAGACACGCCAAATATATATTTTCCCACTGAAAAAAGTCAAAAGATTAGCAAGAAATCAATCCTCTGAACATTCGCACACACTGAACTAATAATTTGAACATACTATAATTTAAGAGAAAACATCTCTTTCCTATTATAATTTTTAATTCATTTTTTCATTAAAAAACGGAAAACTTATGAAAAAGTATTTAGTTGAGTTCATTGGAACTTTCTTTTTGGTACTGACTATTGTGGTTACAGTAGGCGGTAATGCGGGTGCAATGGCTCCTTTGGCTATTGGTTCTATTTTGATGGTTATGATTTATGCAGGTGGCCATATATCGGGTGCTCATTATAATCCTGCCGTGACCTTGGGTGTTTGTATGCGTGGAGCTTGTCCTTGGTCAGATATGCCTGGTTATGTGGTTGCTCAGGTTGTGGGTGGTATTTTGGCTGCAATTGTTGGTGAATATCTGGTAGGTTGTATTGCTGGAACAGAACCATTAAGTGCAGGACCTGCTTTTGCTTTTTTACCAGGATTTTTGGCTGAGTTCCTAGGAACGTTTGCTTTGGTATGGGTTGTTCTTCATACTGCTACAGCTAAAGGAACTAATGGAAACTCTTTTTACGGTTTAGCTATTGGTTTCACCGTTATGGCTTGTGCTTATGGCTTAGGAAGTGTTTCTGGTGGAGCTTTTAACCCTGCGGTTGCAGGTGGTGTGATTGCAGCAGGTATGTCAGATGTTGCAAATATTGGAGGCTTCTTAGTGGGTCAATTGGCAGCAGCAGCAGCAGCAGCTTCTTTATTTTTGTTTGTAAACGGTAAAGATTAAGATTTAGAATAATAAAAGGCTTAGAGAGCCTATCTCAAAAACTGATAAGGGTATTTGGAAATTCCAAATGCCCTTTTTCTTTACTTGAATTTAAATGAAAGTTTAGCAGAGCATTTATTATATATAGGTTAAAGCCTGCTCTAAATCTTCAATAATATCCTCTACATTTTCTATACCAATAGACAAGCGAACCAAGCCGTCTGTAATTCCATTACGTTCTCGGACTTCCTTGGCTACATTGAGGTGTGAACTCGACGCAGGATGCAAAATCAAGGTATCAACATCGCCCAAAGTCGGAGCTAACACACAAAATTTTATCTTATTCATAAAATCCAGTCCAGCTTGCATTCCATCTTTGAGTTCAAAACTCATCATCCCTCCGAAATCTTTCATTTGTTTTTTAGCCAATTCATGGTCAGCATGAGAAGTTAAGCCATTGTAATTTACTTTTGAAACCTTGTCATGCTGCTCCAAAAAAGTGGCGACTGCCATTGCGTTTTCGCAATGGCGATTCATTCTCAATTCTAGCGTTTTCAAGCCATTATTAATCAACCAAGCATCAAAAGGATTACAGTTTGTACCTGCCAATTTCATGCGTTGCCACACTTTATCTTTCATGAAATCTTGATCCAAAGACAAAATTGCACCAGCTATAGAGTTGCCATGTCCATTCAAATACTTGGTTGTCGAATGTATGATATAATCTACCCCAAACTTAAACGGTTGCTGCAAATAAGGCGTACAAAAGGTATTGTCAACGGCTGATTTTCGTCCATATTGGGTCGCCAAATCGGCCAATGCCTCTAAGTCCACACAAGCCATCGTCGGGTTGGCAGGCGTTTCAAAATAAAGCAATTTTATAGAAGGATCGTTTTTTAATAAATCTTCTACTTTATCCAAATCTTTGAGGTTGGTAAAAATGGTTTCGATACCTAAAGGTTCAAAAACTTTGAGCAATAACTCGGTTGTACCACCATACAAATTGCCTTGAGTCAAGACTTTATCACCTTTTTCAAGGATAGACATAAAGAGCGTCGAAATGGCTGCCATGCCAGAACTCACCAAGACGCAGGATGCGTCTTGCGGAAGGCCAAAACTTTCGAGTTGAGCAATTTTTTCGGCTACAAATTCTATGGTCGGATTACCATAACGTCCATATACATGACCCGATTTTTTGCCTGTAAAAATATCAATTCCTTCGTCAATATTTTCAAACTCAAAAGACGAGGTCGCATAGATCGGCAATTGATGCGGCTTGGTAGTTGTTCGTTTTTTCTTTAATTCATGAACACAGAGAGAACCAAATTTCATTGTAATGATGTATTTGAATGTCTATGTGTTTGCGTGTTTGTGACACATGTGCACACAATCACTTAGACACACAAACACGATTTTATATAACTTCAGCGACAACAAAAATACTACCTCCCACAAAAATTAGGTCATTTTTGGAGGCTTTTCTTTTGGCCGCACGAAGTGCATTTTTGACAGAACTATAAGCTCGACCATTTAAAGCAAACTTGGAGGCTTTGGCTTTTAAAGCCTTGGCATCCAATCCTCTAGGTATGTTTGCCTTAGCAAAATAGTAGGTCGCCTCTTTTGGAAACATTGGAAAAACCGAAGTCAAATCTTTGTCGTTAACCGTTCCATATACAAAATGAAGTTGATGGAAATCTAATTTTTGAATCGCATTTAGGACAATTTCCAAACCGCCTTTGTTATGTGCGCTGTCGCACAAAACCGTAGGATTTTGTGCAATGATTTGCCAGCGACCTTTGTAATTGGTACGTTTTTTTAAGTTTTGAAAACCTTTGATGATAAAGGATTCAATATTTTTATTGCCAAAAATTCGATAGTTGAGTTGTAATAGTTGAAGTGCAGCTAAGGTTGTTTGGATATTTTTGACTTGATATGTTCCATGAATATTAACTTGGATTTGATGAAAATAATATTTTGTACTGTCAATTTTATAATGACTATAGTCTAAATTTTCATTAAGAAAGGAGACCTGAAGCAAATCCCTTGCAAAAGAAAGCGGAGCTTTTTCTTTTGCAGCCTTCGCTTGAAAAACTTCTGCTACTTCTTCTTGATATTCACCGATTAAAACAGGTGTGTTTTGCTTGATAATTCCTGCCTTTTCAGCAGCAATTTTGGGCAAAGTATCGCCCAAAAATTGTTGGTGATCAAAACTAATATTGGTAATTATACTCAATAAGGGTTGGATAATATTGGTCGAATCCAATCGCCCACCTAAACCAGTTTCAATGATAGCAATTTCCACTTTTTGTTCTGCAAAATATTGAAATGCTAGTGCCACCGTAATTTCAAAAAAAGAAGGTCGAATTTCTTCTAGGAGCGATTTATGTTCAGCGACAAATTGAATGACCTTTTTTTGAGGAATATATTGACCATTGATTTTGATACGTTCTCGAAAATCTTTGTAATGAGGAGAAGTGTATAAACCTGTTTTAAAACCTGCTGCCTGAAAAACACTACTCAGCAAGTGAGCTGTCGAGCCTTTGCCATTCGTACCCGCTATATGAACAGCTCGAAATTTTAAATGTGGATTGCCTAAAGCCGAGCAAAGTTGAACAATATTTCCTAAATCTTTTTTAAATGCTACAGCTCCAACACGCTGAAACATCGGCAGTTGTTCGTAAAGATATTGGAGCGTCTCTTGGTAAGTCATTTTATCAAATTCAGCTGCTAATTGGCATATCAATTTATAATTTATTTAGGTTTAAAATCATAAGTGATTGTACCACATTGTTTATCTAAAAGCCCTGTTTTGAATTTCCATTTTTTGGCGTTCGCTTCGGCCAAACGAATAAGACGTGGGTCGCTTGTCGTTGAAGTTTCGCCTTGCTTGCCTTGCGTAAACTTGGCCGATAACACTGTCCCATCCGTATCTATACATACCCAAATCACAACCGTACCAAAGACCTGCGAATTGTCCTCAATTGAAGGCCCTGCTCCACCACGATTCGCCAATCCCGTACCTACTTTACCTGCTCCTGTACTAATACCTTCAAGGACTTTGGAGTCGGGGTCGCCATCAGGACTACCTTGATTGCCAGCCGTACCCGTGTTGCCTTGACCACCGCCGCCACCAAATAGGCCACCCAATTCATTTTTGAGGTCATTGGCTTCGGCTTTTTTGCGATCGAGTTCAGCTTTTTT
>JAHDEQ010000008.1:20920-26926 GCA_020628755.1 Saprospiraceae bacterium
ATTCATTTTTGAGGTCATTGGCTTCGGCTTTTTTGCGATCGAGTTCAGCTTTTTTGGCAGCTTCTTCGGCGGCCTTCTTTTTAGCAGCTTCTTCGGCTTTGCGTTTGGCTTCGGCCGCTTTTTTGCGAGCTTCTTCTTCCTTTGCTTTTTGAGCAGCCTCGGCTTTTTCTTTCTCTTTTTGGAGAGCTATTTCTTTGGAATTATCTTTTATAACTTCTTTAGTTTCTGCTTTGGGTTTGGGTTTGGGCTTTTTTTCTTCTTTCTTTTCTTCGGGTTCAGGCTCAGGTTCAGGTTCTTCTGGAGTAGGTTCGGGTTCTTCTGAAGAAGTATTTTCTTCAGAAGTTTCGGGTTGGGAAGCTGCTCCAGGGTCATTTCCATCACCAACATCGGGAATACCCAAACTGACCAAAATACCTTCTTGACCAGGAGGTGGATTTTGATGCTTCAGGAAAGGGTAAAGCAAAATCAATAAAAAAATTACCAGCCAAATCAAAGTAGCTATTCGAGCTCTTTTTTGGTCTTGTTCTTTATATTCTTGAAATACTGCATTTTCCATGATGTTATGGGTTTGTTCTGGTTTAGATAATCTCCTACAATTTGTATTGTTTGTAATCGTAAATGTTACATTTTGTAATCGTACAAATTTACATAGAAAGTGATTATCTGTTTGTAAGAAAAACGAAAATTGACTTTTGATAAGTTTTCCAAGTCGTCAATTTCATGGTTTTTTAACAAAATGGCAAGGTGAGTTATTGGTTTTAAATCGAGAAAATCATGGATTTTCTCGATTTAGTGGTTTATGATTAATCTACTTCGGCTGCTAAAATGGCGTTGATATTGTATTTCAAAGATAAATCCATAACGGTCGCAACTCGTTCAATTGGCGATTCAGAAGAAGGTGAAATAATAACTGATTTTCCTCTTTCATTTCGCATAAGCGATGTCAATTCGCTTGTGGAAACTTTTTTTCCATCAAAATAAAATGAACCTCTTGAACTAATGCGAACTTCTCGTAAGTCGGATTCTTTTGAAGAAGGTGGCGTTGTAGAACTGCCTGGCATCTTCAAATTCAATGAATTTGGGGCAACCAAAGATGAGGTCAACATAAAAAATATCAACAACAAAAATATGATGTCGGTCAAAGACGACATACTAAATTCGGCACTAACTTTACTTCTCTTTTTTAAACCCATATTATATGTGTTTTTGAATTGTCAACGTTTAACTCTTTGGCTGAGTCGCTAAAATAGCCTTGAGTCGTAACAAACCTGCGGCCTCCATCACACGCGATACTTTTTTGAACGGAACTCCTTTTTCGGCAACAATCGTAACTGAGGCTTTTTTCTTGTCTTTGAGTCCTGCCAAAGCAGAGCGCAGTTCAGAAACCAAAGCCTTACTACTTATTGGTTTACTATTGACCGTCATTTTGCCATCCTTATGGATTTGCACCACCAAATTGGTGGGTGCAATGGTTTTGGAATCCGATTCGGGCATTTCAAAAGGGTCAATTTTCACAAAATTTGAAGTCAACATAAAAAATATCAACAACAAAAATATAATGTCAGTTAGCGACGACATACTAAATTCGGCACTAACCTTACTTCTCTTTTTTAAACCCATAATAAATGAATTTCTAAAAAATTAAATACAGCATCTTCTAACTCTCAAAATAGGCAAGACACCAATAGAATAATTATGCACCTGGCTCTTGCAACAAGTCCATAAATTCAGTGGTTGTGCGCTCCATATTGAAAATTACTTTTTCAACATTAGCTACTAAAACGTTGTAGCCTACAAATGCCAAAATACCAATGAATAGACCAAAAGCAGTTGTAATCAAGGCTTGATAAATACCACCTGCTAAAACATCTGGCGTTACATTCTGCTCGGTCGCCATCTTATAAAAGGCGAGAATCATCCCCGTAACCGTACCAAAGAAACCAATCATCGGAGCAGCACCAGCAATACTTGCCAAAGTAGAGAGGTTTTTCTCTAATTTGAAAATTTCCAAATTACCTACATTTTCGATGGCAGCATCAATATCTCGAAGCGGTTTTCCGATTCGGAGGATTCCTTTTTCGACCATACGAGCAACTGGAGAATCCGTCGTTTGGCAAAGTGCTTTTGCACCAGCAATATTGCCAGCTACAACACTTGCACGAATATTATTCATAAAATTCTCGTCAATTTTACTCGCACGTTTAATCGTAAAATAGCGTTCGAAAAAAATAAAAAGTGCGATAAATGCCAAAAGGAAAAGAACGACTACTATGGCAATACCAAGAGGACCTCCCGAAGCAATAATGTCCATAAGGCTCTGTGATTCAACACCATCTTTGGCAACACTAGCTTTTTGAAAAAGCAAAATCATATCAAAATTCATAAAATAGCGGTTTTAAAGTATATAAGTTTTGTCTTGTTATTTTATATAAAGTAAAGGAACGACAATTTTCGGCCACAAATTATTAATTGACAATATATTTTAATAATTGTTAAGACTTTTTTTTGAATTGTTTTAGAACATCTTCACTTTTGAGAGAAATTTTTAGAAATTTATCGCATGAGAAATTCCCTTTTTTGGATATTCCTATTTTGTCTCTTACAATGTTGTGGATGCTTGAATGATACGCAAAAACCCAAAAATGGTTTTGTCAAAATACTTCCTCCTTTAGAAGAAGATTATGAAACCTCACCATTGAAATGGGGATTCATAAATAAACAAGGTGAAAATGTAATCAAATGCCAATATGATGAGGCGTTTAATTTTTCTGAGGGCTTTGCGGCTGTGCGAGTAAAAGGCAAATGGGGATTTATTGATAAAAGTGGTGATTGGCTGCTCAAACCAACTTATCAGTTGGTTTGGTCGTTTAGCAATGGCTTGGCAAAGGTTCAGACTTTTGACAATGAAATCTATTTCATCAACAAAAAAGGAGAAATATCATTGCAAGAAAACTTTAAAGGAGTAAAATCTTTCTCTAACGGATTATCTAACTTTACAAAAGACGAACTGTGGGGGTTTATCAATAAAGAAGGCGAGGAAGTAATACCTGCAACCTTTGAAGCCACTCAGCCATTTAACGATGCTTTTGCCATTGTAAAAAAACAAGGCAAATATGGAGTTATCAACACCCAAGGCAAACAAATTTTGCCTTGTGACTACTCTAAAGT
The DNA here is from genome assembly GCA_020628755.1 of Saprospiraceae bacterium. Lineage (GTDB taxonomy): Bacteria > Bacteroidota > Bacteroidia > Chitinophagales > Saprospiraceae > JAHDES01. The sequence goes on from JAHDEQ010000008.1 coordinate 24,089, forward strand.
CAGTCCCTTATCGGATGGAATTTTTAGAGTCAAAAAAGAAGGAAAATATGGTTTTACCAATGCAAAAGGACAAATAGTGATTCCTTTGATTTATACTTTTGCAAGCAATTTTTATCAAAATGTGGCTGCTGTCAAAAAAGAAGATGGATTTTACTTGATCGATAAGAAGGAAAAGACCGTGTCAAAGAAATTTAAAAAAATAGAATATGCTGGTGAAAACTTATGGCGTTTCAAGTCCAATGGAAAATTTGGTTTTTTAAACTCAAATGGTGAAATTCTAATTACAGCTAAATACGAAGAACTTCGCAATTTTCAAGAAGGTTTTGCGACTTTCCGAAAAGGAAAACTTTGGGGTGTTCTGGATGCACAAGGCCATGAAATCACAGAAGCTGTTTTTCCAATGTTATGGAATTATAGCGAAGGTTTAGCTCGATTTATTAGCTCAAGAGGTATCGGTTTTATCAATCAAAATGGCGAATTGGCAATTCCTCCTTCTCGTTACGATGTGAGAGATTTTTCGGAGGGCTTGGCTCGGATTCAGATGTAAGGATATAGAGATTTAGATAAAAATATATATTCAGCTCTCGTTCGTCGCAGTTTACAAACTGCGATGCCATACGCTTTGTTTTTCTGGCACTACGGTAAAAACTATAGGTAAAAGAAAACACTAATATTGAAACTCAAAGGTTTACTAAACTTGCTGCTAAATAAAGTCCCAATATCAAGCTATATAGCAGTTTTCAAACATAAAGAAGTTTAGTAAACCTCATTCAACCCACACTTTTGTCCGTATGCCGTTTTTCTTTTTAGTGTATTATATCGCAGATGCAAACTGCGACAAGCAAGAGAATCATTAATTGAGAACCAATATTTGATTTAAAATTTTCGTTTTGTTCGTATGAGATATTTATTGATCAGTTTACTTTTTTTAGTTTGGGAGTCCGATAGCAAGGTCGAATGGTTGACTCCAATGGAACATGATTTTGGAATAATTACGCAGTTTGAACCTGTTGAAGTTAATTTTGAATTCCGAAATATTAGTGGCGAGGCCTTTCTAATAGACAACGTGCGCACCACTTGTGGTTGCGCTGCGCCTGATTGGACCTATGATGCTGTTCCTGCCGACTCTACAAGCACTATTCGCATCGAATATGATGCAGCCAAAAAAGGTTATTTCCGAAAAAAAATCACGGTCTTTTTTAGCGGTCAACGCAAAAGCGAAAAATTGTGGATTGAAGGAGAAGTAGAGTAATTTTATCAATTTGCTCTAGCAATCGAAAAATATAGAATTTCTACTTTCCTGCATTTAACATTTAGACATTCTTGCATTTATTCTATCTTTGCATTTCAAATTTTCCTTGTGCTTTTGTAATAAAAAGTTTACATGAAATACTAATCAGTATTCATTCATCAAAAACCATTGAATTGTGTTAATCTTTTTCTTAGTATTCTATATATTAACTAGCATCAGTCTATATTTTCTTTTTCCTAAAGCTGGCCGAAAGGCAAGCAAAGGACTCATTCCTGGTCTCAATTTTATGGAGTGGTGCGACATCATTGGGCGACCCAAATGGTGGGCTTTGCTTTTGTTGATTCCAATCGTCAACTTTTTCATCTATGCAGGTATGTGTATTGACATGGTACGCTCCTTTGGAAAATTAGGTTTTTGGGATTCCTTTTTGTCTGTCGTGTTTACTCCTGTTTCGTTCTTTATGACAGCTAAAGATGAGAAAACAGAATACCTTGGCCCTACGCTCGAACTCGAAGAAAATTATAGAAAACAACTAGCGGCTGCTTATGAAGCAGACGATAAATACCAAATCAAAAAATTGGAAGCCAACAATCCTTATAAAAAAGGACAAGGCAGAGAGTGGGCAGAAGCAATAATTTTTGCTGTCTTTGCGGCGGCTTTTATCCGAATGTTTTTAATAGAGGCTTATAAAATTCCTACTCCTTCGATGGAAGGCTCGCTTTTGGTCGGTGATTTTTTGTTTGTTAGCAAGGCGCATTACGGAATCCGTATGCCCCAGACGATTGCAATGCTTCCTTTATTGCACAATCGCATTCCTTTTTTGAATACTGAATCGTATTTAGAAAGTCCAAGTTTGGACTATAAGCGTTTGCCCGCCATTGAGTCTATTGATAGAAATGAGCCAATCGTTTTCAATTATCCCGAAGGCGACAGTATTTATTACGATCCTGTACGTACTTTTAGTGTGCATGACGAACGCCGCAATCCTGGTGTCGCACAACGTATCAAGCAAAAAGGTTTGAAATTGACGACTCGCCCAATGGATAAAATGGATCATTATATCAAACGCTGTGTTGGCGTGGCTGGCGATTCGCTCCAAATCATCAATCGCCAATTGTATATCAATGGGCAACCTGCCGAAAATCCTTCAGATTTGCAATATACCTACATGGTTGAGTTGAATGGTACAAATGTCAAAATGGACAAACTCGACGAATGGGGCATCGCCTCTTATGACAAATATAATGTATCACAAGGCGATGTGATGAAGCTGATTTTGTCCAACGAACAAGCCGAAAAAGTCAAAACGCTAGGTAATGATGTAAAAGTTTATCCAATAAAAGATTATAATGTACGAACAGCGGGCGGACCAAAAGCCTTGGTTGAAAAATTGAAAAGATACAATATTTCAAACAGTGCAATTGCGGTCAATCAAAGAGGCCAAATCTACTCTGTACAATTGTCCGAAGCGCAATACCAACAACTCAATCAGGATAGTACCATAAGTGTACAACCATTGGTCAATCCTTTGTTTGGCAATAATGATATGTCTAAAAACTGGACAGTTGATGATTTTGGCCCAATTT
>JAHDEQ010000008.1:27026-34046 GCA_020628755.1 Saprospiraceae bacterium
TTTGGCAATAATGATATGTCTAAAAACTGGACAGTTGATGATTTTGGCCCAATTTGGATTCCTAAAAAAGGCGAAACCGTCACACTCACTAAAGAAAACATCGAACAATTTCGACGTGTGATTTCAGTTTTTGAAGAAAATGATTTGGTCGAAAAGAATGGTAAATTTATCATAAACGGTCAAGAGACCAGTACATATACTTTCCAATTGGATTACTATTGGATGATGGGAGACAATCGCCACAATTCGGAAGATTCTCGTGTTTGGGGTTTTGTACCCGAAACCCATATCGTTGGTAAGCCCCTCTTTATTTGGTTTAGCACCAAAGAAGGCAATATGTTTAATGGTATCAATTGGAGCCGTATTTTCTCCTCTGCCAATAAAATGTAGTTGACTGTACCACGTACTTTAGTCTGTTTTGCTTCAAAACAGACTAAAGTACGTGGTAAAAAATAATCGTTTTTTAAAATTTGAGTTGCCTCAAACCCTCCCACAAAACAATGCCCGTACAAACCGAAACATTCAAGGAATGTTTCGTACCAAACTGAGGAATTTCTAAACATACATCTAGCAAGGGCAAGAGATTTTCGTGCAATCCTTTGACTTCATTGCCCAATATCAGGGCATATTTTTCGCCCTTTTGAAAATGAAAATCTTGCAAGGCGACCGTTTGGTCGGTTTGTTCAACACCTACGATTTGATAATTTTGTTCTTTTAAATTGGAAACCGCTTGTACGACATCTTCGTGGTATTCCCAATCCACTGACTGAGAAGCACCAATTGCCGTTTTGAGGATTTCCTTATGCGGCGGCTTTGCAGTGATACCGCAAAGCATAACTTTCTCTAAAGCAAAAGCATCGGCTGTACGAAACACCGAACCCACATTGAGTGCCGACCGAATATTGTCCAATACCACTACGATTGGTACTTTTTCGATTTGTTTAAACGAAGGAATATCTATTCGATTGAGTTCTTTAAGACTTAACTTTCGCATTATTTAATTTTTCTTGATACTACAGTACAAAGATTAGGTTTACTAAACTTCTTTCAATTTGAAAGTAGTAGTTGGAGTTGTCATAAGGCTTCTTATCAAGAACAAGTTTAGTAAACCTCTGTCTTAATTTTTTGCGCCTATCATTTTCACCGTAGCGTCCTTTTTTTGAAATAAAATCACTTCTACAGGATAGCTTTTATATACTTTTAAAATTGTCCAATTTTTCTCCAATTCTTCAAAGTCTTTTTCATTAAAATCATTAAACACATTGGAATAAAAAATATATTTTTGCTGGTCAAAATCGTAGTCCACCAAGCCATCCGAAGTATCTTGGCAAGCAAGATACTTCATTGCGCCAATATTAGGAAAAGCCGTTCCAATTTGTTGAAAAGGAATTTCTTCCTTTTCAATAAAATCTAGCATTTTTTCTCTAAGTCCATAGTAAGGCAGGTGTCCCAATGTAGCATCCCAACCTTGTGCAATATGACGAGGATAGCACCACAAATTTCCTGTAAGTAAAGCTGTTATTGCTATGACAAACAAGGTTTTAGCATATTTTATTTGAACAATCACATAAGCTACTAAAAAAGAAAAACTAATATAAATCGGCAACAAATAACGATGCCCAGACAAGCCCTTGTACAACAAGGCCGTCGGACTCAAAACCAATAAAGAAAGGCAAAATAAGACCAACAATTTTCTAAATAACTGGTCTTTCCATAAGACCTTGATTTTTTGCTGAAATAGGCCATAAAATAAGATTCCCCATAAAAAGAGATAAGCAAAATCCAGCATTCGCCATCCTAAAATAGCGACATTCTTTGCAAATCCAATCAGGTTTACTTGGGCAAAAGCATTTGCCCAGGGAGAGTCGGCATGGTGTCCTATCCAACCTGTTTTCACATAATGATAAATCAAAAAAAGTAAAGCAAAAATACCTGATGGCACAAATGGCAAAGCCTTTTTTATCAAAAAGGCTAATTTTAAAAATAATTGTGATTCTTTTGCCTCGTCCCAATTTTCATACAAATAAAAGAGGTATATCAACACGACGACCATCATGCCTCGCATACTGGTCATAGCAAGTCCAAGACTTGCTATGGTGAGCAGTCCTAAAGCGTTTTTTTGCACCCCAAATATTCCCATCAAAAAGAAAAAAACGAGGACAATATCAGGACTCACCAAGACGGCTTGCCCCAACAAAACAGGACTCGCCAAACAAAAAACTAAGAAAAAATGTAAATATTTTCGTGGAAACCAATGACTAGCAATTTTATAAAAGTAGTAAACCATACCACACAAAAAAGGAAGCATCATATAATGGCTCACCGCCAAAGACCGACCAAAAATTTGCCAGCAAATCGCCAACATCGCCCCAAAAACGGGCGGATGGCCACTATCTATTTCTATAGGCAAAATCCAGTTTTGGAAGCCATTTTCGTAAAAAAAGTGAGCGTGTTTACTTCCGAGTTGTATCGTGTCCCAAAAAAACACAAAATCACTCGACCACCAAACAAGAAATAAAGAAGCTAAAAAATAAGGAAATAATTGCTTCAACATTGTTAGTATTAGTCAAAAAATTACTTCCCGACTTGACTTTCCGAGAGCCTTACCTACACAGGTGTAGTTTACCCACAAGTCGGGTAATTTAGAAATTTATGATGCCAGCGGCATCAAACTAGGTTTGAAATCAAGATTATGTTCAGTTTTCGACCTCAGCGAGGTCGTATAACCAAGCTAAATTAGTTTCATGCGACCTCGATGAGGTCTTTTTTTAGCACACTTGTTTTATAAGATGAGGATAATACACCTATAAAGACAGATTATTTCGTCGTTACTAAAGTAGTTTCTTTTTCATTGATACCATATTTTAGCAATTTGCACGTTTTGACAAAATCAACAAATAAAGGATGTGGATTTTCGACTGTACTTTTTAGCTCTGGATGAAATTGTACTCCAATAAACCAAGGATGACCTTTGAGTTCGACAATCTCTACTAAGCCCGACTCAGGATTGATGCCCGAAGCCAAGAGACCAGCTTTTTCCATTTGTGTTAAGTAATCATTGTTGAACTCGTAACGATGGCGATGGCGTTCAAAAATTTCTGTTTTTTGATAGGCTTTATGTACTTTGGAGTTTGAGTTAATCGTACAAGCATAAGATCCTAATCGCATCGTACCACCTTTTTGGGTGATGTGCTTTTGGTCGGGCATCAAATCAATAATCGGATAAGGACTTTTCTCGTCCACCTCGGTAGAAGCTGCGCCTGACAAGAACATCACGTTGTTGGCAAATTCGACCACACAACACTGCATCCCCAGACAAATTCCAAAGAATGGGATATTATTTTCACGCACATATTTGATGGCTTGCAATTTTCCTTCTACGCCTCGTTCTCCAAAACCTGGTGCCACTAAGATACCATCTAAATTTTCTAATTTTTTCTTGATGTTGTCAGGTGTAGTTTCCAAGTCTTCGGAATGAATCGGTACAACCACTACCCTACACTCGTTGGCTGCGCTGGCATGTATGAAGGATTCATAGATAGATTTGTAGGCATCGGGTAGTTCATTATATTTTCCCACTAAGCCAATCTGGACTTCATACAAAGGATTTTTGAGTCGTCCCAAAAATGATTTCCAGCGTTTGAGGTCGGGTTCTCTGCGGTCTTTTAGACGTAGTTTGGTCAATACGGTCGAGTCCAAATTTTCTTTGAGCATCAATAAGGGCACATCGTATATAGAGTCCGCATCCATTGCTTCGATAACCGAATTGGAGTCCACATTGCAAAAGAGAGCGAGTTTTCTTCGTATTGCTTTAGTTAGTGGCTTTTCGGTGCGACAAACCAAAATATCGGGCTGAATACCAGTTTGAAGCAATTCTTTAACAGAATGCTGTGTAGGCTTGGTTTTCAGTTCTTTAGCTGCTTTGAGATAAGGAATTAGCGTAAGGTGTATAACTAAACAATTGTCTGTTCCTAAGTCCCAACGCATTTGGCGCAAAGCCTCTAAGTAAGGAAGAGATTCAATGTCTCCTACTGTACCACCCAACTCAGTTATGACAATATCATAATTATTGGTTTGTCCCAACAATTGCGCTCGGCGTTTGATTTCGTCGGTGATATGCGGAATAACTTGAACCGTTTTTCCGAGATACTCCCCTTCTCGCTCTTTGTTGATAACAGTTTGATATATTTTACCTGTTGTCACATTATTGGCTTGCGAAGTCGGAATATTCAAAAAACGCTCATAATGTCCCAAATCAAGGTCTGTTTCGGCACCATCGTCGGTGACAAAACACTCGCCATGTTCGTATGGATTAAGCGTTCCTGGATCCACATTGATATAAGGATCGAACTTTTGAATAGTTACTTTAAAACCTCTTGCTTGAAGCAATTTAGCAAGAGAAGCAGCAATGATTCCTTTGCCTAAAGAAGATGTTACGCCACCCGTAACAAAAATATACTTGGTCATAAAATGAAGGTTATGTTACGGAATGCAAAATTAGAAAAATAGCTGAGAAGCAAATACTTTATAGCCAAAAATAATTAAGAATACTTTAATTGAATTGTTAATTGGAATATTTCTTTTTGGTTTGATTATTGTTATAACAAGGTATAGACAAAAAGCAAACTCTTAAATTGTTGTATCCAACAATTTAAAGCAATCGCATTTTATCCCCCAAAATAAATTCTGTACCCAATGAAAAAGAGTTTTTTTGTTTTTCTAATCTGGTTTCCAGCTATTATATATGGAAATTCTATAGACTCCTTAAAAATAAAGGTCGCAAAAGATAATTCTTGCTCTAAAAAAGAAAAATATTGCAAAGGAAATAAGAATTATAAAAACGGCGATTTGTACGAGGGCGAGTTCAAATATGGTATTCCGCATGGTTGGGGTACGTTCAAATATGTTGATGGTAATATATACATTGGGGAGTTTTTGGATGGCTTGCGTCATGGTCATGGTCAACAAAATTTTAGCAAAGGAGACAATTACGCTGGTAGTTGGCGCAGTGGGAAAATTCATGGTAAAGGGGTTTATCTATGGAAAGATGGTTCAAAATATGTGGGCACTTTCTTTGATGGTGTGATGCAAGGCAAAGGCATAATCACTATGATAAATGGTGAGAGTTATGATGGCGAATGGAAAAATGGTTTGGCCGATGGTGAAGGCGAATACAATAAGCCCGATGGAACTCGGTTTGTGGGTAAACACAAACAAGGCAAGCGAGATGGTTCAGGTGCGATTACTTTCCGAACGGGTGATGTTTTTATAGGAAAATGGAAAAATGGTCATACCAATAAGGAAGGAACGTTTCATTTTTCAAATGGTGATAAGTATGCTTGTATTTGGGAAAATGGCGAAATGGTAGGAGAAGCTACTTATGTCCTCAAAAATGGTAAAGAAATCACGGGCAATATACCTACAATAGAACGTGCCATCGAAAATGATGAAGAACTGGCAGAGTCTGTTGGCCCTAATTTAGGTGTTTCGTGGTATTATATTGGTTTGGAGCAATTTGAATCGAATAAATACCATGCCGCTAAAGAGTCTTTTGAGTTGGCTCAAAAGTTTGTTGCACCTTCTTCTGATTTGAATAAATTGATTTATCAGCAAATGCAGTTGCTTGAAAAGAAATTGGAAGATTCTTTATAAAAAACGCTTCCTTCAGCTAAGAAGCTGAAGGAAGCGTTTTCTTTTTGTTTTATTTTATTACCACTACTTTTTTGACTACAATTCCTTCTTGCGTTTTTAAGCGCAACAAATACGTACCTGCCGAAAAGTCTGCTGTAGAAATTTGAGTTTGTAGCGATTTTCGATTATTGGTTTGTTGATAAACGGCCTGTCCTACGACATTGTACATAAATAAGGTAAACTCTTGCGCGGCTTCAAAATTCAGATTTATATTTAGTAAGTCATTGGTTGGATTAGGAAAATAATCAAATTGAAGCAAGGTTGAAATATCTTGTACATTCGTACTTGTATCTGTATTGTCAATCAAAATATTTTCTTCTATCGTACAACCATTGCTATCGGTAATGGTTACAGAATAACTGCCTTCTGTAAGATCTTCGTTTTGAATATTCGTTTCTCCGTTGCTCCACAAAAATTGGTAAGGCGGCTGGCCACCTTGCGCTATACAAGTCGCCATAAAGGATTCATTGTCTAAAGTAGAAAGAGAGATTTCGGCAAAAATACCCGTAGGTTCAAATAATTGTACTGACTGTACAAAGGAGCAACCTGCATTATCCATAATAATAACGGTATAACTGCCAGGAGTTAAATCTTCAATCGTCTCAGTCGTCATGCCATTGCTCCATTGATAAGAAAATGGAGCATTACCTCCAACTGGCAAAATTGAAATTTGACCGTCATTATTACCAAAACAAGAAATAGTTTGTGTTTCAAACTCAAACTCAGGAGCTAGAGCTTCATCTACTTCAATATCAAAACTTTGTATTTCGGAGCAACCGTTACTATCTGTAATACTTAGAGTAAAAGTACCTGTTTCTAAGTTAGTAATTTCATTTCCTGCTTGTCCTGTACTCCATTCATAGGTGTAAGGAGTAACACCTCCTACCGTAGCAGCTTCGGCAGCACCTCCCAAACCACAAGAACCATTTTCTAGTATTATATCCGTTTGTATAGGAGCAGGTTCTGAAACAACAACATTGTACTGCGCAACACAATTTTGGGCATCTGTTACAATGACTGGATATTCTCCTGCTAATAAATTGTCTTGCATTTCTCCACTCAAAGCATTTAGCCATTGAATTTCGTAAGGTTCTACCCCACCGACAGGTTCTATCTTTACCATTCCGTCGTTCTCCCCATTACAAGATGGCTCTTGAATTTGGAAGTTGGTTTCAAAACCTGTACAATCGGGTTCAGCTAAGAAAATAGGGATTGTCGTTTCTTGACTACAGCCATTTTGGTCGCTAATTGTTACCGTATATTCTCCTACACCCAAATTGTTGAGCATATTCGTTGTCTCGCCTGATTCCCACAAGAAGTTATAGTTTG
>JAHDEQ010000008.1:34146-41154 GCA_020628755.1 Saprospiraceae bacterium
CAGAAATCTATACCTTTTTCGATAGCGAAAGTCTCTGTCAAAGTACAATCATTGGCATCTGAGATTAAAACTTCGTAAATACCTGATTCGAGGTTTTGAATACTTGAAGTCGTTGCGCCATTACTCCATTGATAAGTATAAGCTGCAGTACCACCACTTACAACTAAGCTAATTGAACCATCATTGGCACCTAAAACCGATTCATCTTGAACATCTGCTATTAAAGAAAGCGCATCGGGTTGAGCAACTTCTATTTCAAGTACCAAATCACAGTTATTCGCATCTGATATTGTTACGCTATATAAACCTGCTGCTACATCCATTAACTCCATCGTTTCGATGCTTCCGTCGCTCCATTCGTAGTCGAATGGGGCCATGCCTCCAATAAGATTCAGTACAATTTGACCATCGCTTTCGCCAAAACATGATACATTTTGGACTTCAAAACCTGCTTCAAAACCTAAACAATTGTCATTACCTTCTTCTATTTCAACTTCTAAAATTGTTTGACAATTATTATCATCTGAAACTGTAATAATGTATAAACCTGGTGCTAAATTATCGTCTGAGTTGGTCGTATTGTCGTTGCTCCAAAGGTAAGCGTAGTCTGGTGTGCCACCAGCTACGGCCAGCTCTATTGAACCATCGTTTGCACCTAGTTCACTTTCGTTTTGACTACTGACTTGGACTTCGATAGCGGGTGCTTCGGCAACAACAATTTCCAATTCTTGTGAGCAGTTATTATTGCTAGTTACGGAAACCGTATAAACGCCTGCTCCTACCTCTGCGAGATTAGGATTTGTAGTTCCATTGCTCCACAAATAAGAATTTAGTTCTATATCATTGCTTGGAAATAATTGAATATTTCCTGTGTTTTCGCCGTTACAGTCAATATTATTAACTTCATATTCTACTCCAAAAGTCAAACAAGGACTTATACCTGGATTGATAAAAACTTCTTCTACCACAATACATTGGTTGACATCTGTGAGGGTAAGTATATAACTACCAGGTGCTAAACCTGCAAGACTTTCGCCTTGCCCAGCATCGCCCCAATTGTAGATGTATGGAGGTGTTCCTCCATTTGCATTAGCATTGATTGAGCCATCGTTGAAATTTTCAAAAGTCTCATCTTGACTCATAATCTCTACTCCAAGCGGGCTAGGTTCTGTAATTCCATAAGACTGTTCTATGGTACAACCCGAACTATTTGATAATGTAACTTCATAAATACCTGCACTAAGATTTTGTAGTGTTGGTGTGGTAGAACCGTCATCCCAAAGAATAGCATATTCATCTGTATTATTATCAATTGTTAAATTGATTGAACCATTAGTCCCACCTGCACAAGAAACGTTGACTTGTGTGCCTTCGGCGGCAAAAGCGGCACAAGGATTAGCTCCTGCTAAAACTTCAATTTCATTTTGAGAGACAATACAAGCATTTGCATCTGTAATGGTATAAGCATAAAATCCAGGAGCTAAATCCGAAATAGAAGCTGTCGTAGCTTCATTGCTCCATATATATGTATATGGAGCTGTACCACCAGATACACTTGTAGCAATAGCACCATCATTGGCATTTTGCTGTGATTCGTTGTTTATCTGTATTTCTACATTAATCGCTTCGTAGCTTTCAACAGTTACTTGACTTGTCATCGTACAAGCATTGGCATCTGTGATGGTTATCGTATAATCTCCTGCCGCTAAACCCGTAATAGATTGTTCTTGACTTCCATTGCTCCATGCATAGGTGTAGGGAGTCGTTCCTCCAAATACAATAGCACTTGCATTGCCACTTGCGCTTTCAAAGCAAGTGGGCTGACTCGCAATTTGGGTGCTTAATAATTCGGGTTCTTCAATTATAAAATTAGTAGTACTCGAACAACCAAATTCGTCGGTAGCAACTACTGTGTATGTATCAGCTGATAAGTTTTCAAAACTATTGTCATTGTCTCCTTGACCAATCGAATAGGTGTAGGTAGCCTCGCTACCTACAGGAGTTACCAAAGCTATTCCGTCGCTTGCTCCACCACAAGAAACATTGGTGGTTGCTACTTCTAGCTGTACAGGCATACAAGCTACTTCTTCTATAGTAATGTCTTGATTGAGTTGACATCCGTTGCTATCCGTCACCGTTACCGTGTAAGTAGCAGCTTCCAGATTGGTGGCAGGATTGGTCGTTTGGCCATCACTCCACTCATACATATAGTCGGGTGTACCACCTGATGGAAGCAAGAAAATAGAAGCATCGCCTTGTCCTACGCCACTTTCTGGAGTAATAGCAATTTGTATATCCATTGGCTCCGGTTCTTCAATCGTAAAAGATTCGATAATCCAGCAACCTTTTAAGTCCGTAACGGTAACTTCGTAGTCACCTGGTGGTAAATTTTCTTGAGATGGTTCAATTAATATACTATTATTCCATTGATAAAAATAAGGCATGAATCCTCCAGTTACAGATATACTTGCTTTTCCGTCATCCGAACCAAAACAAGTAATTGGTGTAGATTTAATTTCTGCTAAAGCAAAAGAACTACAATCGAATTCGTTAACAATAAGTGTATCTATAGTAGGACAATCAATGCCTTCGGCAGTGATCGTGACGATATATTCTCCAGCCGCTAAGTCAGAAACTTCGGGGCTAATATCCATATTAGGCGTATTCCATTGATAGGTAAAGTTGTTAATTCCTAAAGCAGCAGGATAAACTCCAACAAAGCCATCACTGGCCCCTACTGCTGTTACATCAGTAGAAATCGCTTCTACTTGAATACTAGGAGGTTCAAGTAAGCTTATGGTTTGTACAATTTCGCAAGCCTCGCCATCACTAACAGTAACACTATATTCGCCAGGACATAGATTTTCTAAAATCTCTGTTCCTGTTTGATTATTGGCATTTTCACCCCATTGAACAGTATATGCTTCATCAAATCCACTAATTTCTAGCTGAATAGTTCCATCACATTCTCCAAAACAAGTCACCTCTTGTATTTGTGCATTTACTTGTGCAGAACAACCTGCACCAATATTAATATTGTCCAAATAAAGTAAATTTCCGTAACCTGAATGATTGATAAAAATGATACTCAAAGCTGTTTCATCTGCATAATTACTCAAATCAATACTTTCTTTTCGCCAATCATCAGCCGTAGGTTGAAACATGATAGGATATGGCCCGTCAACTGTACTCAATTCGTCTCCTTCTTTGAAATAAAGCATTTCAGAAAAAGTTGCTCCACAATCTGTGGAAATACGTACTTCTAAACCATCAGAATACTGTGTAGAGAGCTCTCCATAAGTCGCATAAGCCACATCAAATGTCAATTCGGTATTGACTGCTGCGGTCATATCCAAAGGTGGTGTGACTATAGCATCTGTTGTATTATCAGGATTGATTACACCTAAACCATTAAAGTTATCAAAATAAATACTGCCTGCACCAATTCCAAAACCTGAAACCGCAGAAGTATGTTGCCATACAAATGGATCTTCATCATAATTGATACTTGTCAGTCCACTAGCTGTAGGATCTAAGGCATTCGTTTCAAAATCATCAATCAAAGGTGCAGGTTGAGAGACGTTAACCGAAACTGTTATTTCTAATTCGTCATTAAACTCCCATTCGTCAACTTGTCCATTTGGATTGGATGTCGAAACTGTAAATGTAAAATCGCTATCTGGTGCAATAAAAGAAGGCAAGGTTTCAAACTTTGATTCTCCTTTTTCTAAATTACCTGTCCAGTTAAAGTTTGTTGTATTTGTACCGTTGATACGGTAACGAATACGAGCAGAGGTCAAATCATTTTCTCCAAATTGATTTTGAAGTTCTACTATAGGTTCAATTTCCTGACCAGCACAAACTGTTAGTGCAGGAGCAACAATCTGTATAAGCCCTGCATCGTCATCAAATGTATTATCTGTAACTGTCCCGTCGCAACTAGGAGCAACTTCGGGAGCAGATTGTAATAATAGGTTGCGGTTTCCCCAAGCAACTGGTGTGGGATTAGCAACAGTCCCCATCAAAACGGCACGCATTACTGCAATTTGTTGATTGGTAAATGAGGTCAAACAAGAACTACTTGCATAATCCATATAATTGACATACATATGCTCCTCACCACAAGAAGAAGGCCCTGTTGGATATGTGCCTCCAAAGCAATTAAATCCAAATCCGACATCCTGAGATGTGGGGTTGGATTGTTCTGGAGTATCCGTAAAACCATCATCATTGACTACACCGCAACCTCCATCGTTGACACCCCAAGTATGATATAAACCTAAATAGTGTCCCGTTTCGTGAGTCAATGTAGTTGCGCCAGCTCCTGTAAAACGGTAATCTAACACCGTTCCATCTGTAGATGGATCGCCAATCGTACCTGGAAAAGGTAGGTAAGCATAACCTGTTGTGCCTCCCTGATTAGTAGTTTCTGGTATAGGAAGTATCCAAATATTATAATAGCGATAGGCATCCCAAGAAGTACTGGGTTTGATAGTTGCCTCTATATTGTCGTCCGTAACATTAGAAAACTGATGACGTGTAATTCCGTTGGTATCACTACCATTTGGGTCAATTTCTGCCAAACAAAATTGTATTTCAGGGTTTCCAATAGCATTGGCAAATCGGGCAGGTGTACTCAAAAAATCATCATTCATCGCCTGAAAATCTTCATTTAAAGTTTGAAGTTGCTCCAAAATCGTTTGCTCTGATAAATTTTGTCCAACTCCTACAGGCTCTCCATTGTGAATGACATGAAAAACTACGGGTACTTTTAGAATGGCTTGTGTGCGATAAGCTGCTTGGTTCTCTAAAATTTCGGGTATGATTCGTTCAATATACTCTTTTCTTTGTTTAAGTAACTCAGGATTTTTTTCTTGCAATTCCTTCATTTTATGGTCAAAGCCACAAACATGCCCTGGTGTGTGATGATGACTATTTTGTGCTGATAGTCCCGTTGATAAAAGTGTTAAAATAAGTAGTAATTGGGTAACAATTTTCATGTGTTACTTGAAAATTTGTGTGGTTTATTAATAAATTTCAGTAATAAAAAACACCCATAAGAGGGGGCCTTATGTAAATTGAGTTTTTATCAAATTAATAAATAACGTCAGATTAATTTGAAAAACTCGATTGTCGGAATTAGGGATTGCAAGGGATAAAAAACTTAGATCAAGGGATTTCTTTATTCAGAAAAACTACTAAAACATTGTTTGTTTTGATTTTGTAGCTTAACTATACATTTGGAATTAGGGTTCTAAAAAAAGGTTTAGGGAAGGTTCTTGTAGATAGACCCAAAAGTACTAAATACTTAAACAATTATATGCCCTATTTGAAATTAAATTTCAAATACGCTTAATATTTTTTTATAATATGACGTGTGGGATACCTTTTTTAAGAGTAGATATGTTCTTGCATGAAATTTCCAAATAACATAAAATTTCATATTTAAAATATAAATATACAAAAATTATGCTAAAACTTCTATTTGAAAGTTAAAAATGTTGAAATTATATTTTTTGAGCGTATTGCAATTTATCGTAAAAAAAGCTGTTCTTATGCTTTAAAATTTCACAAGTGCATTATCAGGATTGATATATTTTAATTCTGCCAATTTCTGGAAAGCCTTGCTGGCATCTTCCTTTTTTTGAAGATTGATTAGGATAATATTGGATTTGCTATTTTCGTCCCAAAAAGAGAGTATAAAATCTTCTTTTACATCTATATTCAAGTGTTTTTGCAGATCGGTAATTTTTGTTGCAACTGTTTTATAAGTCTTAGATTCATCGTTTATGAGGAAAAACATTTTGGTTTGCTGCTTTTTGTCCATCGTCTCCAAACTTTTGGTGTCAATTATTGGATTAAAAAAATTGGCCGACCGAACTTGAAAATACTGATTGAGGGAACTAAATATATCGCTGAATAAAACTTGCTGTTCCAAATCGCTATAAATGTCAATGTCATTTAATAGCAAACCATAATCATAGATACATTTTGGAAATTCTTTTTCAAAAATGGCAATGACTTGATTGATAAATTCTTTATCCATTCGTTTTTTTGATTCCAAGTATTCTTTGACAAGCGGAAAAATTGCCTTTGCATATTGATTGATATATGGGTCATGATACCAATCTAAACTATCCACATAACCATGTATTTGCTCAAACGCCCAGCCATTGCCAATGGCAGTGGCCAAACCTTCGTCTATATAATTGTACGCATATCGTGCATAAGGCGAATCATTTTTTAAATACCATTTTTCAATATCTTCTTGCAATTTTAAAGGTTGTTCATCAAAAATAATATGACACATTTCGTGAACAATCACGCCCAAACGTCCTTCATAGTCTTTGTGATTATCAGCCATAAAACTGCCAACCAAAACATTGCTATGTGGAGTTGCCGAAGTGTAGCCACTTTCGCCAGGTATAGGATAAAGCGAGACAATAAATGGATAGTCCTTTGTCCAAAATCCGCCATAAAATTGTTTGGCTCGCTCAAATAAAGACTGAATCTGCTTTTTGTAAGGACTTATTTGTCCGATAATTTTTTGGGTACTTTCGTAGTACTCTGACCAAATAAGTTGTTCATAAACTGGAGCTGCAGTTATCAAACATTTCATCAATTTGTCATGCTCTGTAAGTGGTAAATAACCCATGATGCGTTCACTAAAATCATGCAAGTCTCGACTTCCAACACTTGCCATGATGATAAGGTTACGTGTACTCAAATACTGATGACGCAATTCGGGGTATTGCTCTCGCTCTGCTGAATAATCTAAATTGAGCGTTTTATAAACTTCTACTGCTTCGTAAAATTCGGTATTCGATTTTGGAATATTGGCTTGGCCATATTCCAATAAGGTTGGAGACGTAGAAGGCCAACCAGCCATCGTATCCATAAAATTTAAAAGTGCATGTACTTTGCTGGATTTAATTTGGAGAGGTACTTGTGCCGATACGCTTGCACAAAAAAGAAAAAGCAAAATAAAAAGTATATTCGTTTTCATAT
>JAHDEQ010000197.1:0-6471 GCA_020628755.1 Saprospiraceae bacterium
CCATACTCAAAACCTTTGGCAGCATTGATAGATAACATTGCCTTACCCAGATCAGCATGCAATTTATCAAAAGCGGGACTGCCTAGCCCGGCTGGGCAGCCTTCGACCACAGCCGAAACGACTCCACCAATGGTATCTCCTTCTTTACGAATTGCCTTTATTAAATCAATCATTTCCTCTGCCATTTTCAAATCAGGACAACGAATCGGCGTATTTTCTATAAGATTAAAATCTAAGTTTTGATAAGGTTTTTCTAGTTTTAAATTTCCTACTTGGCTAACATATCCTTTTACTGTAATAGAATTTTCTTGCAAAAATAATTTGGCAATTGCTCCAGCCGCTACACGAGCCGCGGTCTCGCGAGCAGACGAACGCCCGCCGCCTCGATAATCTCTTAATCCATATTTAGCGTGATAAGTGAAATCTGCATGTGAAGGACGAAATTTATCGGCAATATGACTATAATCTTTAGAGCGTGCATCCGCATTTTTGATATAAATAGCAAGGGGAGTACCCGTAGATTTTCCTTCAAAGACACCCGATAAAATTTCGGCTTGGTCGGCCTCCTTACGTTGTGTCACAATCTTGGATTGCCCAGGACGACGACGCGCCAATTCGGCTTGAATAAAAGCCTCATCAATTTCTAGTCCCGCAGGACAACCGTCAATCACTACGCCAATTCCTTTGCCGTGAGACTCACCAAAGGTGCTAATTCGAAAAGCATTACCAAAAATATTTCCTGCCATAATTTTTTAATTGAAATGAAAATCAAAATTAAAAAATCAAAGCAGACTTCTTTAATAGTAGGAGAAAAAAAACTCTGTGTAACTCCGTGAAGCCTCTGCGTTGCTCTGTGAAATAGTTTTTTTTAGAAATTAGCTTATCAAATCCTTCAATGCTTTTTCAATTTTAGGAAAATGAAATGTAAAACCTTCTTTTTGTAATCTTTTGGAATAGACATATCTTCCATAGAGTGCCAATTCATGATCCGTATTGAAAATTATTTTTGCTCCCAATTTTGCTAAGAAAGCGGGAGCAGGAATGCCAATTGGCATTCCAAGCGTTTGGCGGAGGGTTTTCATAAAAATATGATTAGAAACAGGATGTGGCGCACTTGCAATGTAAATTCCTTTATATTTTTCTTCCAAAATTGCTGACCAAATCAAATGATTCAAATCTTCTTGGTGAATCCAACTAATACCTTGTTTGCCACTACCAACCTTGCCGCCAAAACCAATTTGAGCCAAGCGTTTGAGTTTGTGTAAAGCACCTCCTTTTTTACCAATAACAAAACTGGTTCTTAAAATAACGCCTCGCATTTCAGGAATTAAAGACTCAAAAAAAGCTTTTTCCCAAGCTTGTCCAACAAACGGAGCAAGACCATAACCAGTAGAAGATTCTTCAGTACAAATCGTATTCTCGGAATCGCCATAAACATGAGCCGTTGACATTTGAATCCAAACTTTTGGAGGATTTTCTAGGCTTTTTAAAGCCTTACCAATCGCTAGAGTAGAGTCCACTCTTGACCTTAAAATAGTATCGCAGTTTTCGGGCGTTTTGATACAATCAACAGACTTGCCAGCGAGGTTAACGATGGCAAAGGCATCGTTCAATGCCTTTGCCCAATCGCCTACAATTTGTGCATCCCATTGAAGAAATCCAAAAGGTAAATCTTCTTTAGGAATATTTCGGGCAACTAGAATTGGACGGAAATTTTTGCTGGCTAAAAAATGAGCTAGACTTTTTCCAATAAATCCAGTTCCGCCAAAAATGAGCACTTTTTTCATCGTCTTTTGTTTGTTATAATTACTCTAAAACTTCTTTTTCGATGACTTCCAACTTCATTTTGGTTGTTTCGCTAAGGTTCAGATGACCACTAGCTTTAGCTTTCTTTCTTAATTTGAAAAAGGTATTGACATTGACCAAATAAAGCACACCAACTATCAAAATGATAGTTCCGACCTTGACACTAAGCACTTCAAAAAGTTCTTTTGAAGTATCAATGGTACTGGTTTTCATCAAGAATAAAATTGCTCCAATGTTGAGTAGATAGAAACCCATTTTGAGTAATTTATTCGTCGAGTCCGACAATAATTGGTCGCCATGAAAGATGTCATCAAAAAATATTCTGGCATTAGAAAATAAGACTTCTGAAACCCAAAGGATAATACCAATTCCAACAGTCAAATAGACTACATAGGTGATTACGGATAAAGTCATGATATGATGTGTTTAGGCCTGTCTTCCGACAGGTAGATGTCTAAGTGTTTGCGCGTTTGTGTGAACTCCTCAAAGACATAGACGAGTTATGAAAATGTAATTTTTTTCTTTTTCAATATGTACAATCCAATGATATTGCAAATGTGCATTCCTGCTAAAATGAGTACAATTGAACCGATTTTGGTGGCGAGTAGTTCTAGTAAACTACTCCAGTTTTGAACTAAGCTATCTTCTTTCAATACAAAGAGTACATAAGCTGAATTGACTAAGTAAAATCCTACCAAAAGTAGCTTGTTTATCGTATCAGCCATTTCAGGATTTGGTATCATGCTGTGTACATAAGCTCGACCATTTTGGTAGAGTGTTTGTCCCACCCAAATCGTGAATAAAGCACTGCAAATCAGGTAAATACAATATGTCAGAATAATCCAGTTCATATTTTAGTGGCTTATAATTCCCAAAAAGAACGGGGCGTTGATAATACTTTTATCAACTCGGTATAAGTGTTTTTAAAGTACCTCAATATTAAAGCCTGTGGAAATAGCATAAGGAAAACTAGCCATCCAAAGCCATAAAGTACTTCGTAAGTTTCAAGAAAATGGATGGAGGTAAAAAGTCCAATTGTACTAATTAGCCATATTCCAGTATAGTACAAGGATTCTTTTCTCCATTTAGATTCATAAAGAATGGCCAAAAGGATACAGCTTATCAATTGCCAAGGGCCAATGATTAGTTGAGCCAGCATTGGTAGCATTAAATATTCTGTGTCAAATGTAAGTAAGGAATAAAAAAAGACAAACCAACAAGGAAGAATGAGCAAGGCTTGTACAATCAAGTCGAGATATAATATTCTTTTTCGGGTTTTCATAACACAATGTTTTTTGTAAATAATTTCTTTTTGTATTACAAAGATAAGGGGTTTTTTCTAAACTTTCAATAATTATTGAAAGTTTAGAAAAAATATTTTCAACTAATCTTTATTTTTGCAAAAAAGACACTGTATGAATACTCTTATTATAGTAGATCTTCAAAATGATTTCCTTTCTTTTGGTATGCAACCCGTTGAAGGTATTTTGGAAGAAGTCAAAAAAATAAACGAGATGATTCCTCAATTCAATAAGATTGTAGCAGCTAAATTATGGTTTCCGACCAATCATCAACGTTTTGCAGCCAATCATCCTTGGCGGCATCCAGGAGGAGAAGTGGAAATAGAAGGGGAGAAGCAAAGCCTTTTTGAATACTATTGTATTCAAAATACGTTTGGGGCAGCGTTGATTTCTTCTTTGCAAAGGGAAAAAATAGAAAAGCTATTTCAAAGAGGAAGTAATTCTAATTCTGATATTGATAATCTATTTTTCGATAAAAAAAATCATTCAACTGGGTTATTAGAATATTTAGAGGAAAGTCAAATTACAAGGATCACTTTAGCGGGAGTCAATCATTTGCAAACTTTTGAAAAGACTATCGCTATTGCTGAAAAGTATAATTTAAAATGTGATATTTTAAAATAAAAAGGGTTGCTTGCAAAGCAAGCAACCCAACCAATCTATTCGAATCTTCAAAAGTAGTTTTAGTACTGAAGTGATTGGTGTTTATAGTACGCCTTGTGCAATCATTGCTTCGGCTACTTTTACAAAACCTGCAACATTTGCACCTTTGACATAATCAATATGTTTGCCTCTTCCTGCGCCGTACTCCACACATTGAGCATGAATACTCTTCATGATATTGTGCAAACGCATATCCACTTCCTCACGAGTCCAGTTCATACGGAGGCTATTTTGCGACATCTCCAAACCAGAAGTTGCAACACCTCCAGCATTAGAGGCCTTACCTGGAGCATATAAGATTTTAGCCTTTTGAAAAACACTAATTCCCTCAATATCAGTGGGCATATTTGCGCCTTCGGCAACTCCCATACAACCATTTTTGATGAGCGTTTCGGCATCTTTTTTATTGATTTCGTTTTGCGTGGCACTTGGGAACGCTAGGTCGCAAGCTATTGTCCAAGGTTTTCCGCCTTCTACATAAACCAAATCATATTCTTTGGCAAATTCCTTGATTCGACCACGACGATTATTTTTCAAATCTTGGATATAAGCCAATTTTTCTCTATCAATACCTTCTTTATCAAATACACAACCCGAAGAATCCGAAGCAGAATGAACCGTTCCGCCCAAATCCAAAATTTTCTCCATCGTGTATTGAGCAACATTACCCGAACCCGAAACGATGCATCGTTTTCCTTCTAATGAATCGCCTTTAGCATTCAACATTTCTTGCATAAAATACACACAACCATAACCCGTTGCTTCAGGACGAATCAAGCTACCGCCATAAGTCATTCCCTTGCCCGTCAAAACACCCGTATGTTCATTACGGAGTTTTTTGTACATACCATACATATAGCCAACTTCACGTCCGCCCACACCAATATCGCCCGCAGGAACATCGGTATCAGGACCAATATGGCGTTGCAATTCTGTCATAAAGGCTTGGCAAAAACGCATGATTTCAGCTTCTGATTTTCCTTTAGGATTAAAATTAGAACCACCTTTTCCACCGCCCATTGGAAGCGTCGTCAAACTGTTTTTAAAGATTTGTTCAAATCCCAAAAATTTAAGAATACTCAAATTGACCGAAGGGTGAAAACGCAAGCCGCCCTTATAAGGTCCAATCGCATTATTGAACTGCACTCGGTATCCTTTATTGACTTGAACTTTGCCTTGGTCGTCAGTCCAGGTTACACGAAAAGAAACGATGCGTTCGGGTTCAATCATTCGTTGCAAAAGAGCATATCCTTGATACTTTGGATTCTTTTTGAGAAAAGGAATTACAACCTCCGCAAATTCGTGAACAGCTTGATGAAATTCTGGTTCGTTGGGGTTGTTGGCTTTTACATATTTCATGAAGTTACCAACTGTGAGTTTGGATGGCATTGCTAATGCAGACATAGAATTATAAGTTTAAATTAATGTTTAAAATGTGTGCTTTGTACACTAACTAAGTCTAATCACTGATTTTGATATTACAATAAATAGTAACTTATATTCAAAAATAACATTTTTTATTTGGTAAATCTCTTTTTTTTAGTCAAAAATTTTAAAAATGGGATAGGTGTTTGCTGTAAGACATAAAAAAAGCGGCAAATGAAATTTGCCGCTTTTTAGCTCAACGCAGTAATAATTTTATGAGTGAAATCAATACAAAATATACTTATGCTTTTTTAAGATATGACCGAATATTTGACTCGATTCGTTGATTGATATTTTGCTCTGCTGAACGTTGAAATTGCTTGCCAGTAATGAGTTCATACAGCTCAATATAACGTTCCGAAACTTGCTGAACAAATGCGTCGGGCATGTCAGGCATGACCTGCCCATCCAGTCCTTGAAAGCCATTGGCGATTAACCATTCTCTTACAAATTCCTTTGAAACATGTCTTTGCTTTTCGCCTTTGACTTGTCGTTCCTCATAATCATTTTTATAAAAATAGCGTGAACTATCTGGCGTATGAATCTCGTCAATCACATAAATTTGACCATCTTTTTTACCAAATTCATACTTGGTATCAACCAAAATCAAACCTTGCTCAGCAGCCATTTTAGTACCTCTTTGATAAAGGGCCTGGGTATATTTTTCAAGTACCGCATAATCTTCGGGGCTAACAATTCCTTGAGCTAATATTTCTTCTTTAGAAATATCTTCGTCATGTCCTTCTTCGGCTTTAGTAGCAGGTGTAATGATGGGATTTGGAAAACGGTCGTGCTCTTTCATCCCTTCAGGAAGTGGAACGCCACACAACAGACGCTTGCCCGAACGATACGTTCGCCAAGCATGCCCCGTCAAATAACCTCGAATTACCATTTCAATTTTGTACGGTTCGCAAGCCACTCCTACGGTAACATTGGGGTCGGGCGAGGCCAAACGCCAGTTGGGCGCAATGTCGGCAGTTGCATCTAAGAAATGTGCCGCAATTTGATTTAAAACTTGACCTTTAAACGGAATCGGGCGAGGCAAAATATGGTCAAAAGCAGAAATTCTATCCGATGCGACCATAAATAATTGTTCATTTATCGTATAAACATCACGAACTTTGCCTCGATAAAATTTGCTTTGTCCTTCAAATTGAAAATTGGTTTCTGATACAGATTGTTGCTCAATGCTTGTCATAACAAGGAATTTTTTGCAAATGTAAAGATTTTTGATTTTCTCTTTCAATTTAATGTTAGAAATCCATTATCTTTGAAA
>JAHDEQ010000197.1:6571-7798 GCA_020628755.1 Saprospiraceae bacterium
TACCATAAAGCCAAAGACATGATTAAGAATTATGTCGGAGCTGGACATGATGATATTTTGATTTCGTCCAACTCTGGAATGACAGGAGTGGTCAATAAATTCCAACGCATTTTGGGTTTAAAAATTCATGAAAAATATAAGGACTTAGTAAAGTTACCCAAAGAATTGCGTCCTATTGTTTTTATCAGCCATATGGAGCATCACTCCAATCAAACGTCTTGGCTGGAGACGATTTGCGATGTGCAAATCATTCGTCCTTGTGGCGAAGGCATGATGGATTGCAATCACCTCAAAGAGTTGTTGTATGAATATCGCCGCCGCAAAGTCAAAATTGCTGCTATCACTTCTTGTTCCAATGTTACAGGAATCAAAACACCTTATTATGAAGTAGCGGAATTGATGCATCAAAATGGAGGTTATTGTTTTGTGGATTTTGCTTGTTCTGCGCCTTATATTGACATTAATATGCGTCCAAGTAATCCAATGCAACATTTGGATGCGATATATTTTTCGCCACATAAATTTCTAGGAGGTCCAGGTTCTACTGGTGTTTTGATTTTTGATGCGAAATTGTATAAAAATAAGATTCCTGACAATCCAGGTGGTGGAACAGTGGATTGGACAAATCCTTGGGGCGAACACAAATATATTGACCAAATTGAAGCACGAGAAGATGGCGGAACGCCCGCTTTTTTGCAAACTATCCGTACGGCTTTGAGTATGCAACTCAAAGAACAAATGGGAGTCGAAAATATTTTAAAAAGAGAGAAAGAGATGGTTGATTTGATGTGGGATAGAATGCTCGAAATGCCAGGCTTGCGGATGCTCGCCAGCAATGTTAAAGATAGAATTGGAGCTTTATCTTTTTATGTAGAAGGTTTGCATTATAATTTAGGTGTAAAATTGCTCAATGACCGTTATGGGATTCAAGTACGAGGTGGTTGTAGTTGTGCTGGCACGTATGGACATTATTTGCTTGAAGTTTCGCAAGACTACTCCAATAACATAACCAGCAGAATCAATATTGGAGATTTGACAAATAAACCTGGTTGGATTCGTTTGTCTATTCATCCTATCATGACCAATGAAGAGTTGGAGTATATTTTGGATGCTATCAATCAATTGTGTATTCATTTTGGAGAGTGGGAAAAAGATTACGAATATAATCCTTCAACCAATGAGTTTATTCACAAAGAAGAACCTGATGATGATATGGCTTTGGTGAAT
>JAHDEQ010000009.1:0-5979 GCA_020628755.1 Saprospiraceae bacterium
ATTTGATAACAAGAGCCAAAGGTTGGGCTGTCTTTTTTGCAACCGTTTTACTCGCCAATGGACTCGCCGATAATCCCGAACACGCCAAAATGGGAAGAGCTGTTTTTAGAAGATTGGAAGAGGATTCCTAAAATAAATTCCTGTCCAAAATCGCCTTGCAATCAATATTCTTATTCAAATTCCCAAACATTAAATGACCGTCATTTTTTAAACGAGCTTGACAAAAAGCATCGGCAATTTGGGAATTTCCTAGTAGTAAAAGCTGGGCTGCTTGAAAGCCTTTGGCAAGGCTCTCGGTTAAGCGGCGAGCAAATGAGGGTTGTAGTTCTTCCTCTAAAATATCCGATTTTAAATGCTTCAGATAATTGTCATAAATCGTATTAAAACCTTTTGCTTTTTCCAATTCATTTATGAAAATAGCTAACACTTTAGGCGATTTGCGGATGGCACGAAGTACATCTAAACATTGGACATTGCCACTTCCTTCCCAAATTGCATTGACGGGAGCTTCTCGAAAGAGACGGGGCAAAATACTGTCCTCGACATAACCATTTCCACCCAAACATTCCATCGCTTCGGCCAAGAAAAAAGTCGCTCGTTTGGTAATCCAATATTTACCAATAGGAGTGAGGAGGCGTAAAAGAGTCTGTTCTTCTTTGGTGTTTTTTTCTAAGCAAAGAGCCGTTCGACAAGTCATGGCAAGGGCAGCTTCTGACTCTAAACAAAGGTCGGCAACTACATTTTGCATTAAGGGCTGGTCAATGAGAAGTCGCCCCATCACTTTGCGGTATTGGATATGATGCAAAACCTCCGTCAAGGCTCGCCGCATCAAGGCAGATGAACCAATCATGCAATCGTAGCGAGTAAGCGCAACCATCTCGATAATGGTAGAAACGCCCCGACCTTCTTCGCCCATGAGCCAAGCCAATGCGCCATCAAATTCGATTTCGCTAGAAGCATTGGAGGAGTTGCCGAGTTTATTTTTGAGTCGTTGAATACGGAAATTATTTTTAGAACCGTCAGGTTTCCAACGTGGAAAAAGAAAGCAAGACAATCCTTTTTCGGTTTGGGCTAAAGTGAGAAAAGCATCGCACATAGGAGCCGAACAAAACCATTTATGTCCTGTGAGTTGGTACAACTCACCTGCGCCTTTTTTAGATAGCGGTTTTGCAAAAGTCGTATTGATTCGTACATCCGTTCCGCCTTGTTTTTCGGTCATAGCCATGCCGATGGTCAAACCTTCTTTTTCAAAATAAGGCTTATTTGAACCATCATAAATTGGACTACATATTTTAGAAAGCCATTCCTCTGCTTGCGGCAAATTATTTTTGATGGCTGGGACACAGGAAAAAGTCATGGTAATGGGACAACCCGTTCCAGCTTCGTTTTGAGCATGCAAATAATACATCGCTAAACGAGTAAACTGATTGCCTTTTTGAGGCTTTGCCCAGGGGAGCGCATGCAATTGATTGGAAATCGCCAATTGCATTAGGTCATGATATGTGGGATGAAATTTCACTAAATCCACTCGATGACCTTTGGAATCATGAGTATGAAATTCGGGTTTGAATTTATTGGCTAAATGTCCTTTTTCAATCCAATTAGCTTGTCCCATTAATGCTCCATAATTGGAAATCGCATTGCTTGTCCCATTTATATTTTGTTTGGATAATATTGCTTTGAGTGGCGCATCAATCTCGTAGAGATTGATGCCGTCTATTGGTGGCGATTGATTGCTTACTTTATGTGTTACCATACTTCAAAAATAAAAAAAATCCTCCTAAAGGGGGACATTTTAGTTTAAGCTCAAACTTACTTATTGAACATTGTTAGCAACCTGCACCGTTCCTAGCAAAATCAATATTCATGAACCAAAACTCCAAATGCTTATGAAAATACCTCTTTGATTCTAGCAACAAATAATGATCCCAAAAAACCAAATGTCAATACGCTTCTATTAAAGCGTATTGACCCTCTACACTTATTTTTTAATTCTAAAATTTTCGAATCATGAAAACCAAATTCACGCTTTTTATACTTTTATTTATTTCCGTTTCAATGTTTGCACAAACTGAAAAAACAGATAGAACAGCCACTTCTCCAAGTTCAGATAATAAAGAATTATCAGTGCTTGAAAATTATCAAAAGGATGCCTTAAAACAAAGAGTAAAACAAAATGAACACGTTTTTAAAAATAACTCATTAGCCAAAGCTCCAGGTGATGTGGGCTTGACGGTAGAAATGGGAACAAGTGTTGTAAATGATGGTTATGCGGTCATTGGCGATATTGAATTTTCGCACATTGCTATAGATCCATTCAATATCCAATCAAAATACGGGGATGGTACAGATCCTTTCAACGCAAGTTTGTATTTAAATGACACGGGTGGTTCTACCTTTATTTCAGCCAATGGTAGCACCTATATTGGTGATTTGAATGCTTCGGGTGAGGGCGTATTTAATGCTTTTAATTCGATTTTTGTTGATGGGGGCGCAGGTAATGTAGGCATTGGTATATCCAATCCTGTGAGTAAATTTGAAGTACAAGGAGATGCGAGTGCTGCGACTAATATCATCAATTCTGAATCTAACTATACAGGAAATACAGACGTTAGAGCAGTTCGTGGATATTCTATCACTAATCCTGGTTATGGAATTGGCGGAGAGTTTATTGGTGGTTATATGGGCGCAAGGAATGAAGCTCAAGGTACAACGGGAACTTTTACGGTATATGGATCTTATAATATAGCATCCAATTCTTCTACTGGAACGGCTTATGGTGTATATGGAACGGCTTCTTCATCAGGAGGAGGTAATGCTTATGCTGTATATGCTGCAGGTGATCTGAAGGCGAGTAGTCAATTGTTTGTTGGAACTACTGCAACGGATGAAGCAGCTGCTTCTAGTTACGAAGTATTGGTTGATGGGGAAATTATTTGTGAAGATATGACGGTTGAGCTTTCGCAAAACTGGCCCGATTATGTTTTTAAAGACGATTATGATTTGATGCCTTTAGGTAAAGTTGAACAATTTATTACCCAAAATGGTCACTTGCCCAATATGCCAAGTGAGCAAGACGTATATGATAATATGGGTTTTTCGGTAGAAGAAACAACCCTCAAAATGCTCGAAAAAATCGAAGAGTTAACCCTTTATATGATTGAACTCAAAAAGGAAAATGAAGAACTCCGACAGATGATTGAAAAATAAGCACAAAAGAATAATTCAAAAAAAATAATGATGAACGTCAAGCGATAAATAGTTTGACGTTCATTTTTTTTAGTGTTCATCGTAGTTTTCAACTACGATGCAGTGTGCTTTTAGGTTTTGCTAAAATACTGAACATAAAATGTAGAGTTCTACGAAATATCTAAAAAAACAGTTCTTGCCAATAATGTGACAATATATTTCTTTAAATACGAAATATTTAACTATATTTAGAGGTTTTATGAAAATTTTAAATCAAAACCTTTATAAACATGAATAAAATATTAACCCGAGTGTTACTGCTTCTATTCTTTGTTTTGCCGCTTACACAAGATGTATGGGCACAACGAGAAGTCAAAGTCAATACTGTTTCTGTAGAGATGGAAGCAGCAACTCAAGAAACCCCCTTAGAATTTAGATACCAAGATACTCCAGGTATTGCTTACGGTCGCTTTGGTCGAAACCCCTTCGCCAATTATTCGGATGAGCAAGTTGCTGTACTTACGACTTATAATTACCCCAAATTCATCTCTCACGGAAAAGAATATCTCGAAATAGACATTAAGACCTTTAAAGAAGCTCGTAAAGATTGGGAAGATAACCATGCACAGCAAATGAACGAAATCTACCAAAAAATAGGAGTAAGAAATAATCCAAATCAATAACATATAAATACAAGCAAAATGAATAAATTAATTTTACCTATTCTTTTACTTTTTTTTAGTGGCACTCTTGCTGCACAATATACAGTAGATGTTTCTGTGACTCAGGTAGGCTTAACAGGTTTTTGTGATTTGGATAATACAGGAAATGGTGATAGTGATCCTCGTTGGAGAGTAACAGTTTTTGATAATCGAGATTATGATGAAGATTTTGGTCATGAAATTACGAGTAATGGACCCAATATTTCTATATCAAGTGGTTGGGACAATCCACTCAATTATAATAGAACTTATACTAATATTTGTCCTCCAAATTTCTTGATTTTAGACTTTGCTAGTTGTGAAGCAGACTTATTTGGAGTTTGCAATGGCGAAGGAGATAGCAATGCAACAGTAAATATGACAGTTCCTATGACTGCTGGAACAGTAGTCGTGCCTTATTCTTTTAACGTATCAGGATGTGGAGGTACGATAACATGGACTTATGAACTTACAATCACCACAACAGGAACGCCTGCATACCTTTGTTCGGACGAACCTTGTACTGCTGCTACACAAACCATCCAAGATGGTTGTACCACGACTGCTATTTTTACTACACGTTATGACGTAAGTAATTCTACATCAAATTATCCATCAAGTTTATTTGGTTGCGGAGGAGACAATGATATTTTCTTTGAGTTTGTAGCTCCACCTTCTGGCGAAATCGTAGTAAACATGACAGAATATGCGGATTTTGGTTCTTTATTTGAATTAACAGATTTGACCATGAATTTGATGGAAGGTTCATCTTGTAGCAGCCTCAATCCTGTAGATACAGAAACTATTGTAAGTGGAAATTCCAATAATGGGCCAGCCGATTGTATAGATATGTCAGGAGGTGCTTTTAATGGAGACAATTACTCTCCTATTTATTTACAAGGACTTACAGTAGGCCAAACCTATTATCTTCGTGTAACAGAAGATGATAATCAAAATGCCTACATGGACTTATCTTTCCAAGCTATTGTTGAAAATGATTTCTGTCAAAATGCAATAGAACTTACAGGTACAGATAATTTCACCGCTTGCAATTTCAATGCGACAGACCGTGATGAACCCGATACTGACCCTTGGACAGGCCCAGCTCATACAGGGAATTTTGTTGGACAGCCTGTTCAAGAATGCTCAATCTGGGGTTCTAATGAAAATATGGTATGGTATTATTTCACAGTTGATTCTAATACACCTCAACCCATATCTATCACTGCCGAAAGTGTAGTCTGCGAAGGTGGCTCAGAAACGCTTCAATTAGGTGTTTGGTATCAAGGAACAGCAGCAGCCTGTGATATTGCAGCTATGCAAGGTGTAGGTTGTGCAGTCGGTACAGACACAGACCTTACGGTAACGTTACCCGATGGAGTGCCTAATGGTACTTACTACGTTGCGATGGACGGAAATGCAGGAGCATTGTGTGTTTGGGAATTTACAAGTCCACAAATTTTACCTACTTGTCCAGCAGCAGCTACTGCTACAGCTAGTACAGCAACGGATATTTGTAGCGGAAGCAACGTTTCTATTGACCTTGATTTTGCCGTTGCTGGTTTTGGTGGAGCAACAGGCTCATTTGATTTATCCGTTTCTCCATCGGCTGGTGTTAGCTTCTCAACAGGTACAACAGACGTTCTTGCGGGTACAACTACAGTTTCTTTTGCTGCAAACCAAACTTGTTCGCCCATCACTTATACAATTGCTGCTGATGCAAAATGTACACTTACTGATGGTGTCGTAAATGATATTGCCGACCCTATGTCAATTACCGTTACGGTTTATCCTGAAGCTCTAAGTCTTGTAGTAGTAGATGATGGTTCTACCTGTGGAACGCCAACGGTTGAGTTACAAGCTGCCAATGGCACAGCCTGCGAAACGCAAAGCGGCATCGGTTCTCCACCAAGTATTGCAGGTTCTTGTGCCAATAATGGCGATGCTTTAAATTACGATTTTGATGGTACTCCTACGACAATAGCCTTAGGTATGGCTCCAGCAGGATGTAGTTTACCAAATTTTACAGGTACGGTGACTTGTAGTGGCTGTGCTAGTTGTTCTATTGACAACATAGCTGCTGGCAATC
>JAHDEQ010000009.1:6079-12319 GCA_020628755.1 Saprospiraceae bacterium
GTGACTTGTAGTGGCTGTGCTAGTTGTTCTATTGACAACATAGCTGCTGGCAATCAAATTCCTTGTGACCCTAGTACAGATACTTATGACCAAGAAATTATTATAACGTTTACAGACGCTCCTACATCGGGAAGTCTTGTAGTCAATGGTGAAACTTTTGCCATAGGCACAAGTCCACAAACTGTGTTACTCACAGGTTTGTCATCTGATGGAAACCCTGTTAATGTAACAGCATCTTTTTCTGCGGATGCTTCTTGTTCATTATCGCTCAATAGTGTGTTTACAGCACCAACTACTTGCGTAAGTTGTACCGACGGAGTTCAAAACGGCCAAGAAACAGGACTCGATTGTGGTGGCCCAAGTTGTCCAGCTTGCCCAATATGTAGTGTGAGTAAAACCTATACAGGAACAACCCTAACAGGAATTTACCAAACTTCAAATACCATCAACTCCTATGCAGAAGTACCTAGTGGCGAAGATGTATCTTTATTGGCTGCCTGTATCAATTTATATGAAGGTTTTGAGGTAAAGCTAGGAGCAGAATTTTTGGCTGACCCTGTACCTTGTATTCCATTGACCAATGGAGGAAGTACAAGTCTTCAAGAAGAAGAACAGTTTATCATGGCGCAAGACAACAAAGACATTCGAGTATCTTTTTACTTGAACAATATAACGAATGTTGATTTGAGCATCAAAAGTGCTGATGGTTCTTTTGAAGATATATTGATACCTCACCAAGAACAACTAGCAGGAGAACATCTCGTACAAATTGATGCGAGTCCACTCAAATCAGGTGTTTACTTTTTGGTGTTCAAAACCAATAAAGGGGAGCGTGTAGAAAAACTTATAATTCATTGATTATAAATGTTTTGAATACGAATAAATCAAATACAAATTCTGAGGAGTTGCAAATTTTGCAACTCCTTCTTTCTAATTTATTTTTAAAAGTATTTGACAATATCAAAAAATCGTTATACTTTGTTGCATCAAATGATTTTCAAATATGAATTTTAATCAATTACATCATCATCATTTTCATAATTGCCCTCAGGCGAAATGGAAGTGATATGCTCGTAATTCAATTATAAAAAATATCAAAACCTCGTCTGAGTATTCAGATGAGGTTTTGTGTTTTTAGACCTACCTTTTCAGTTTGCTCAGACAATTTATCTTTCAAAAAATGACTAAACTGAAAATTGCTATTCAAAAAAGCGGCCGTCTTCACGACGGCTCACTCAAATTGCTTAAAGACTGTGGTATTTCCATCCAAAATGGCAAAGATCAACTCAAAGTAAATGTGGCCAATTTTCCATTGGAAATTTTATACCTCCGCAATTCGGATATTCCACAATACCTTGCGGATGGCGTTGCTGATATTGCCATTATAGGAGAAAATATTTTAATAGAAAAACAAAAAAAAGTAGAGATAGTCCAAAAATTGGGCTTTTCAAAATGTCGAGTTTCTTTAGCTGTTCCCAAAGAAATAGAAACCAATGACTTGCAATTTTTTCAAGGCAAAAAAATTGCAACTTCCTATCCCAACACACTTCAAGCTTTTTTACAAAAAAACAATATCGAAGCGGACATTCATATGATTTCAGGCTCAGTTGAGATAGCACCCAATATTGGTTTGGCAGATGGTATTTGCGACATCGTAAGCACAGGCAGCACCCTTTTCAAAAATGGTTTGCGTGAAACACAAGTCATTTTAACATCCGAAGCAGTACTTGCCAAGTCCCTAGATTTGATAAAAGAAAAAGAAACGATTTTAGAACAGCTCCTTTTTCGTATTCAAACCGTCATTCGAGCCAAAAAATCAAAGTACATTCTTATGAATGTACCCAACGCTAAAATTGAAGCAGTAAGCAATATTTTGCCTGTTCTCAAAAGTCCAACTATTTTACCATTAGCCGAGCCAGGATGGAGTTCGCTCCATTCGGTGATTGAAGAAAACCAGTTTTGGGAAGTCATTGATGCTCTTAAAGCCGCAGGAGCAGAAGGTATTTTAGTCGTTCCCATCGAAAAAATGATTTTATAAATCGTAGCGGCTGCTTTAGCTGCCGTTCTGGTGTAAACTAATTTACACGGTATTCAATCATAAAAAAGTAAAAATGAAAATCTATAAATATCCACCCCAAAGCGATTGGCAATCGCTTTGCCAACGCCCAACTTTAGACTTCAAAGACCTAGAAGAAAAGGTCAAACCCATTTTAACAAAAGTCAAACAAGAAGGTGATACAGCGCTTTTAGATTATACGTTAAAATTTGACCATGTTCAAGTGAACACTTTACAGGTTTTTGCTGTTGAAGTTGAAGAGTTGCTAGATTCTATTCCTCAAAAACTAAAAAATGCCATACAATTGGCAAAACAAAATATAGAGTTATTTCATACTACCCAAAAAGAAAAATCTACCATAACAGAGACAAGCAAAGGTGTACAATGTTGGCGCAAAAATGTAGCAATCGAAAAAGTAGGTTTGTACATTCCAGGGGGAACAGCACCTTTGTTTTCGACAATTCTGATGCTAGGAGTTCCTGCAAAATTGGCAGGATGCAAAGAGATAGTATTGTGTACGCCACCCAATAAGGAAGGCAAGATACATCCTGCGATTTTATATACAGCCAATTTGGTAGGAATTGATAAAATATTCAAAGTTGGAGGCGCACAAGCCATTGCTGCAATGGCTTATGGAACTGAAACGATACCAAAGGTCAACAAGATTTTTGGCCCAGGAAACCAGTTTGTTACCAAAGCCAAAGAATTAGTGCAACAAGACGGATTAGCGATTGATATGCCCGCAGGGCCAAGCGAAGTTTTGGTTGTAGCAGATAAAAGTGCCAATCCCAGTTTTGTAGCAGCCGATTTGCTCTCGCAAGCCGAACATGGAGCTGATAGTCAAGTGATTTTACTTTCGGATAATGAGAAAATAATAAAGCAAACGATACAAGAAATCCAACTTCAAATGGAGAAATTGCCACGAAAAGAAATTGCTGCCAAAGCCTTGCAAAATAGCCGAGCTATTTTGCTCAACTCTGTACAAGAATGTATGGATTGGAGCAATTTGTATGCGCCCGAACATTTGATTATTGCCTCCGACAAGGCTAATCAATACGCAGATTTGGTGGTAAATGCAGGTTCGGTTTTCTTGGGTAATTACAGTTGCGAAAGTGCAGGAGACTATGCGAGTGGCACCAATCATACCTTGCCAACTAATGGTTTTGCCAAAAATTATAGCGGAGTTTCTTTAGATTCCTTTGTAAAGAAAATTACTTTTCAGCAGTTGAGTCCCGAAGGTCTCCAAAATATTGGTACAGCTATAGAGGTCATGGCAGCAGCAGAAGGATTGCAAGCACACAAAAATGCCGTTAGTATTCGATTGCAAACCATCAAATCTCAAAGCAATGTTTGATTTAAAAAAGCATATTCGACCCAATATTTTAGCACTCCAACCTTATTCGAGTGCAAGAGATGAGTTTACGGGCAAAGAAGGCATTTTTTTAGATGCCAATGAAAACCCTTTCGGGGAAATGAATCGTTATCCTGATCCCTACCAAAACGATTTGAAAAATCGTTTGGCGCAACTCAAAAATGTACGAAAAGAACAGATTTTTATTGGTAATGGAAGCGATGAAATTATAGATTTGGCCTTTCGTATTTTTTGTACGCCAGGCCAAGACAAAGTCCTAACTTTTAGTCCTTCCTATGGAATGTACGAGGTCTCGGCCAATATCAATAACGTCGAACTCATCAAAGTACCCTTAGACGAAAATTTCCAAATTGACTTAACGAATCTTCAGGCTTATTGGAAAGATTCCAATATCAAACTACTATTTATTTGTTCGCCCAACAACCCAACGGGCAATTGCCTCAACCGAAAAGCAATCGAATATTGTTTACTCAATTTTGATGGTTTAATTATTATTGATGAGGCTTATGCCGATTTTAGTTCAGAAGAATCTTGGGTCAATCAAGTCGAAAAATATCCCAATCTTTTGGTAACACAAACCTTTAGCAAGGCTTGGGGTTTGGCGGCTGCCCGAGTAGGCATCGCCTACTCGAACGTCGAGGTATTGCATTATTTTAACAAAGTCAAACCACCTTACAATGTAAGCACACTCAATCAAAATGCAGCTTTGCAAGCATTAAACAATATTGACCTATTTGAAGCACAAAAAAATATACTCTTACAAGAACGCCAAAAACTGACTCAGGCACTAAGCGAATTGCCTTTTATACAAAAAGTATATCCTTCCGATTCCAATTTTATTCTCATAAAAGTAGAAGATGCCAATTGGCTCTACCAGCAATTGGTTGAAGCCAATATCATTATCCGCAACCGAAGTAAATTAATCGAAAATTGCCTAAGAATTTCAGTAGGTACACCCAAAGAAAATAAGGTGCTACTTGATGCAATCAATACCATTTTTGTAGAAACCCAAACATTAAAATAAACTCAACACAAAATGAAAAAAGTACTATTTATTGACCGTGACGGTACACTTGTTATTGAGCCTCCAGACGACTACCAGTTAGATAGTCTCGAAAAACTGGAGTTTTATCCAGGCGTTTTTCAGTGGCTTTCCAAGATAGCCCTAGAATTGGACTACGAATTGGTGATGGTAACCAATCAAGATGGTTTGGGAACAGACTCCTTTCCCGAAGATACTTTTTGGCCAGCTCACAATAAATTGATGCAAGCCCTCAAAAACGAGAACATTTTTTTTGCCGAGGTTTTGATAGATAAAAGTTTTCCAGAAGATAATGCTCCCACTCGCAAACCCCGTACGGGTTTGCTGCCCAAATACATTTATGGGGACTATGACCTCGAAAATTCTTTCGTCATTGGCGACCGAGCCAGCGATATGGAATTGGCCAAAAATCTTGGCGCAAAAGGTGTTTTTATCAGTAAAGATTATAATATCAATGCGGAGTTGAGAACGACCTCATGGCAAGAAATCTATAACTACCTCAAAGCTCAACCAAGAATTGGATACGTCGTTCGCCAAACCAACGAGACCGATATTTTGGTCGAAATCAATTTGGATGGGACAGGTAAAAGTGAAATTGACACAGGATTAGGTTTTTTTGACCATATGCTCGAACAAATTGCCAAGCACGGCCACATAGATTTGAAAATTGATGTAAAAGGCGACTTAGAAATTGATGAACATCATACGATAGAAGATACTGCACTTGCTCTGGGACAAGCATTTAGAAATGCGCTGGGTTCAAAAAAAGCGATTCAGCGATATGGATTTTTATTGCCGATGGACGATTGTTTGGCGCAAGTTGCCCTCGATTTTGGAGGTCGTCCCTGGATGGTATGGAAAGCCGAGTTTAATCGAGAGAAAATAGGTGATGTACCAACCGAATTGTTTTATCACTTCTTTAAATCTTTTTCTGACACAGCTCAATGCAATTTGAATATAAAAGTAGAAGGAGAAAACGAACACCACAAAATCGAATCCATATTCAAGGCATTTGCAAAATCCTTGAATATGGCTGTGAGTAAAACCAACAATTATTCGGTACCCAGCACAAAAGGAGTATTATAAATCATGGTAGCCATTATCAATTACAATGCAGGCAATATTGCGTCCGTCCAAAACGCATTACAGCGTTTGGGCTGCGATAGCATCATTACACATCAAAAAGACGAAATCTTAGCTGCCGATAAGGTGATTTTTCCAGGAGTAGGAGAGGCGAGTTCGACCATGTCTTATTTGAGGAAAATAGGATTGGATCAAACGATTTTAGCGATTCAAAAACCCTTTTTAGGAATCTGTTTGGGGATGCAATTGATGTGCCAATACAGCGAAGAAGGCGACACGACTTGCTTAGGAATATTTGATGCAAAGGTTCAAAAATTTCCGCCCGAAGAGCGAGTGCCTCATATTGGTTGGAATAATTTTGATAAAGCAAAAGGAGCACTTTTTGAAAATATTAAAATCAAAGAAGATGTCTATTTTGTACATAGTTATTATGCTAATATCAGCCCTGACACGTCGGCAATATGTGATTACATATTGCCTTTTAGTGCTGCTATGCAAAGGGCTAATTTTTATGCGACCCAGTTTCATCCCGAAAAATCGGCAAGTGTTGGGGAGCAAATTTTAAAGAATTTTTTATCCATATAAAAGCTGTTGGTAGTGTAGAAAATGTAAGTCTATTCAAAGCTTGGAAGCTTCATTTCGTATAGTCTTTCAGTCTTGAGGCTGAAAATAACAACTTTACATTTA
>JAHDEQ010000009.1:12419-29955 GCA_020628755.1 Saprospiraceae bacterium
ACAAAATTTTAGAAAAAATAGCTAGTCAAACTAAGTTGAAAGTTGACTTTGGAGGAGGTCTAAAATCAACTAAAGATGTACAAATTGCCTTTGAA
The DNA here is from genome assembly GCA_020628755.1 of Saprospiraceae bacterium. Classification (GTDB taxonomy): domain Bacteria; phylum Bacteroidota; class Bacteroidia; order Chitinophagales; family Saprospiraceae; genus JAHDES01. The sequence continues at coordinate 12,515 of JAHDEQ010000009.1, forward strand.
AGTGGGGCTGTCCAAATCACAGGAGGCAGTATTGCGGCACAAAATCCTAAACTCTTTTTGGAATGGTTACAGCAATATGGACAAGAAAAAATAATACTCGGCGCAGACTGTAAAAACCGAAAAATTGCGACTAATGGCTGGTTAGAAAGTTCGGATTTGGATGTGGTGGACTTTATTCAATCTTATCAAAGCAAAGGAATAAAATATGTCATTTGTACCGACATTGCCAAAGACGGAATGCTACAAGGAACATCAAATAAACTTTACGAAGAAATCTTAGAGCACAGCAATTGTCAACTCATAGCAAGTGGCGGAGTGTCTTCTGTGCAAGACCTCCTTGACTTAGAAAAATTGGGTTGCGAAGGTGTTATTATAGGAAAAGCCCTTTACGAAGGAAAAATAAAATTGGAGGAAATTTCTCAATGTATCTAAGTTTTTATGTGTCTAGGAGTTTTCCCAAACACTCAAACACTCAAACACCTGAATACTTGAACACCTGAAAATAATGCTAAAAAAAAGAATTATACCTTGCCTTGATATAAAAGATGGCCGAACGGTCAAAGGCATCAATTTTGAAGGAATCCGTGATGCAGGCGATCCTATTGAACTGGCCAAACGCTACGTAGAGCAAGGGGCTGACGAGTTGGTTTTTTTGGATATTACCGCAACGATTGAAGGCCGAAAAACTCTTGTAGATTTGGTTAGAAAAATTGCTCACGAAATCAATATTCCTTTTACGGTGGGTGGCGGCATCAACTCCGTTGCTGCCGTGTCGGAGTTGATTGGAGCAGGGGCAGACAAGGTCAGTATCAATTCGGCAGCCGTCAAAAATCCTACTTTGATAAGCGATTTAGCCAAAGAATTTGGGAGTCAATGTGTCGTACTAGCTATTGACACTAAGTTTGTCAAGGATACTTGGATGGTCTTTGTGCATGGAGGTCGCAAAGCTACAGATTTGGAGACAATTCTTTGGGCGCAGCAAGCGGAGCAAATGGGTGCAGGCGAAATTTTACTTACCTCTATGAATAATGACGGCACCAAAAATGGCTTTGCACTTGACATTACACAAGCGGTCAGTCAAGCTATCAATATTCCAGTGATTGCTTCGGGCGGAGCAGGGTCGGCCAAAGACTTCGAGCATCTGTTTTGCAAAACAGATGCGAGTGCGGGCTTGGCGGCAAGTATTTTTCATTACGGAGAAGTTGATATTCCAGTATTGAAACAATATTTAAAAAAAGAAAATATAGCAATTAGATTATAAGGTGTTGCTGTCCATGCGTTCATTTGAGTTTTGAACGTGAACACGTGGATACATGAGCACTTGAACACGTTTATTTATGCAAATTGATTTTAAAAAAGGAAACGGACTTGTTCCAGTTATTATACAAAATGAGGCAACACTCCAAGTTTTGATGTTGGGATATATGAATGAAGCGGCTTTTGCCAAAACCCAAAAAGAAGGTCGAGTGACCTTCTTTAGCCGTTCCAAAAATCGGCTATGGACAAAAGGCGAAAGTTCGGGCAATTATTTGGAAGTAAAAGATATTCAGTTGGATTGCGACCAAGATACTTTGTTGATAAAAGTACAACCCAAAGGACCAACTTGCCATACAGGAACAACTTCATGCTTTGGCGAGGAAAGTACTAAAGGCTTTGTTTATCAACTCGAAGCAACGATAAGCCATCGTTTTGAAAATCCTACAGCTGAGTCTTATACCTCCAAATTATTTCAAAAAGGCATCAACAAAGTTGCCCAAAAAGTAGGAGAGGAGGCCGTCGAATTAGTCATCGAAGCCAAAGACGACAATGCAGATTTGTTTAAAAACGAAGCCGCAGATTTATTGTATCATTATTTGATTTTGCTACGAGCCAAAGGTTTTTCTTTAGAAGATATTGAAGCCGTTTTACAATCGAGACGAAAATAATCTATATTTATAAACGAAAAATTCTATTTTCGTTTATGCTCCAAAAATTACTATTCTATCTCAAAGTTTCACGCCCTGGATTGTGGTTTGCCACTCTATGGCTATATGTTTTGCCAACAGGACAAATGCTCGATGTGAGTACTTCTGTTCCTTTTTGGCTTGGCTTTTTTTATTGTTGTTTTCCACTCAATTTTTTGGTCTATGGTTGGAATGACATAGTTGATTTTGAAACCGACCAAGTCAACCCTCGAAAAGACAGTTATTGGTTTGGGGCGAGGGCAAGCAAGACTCAATTGGAGCATCTTTGGAAAGCGATTTTGATAGTACAACTCCTCTGCTTACCTATCCTTTTATATTTTACGGGTTACTCTTTTTTGCTACTAATGTTAGGCTTTTTGCTTATCAATACCTTGTACAATTTGCCAAAGAATGGCTTGCGTTCAAAACCTCCATTGGAGTTGCTTTGCCAAGTAGGATATTTATTGATTGTTCCATTTAGTGTGATGCTAAACCAAACAGGGGCTTTACCCAGGCAGACTTATATATACTTACTCTTATTTGCGTGGCAATCGCATTTGATTGGAGAGGTGATGGATATTGAGCCAGACCGCAAAGCAGGTCGTAAAACGACTGCTACCATTTTGGGAATGCAAAAAACAAAACTGCTCATCATAGCTATTGTTTTTGCTGAAGTAGCGATGTTATTTGGTGTTTTTCAAACATATATTTTTGGAGGAATGTTAGCCCTAGGCTTGATTTGGTTATTGTTGGATTTATTTGTGATTTACAAAACACAGACTTATACTTTGATGCAAATGAAATTATTTGCCTACCTCTCTAATATTGTTGCTTTGGTGAGTATGTGGTATGTTTGGTATTCGGGATGCTTGCTAAAAATTCCATCATAAAAAAAACGCTTCTACGGAAACCCGTAGAAGCGTTTTTAAATATTGAAAAGGAAATATTGGTTTATTTCAATACCGTTACATTTCCTTGTTTGTGAAATTCTTCACCATTGCTACAAGCCGTTCTCAACCAAAATCCATACACATCAGGAGCAACAGCTTCGCCTTTGAAAGTACCATCCCAAGAGCCATTGAGGTCATTGGTTTCGTACACTTTTTGTCCCCAACGATTGTAAATCGCCCAACTAGCATCCGTTACATGTGTCGGATTGTAGCGTAAGCGCAAGACATCGTTTTCGCTATCGCCGTTAGGAGAAAACGCATTCGGGAAGAAAATAAATGGCTCGTCGCAAGTACGTTGCAATACGGTAATAGTAACCGCAGCCGTCGTACTACATTCTGGCGTATTGATGTCGGTCACAAATACTTGGTAAGTCGCTTCACCAGACGCAGTTGGTGTAGCGGTTGCATTGGTATCATCCATTGGATTTTCTATAACACCATCACCATTCCAATCGTATTCATAATCACCAAGAATAACATCCAACTCTACATCATTTCCAATAAAGATAGTATCTTCTGAGGCAATGATACCTTCTTGTAGCACAGTAGCTTCTACATCACTCACATTGATAACAAATTCTTCTTCAAAAGGACAACCAAACTCATTGCTGACTTCAACCATATAAGTAGTGGTTTCGGTAGGCATTAAGATTGGGCTACTTGTTGTACCATCTTCTAGTGGCCCACCTGACCAATTGAAGGTTAAGTTATCCTGAGCACTTTGTGGCTCAGGGACAGCCGTAATCTCAGGTAGTGCCGTACCACCTTCGCAGCTATAGTCTTGAGGCACATCAAAATCAAGTGCAATGCTATGATTTTCTACAGTGATAACATCGGTTTCAGTACAGCCATTAGCATCAGTAGCAGTAGCGGTATAGCTTGCTTCGCCAGTTGTGCCATCGCCTGTAGAAACGACAATGCTGCTGCCTGTTTCGTTGTTACTCCATTCGATAGTAGCAGGACTAGCCGTATTGGCAGTCAAAACAACATCCACTTCTTCGCATTCGTTTATAGCATCCATACCATCATTGATATCTAGGCTAATTACATCGTGATTGTCCACATTAACCATTTGTACACTTGTACATTCTTGAGCAGTATTGGTAATGGTTACGGTATAAACCGCTTCGCCATTCACCAAAACAGAAGGACTCTCACCATCAAGACCCTCCCATACATAAGAATAACCATCTTCAGGATTGGCATTCAACGTACCATCTGTATCAATACAAGCTGCGAGGTCTGGCACATCAACAACTTCGTTGATGATTTCGATTGGCTCATTGATAGCTACGGTTTCTTCACAACCTGCATCTGTAAAAACAGTTAATGTACCTGTAACAGTTCCAGAATCTTCTACTTCAAATGTAGGGTTCGTTTCGTTAGAAGTACCAAACATACCAAAGTCCCAAAGTAGAGAGTCAATATTTCCTTGATTACCAGAAATAGACTCATTATTAAATGTAACAGTAGCAATATCAGCACAATCATCAGCAAAACCTAAATTGAAAGCAGGTTCTAAAGTCTCATCATTAACATTAGCAGTTAGTGCAATATTGTCGTAGCATTCATCGCCATTTGGCAATGTCGCTGTCACATCAAAATCACCCGTTTCAGCATAAGTATGTGTTGGACTCACCTGACCTGTCACTGTTGGCGAGCCATCGCCAAAGTCCCAAATATAATAAGGTGCATTCGGATCGTCTGCATTTTCAAAGGTAACAGTCATACCTTCACATTGTCCTAAGTTCGGTGCTTGTGGCTCACTCAATACAACAGCATCAATAGATTGTACAGACGTACATCCAAATTGATTGCTCACCGTCACGGTATAAGTATCAGCACCAGGTTGGCTAGTAGTGATAAAGATAGAATTATCTTCTTCTTGTATGATTTCGATATTACCTGTTCCTTCCCATTCGTAAGTAAGGATGTCATTCGGGTCAGCACTGGTTACTGTGATTTGACCTAAGTTATCCTGACAAATATAGGTCTCATCATCCAAAGCAACTTCTAAACCTGTACCTGTAACGGTAACTGCAGCTTCCTCAGAACAACCCGAAGCAGCATCGGTTGCTACAACAGTATAAGTAACAGGGCCAGAAGGCATGATATCAATTTCATCATTGTCACTATTAGGAATTGGTGTACCATTTTCAAACCATTCAAAGGTCACATCAATATTGCTGCCCACAGTCAACTGTGTAGCATCAGCACAATCAATTTCAAAATCATCAACCAATTCTAGCTCAATAGTTGTAGGCACGTCGAGTGTAACTTCTTCAGTAAGTGTACAAGGTAAGAAGCTATTATTATTGGTAATAGTTACGCTATAAGTTGTTGTCAAATCAGGATCAGCCATTGGGTTAGGACAATCGGTACAGCTCAATCCTGCGGCTGGAGCCCAGCTATAACTATAGTCAGGATTACCACCAGGATTTAACTCAATACCTGTATCATTTTGACAATGCGTAAGAGCATCTTGTGGTACATTAGGAGCATCAATAATATCCAACTCCAAGCCTGATTCTTCTGATGTCGTTTGACAATCAGCAGCAGTCGTTAGGGTTTGAATAACATCAATATCAGTACTTTCTTCAAAAGTAATTTCAACTGTCTCGCCACTATATTCTGTTCCATTAATAACCCAGCCAATACCAGTCGTATTATTATCAGGATTTTCGCTTTGGTCAACAAATAAAATTGTTGTACCATCAGGCCCACAATCTACTAATTCATAGCTAAATGCTGCGGTCAGTATTGGGTCAAAGACCGATACTTGTTGTGTGGCAGGCTCGACACAAGCCAAGTTTACATCTATGGCAAGGCTTACATCATAATCACCTACTACTCCATATACATATACTGCATCATTGGTGGTGACTTCCAAACTAGGATTGCTTGGGTCATCAAATGTCCAAATGTAATCAAATTCGTTGCTACCATTATTGGTAAAATTGAAGGTGACTCCGTCACATTCTTTTTCGACTTCAAAAGCTAATACTTCATTTGGATCAACTACAGTAACAGGAATTTCATCTATTTGCTCACAACCAAATTGATTGGTTGTAACTAAAGAAATAGAATAAACACCAGGTTCGCTTGGATTGAGCGTTGGATTAGCAAGGTTTTCAGTACCTGGTTCGATGATGTCACCTGTCCAATTATACGTAAGTACATCATTTGCATCAAGATTGATTACATTGAGCGTGAAAGATGTGCCTAAACACATATCTATGTCCATATTGCCATCATCATCAACATTAACAACAGCAGTATTGCCACCGTCAACATTAGTTACCGATGTCTGTTCGATTTCTATGTCAACAGGCCCACCTTGAACGGTCAAAGAGGTCGTTTCGGTACAGCCCAATTCATCTGTAACCGTAAGCGAGAAAGTTTGAGAACCATCTACACCAACAACAAAGTCAGTAGCATCGCTAGGCTGCGGATTCCATTCAAATGTATAATCTGTTTGATTACCAGTTGTAGTTGTGGTTGTAACATTGACTTGCTCATCATCACAAGTTGTGATGGTATTGCTTTCAACTGTATTATCTATTTCAAAAGTACCAGAGTTGTTACCTGTTGCATCTAGGACAATTCCGATTTCGTCGCTGGTTTGTACAGTAATACTTTGTGTTACCTCACAAAGTGCTGAACCTGAATTGTTGGTAATGGTTACATTATAAGTTGTTGTCGTTGCAGGGTCAATCGATGGGTTGGCCTCATTGCCTATGCCATTGTCCCAAGTATAAGTATAGTCAGGATTAGCATTTGGATTTAATTCAATAGGAGCATCTCCAAAACAAGAAACCAAATCAGAAGGCGTATCAATTAACTGAGTTGGACTTACAGTCAAACTTTCGACATTACTACCATCACAACCTGTATCGTTTGTAATCATCAATGTAACGGTAAGCTCTGTATCACTGGTAGTGATACTTGGGTTTTGCTCTGTAGAGGTCATTCCATTTCCAAAGTCCCAATTCCAAAAAGTAATAGCACCTTGCGAAGTATTGGATTCATCTGTAAAAGAAATCGTTACGCCATCAGGGCCACAATCTGTATAAACAAAGTCAAAACCTATTTCTACAACCGAATCGTCAACGGTAACTTCCTGAGAGATTGGAGTCAAACAAGACAAATCTGCAATAGGAGTTAAATTAACCGTATATGTGCCTGGCATATCATAAGTATGTGATGGAGCTTCTGTACCTGGAAGTATCGTACCATCACCAAAATCCCAAGTATAGTAGCCAGCATTTGGATTGTTGACATCAAAATTCATCGTTAAGCCAATACAATCTTGTAAAACACTATTAACATTGGGTTGTTGGTCGCTTAACACAGTAATAGGAATGGTGTTGACTTCTGAACAACCCCATTGATTGATGGTTTCTACGGTGATTTCATAAGTACCTGCTTGTGTAGGTTCAAAAGCAGGATTGGCAGAGTTTTGTCCAAAAATATTGACAGAAGCATCTGAAACAGACCAGTTGTACGTCAAGGTTTGTTCAGTGTCATTGTTTGTAACTGTGATTGGGAAATTTTCATTTGGACACAAGTCCAATGAACCGTCTCCATTAACATCTAAATCAGGGAAACCATTGCCGTCTGTATCGGTTACAGTTTGCTCAATTGTAATGTCAATAGGACTTCCTTGAATAGTCACTTGGGTTGTCGTTGGACAACCAAAACGGTCAGTTGCTACGACTGAGAATGTTTCTTCACCATCAGGGTCAACGGTAATATTGTCGTCAATTCCTAAAGAATTTCCATTTTCATCAAACCATTCTATCGAAGCATCAATAGAAGTAGAGGTGATGCCTGTTGTGTTGAGTATGATTAAACCATCGTCGCAAGATGTAATAACATCTTGACCTGTAATAGTTGTATCTTCTCCTGTTACAGTATCTGTAATTGTTACATCAATATCAATATCTGGAGAATCATGAACTTGTATGAGTACAACATCATTTTGTGTACAACCATATTGGTTGGTGGTTTCTAGCATCAAAGTATAAACACCTTCGATGTTCCAGTCAATAGCAGGAGATTGAACTGTAGGATCAACCAAGATTTGAGTGTCGCCCGTCCAAACATACGTATTAATATCATTTGGGTCATTATTGACTACTGTCAAGGCTGCTGGATTTCCAATACAAAGGTCAAGTGTTCCGTCGCCATCTAGGTCGGTTAAACCGCTTCCATTGGTCAAATTATCATCGGTTTCTTCTATCACAACATTAACAGGGCTACCCGAAATGCTAAAAGAAGTTTCGGAAGTACAGCCTGCAGCATTGGTAGCAATTAAGGTATAGGTTTCTTCTCCATTAGGAGTGATGACCAATAAATCGCCGTTCATACCTGCAATTTCTCCATTAGAATCATACCACGTATAGTTGACATCACTTTCTAATGTAGTAACACTTGTAATGGAAAGCAATGCTGTTTCATCACCACAAACTACGATTTCATCCACTTCAGTAATCGTTGTGGTCGTGTTGGTCGTCATATCTGTAAATTCTACTTCTACATCAATTTCAGGAATACCATGAATCTCGACAGGTACATCTACTGATTGAGAACAACCATCGGCATTGGTAGCCGTAACTGTTAAATTGAAAACACCATCAGCTTCATTTGCCGTAATGGTAGGATTTGAAGAGTTGATACCAGCAGTAATGATTTGAGTATCACCTGTCCAAGTATAAGTTAAGTTGTTGTCTGCACTAAAATTACTTGCATTTAATGAACCGACTTGATCAGGGCATAAGTCTAATATTCCATCGCCTGTAACATCGTTGATACCTCCGCCTCCAGTATTGATATTGGTGATTTCATCCACTTGAATATTAACAGGATTAGGATTGACGGTGATTTGGTTGCTTGCTGTACAACCCAACTCATCGGTTATAACAACGGTATAAGTTGTTGCACCATCAGGTGCAACATTGATGCTGCCATCGGCATTGGCAGGTACATTTCCAGCATCTGTTGACCATACATAAGAGGTTACATTTGTACTAATATTTGTAGTGGTCAAGGTAACTGTTTCGTCATTACAAGTAACCACAACATCGGTGTCAACAACGCTAGTTGTGCTACCATCAGTTGTATTGGTAACGGTTGCTCCTATATCAACATTATTGATGTCGCTAACTTGAATGTATTTTTCGATTTGTGAAATACACGAGCTATTGCCAGACGTAATAGCCAAGCTATATAGTCCACTGTTGTCCGTACTAGCCTGAATAGTTGGGTTGACAATAGCAGGATTGCTTAATCCATCGGCAGGGGTCCATTCATAATTTAGTATTGTAAAATCTGGCCCTGTAGGGAATAATTCTAACATATCACCTTCACAAGCGGTTAAGGTGTCGCGTGGTATGCCATCGGATATATCGCTTAGGTCAACTACTTGGTCAACTGTTCTTGTACATCCATCATTGGAGGTAGCATTGAGAGTGATGGTTACGTTGTCGGTACCTGTAACGACAAAGGTAGGATTGGCCTGCGTTGATGTTTGGCCATCGCTGGTTTCCCACATATAGTCAGTTATCATATTGAACTGGTCAGTAGAAACATTGTTGACTACAATTTCGACACCATCTTCACATTTTAATAGATAAGTATCAAAATTGGGTTCAAGTGTAGCATTTCGTAAATTCAAAATCCACTCCAATGTGTCGGCACATTGGTCGCCAGGCTGAGAAATAAGTGTTACAACATACTGTCCAGTATCAGGATAGGTATAGCTTGGGTTCATGTCAGTTGAACTTGCGCTAGGATTTGTAGGGTCGCCAAAATTCCAAATAAAATTATCGGCATCTAAACTTTCGTTGATAAAGTTAACTTGTAAGTCATCGCACTGAATATCAGGGTTGCCAATATCTGAAGTAATCTCAATACATTCACCTACAATATATTGAAAATCACGGCGTGTTGTAGAAATCAAAACGCCTGTTTCTCTATCATATTCTTCTACACAAATACCTACTACAAACTGCCCTTTAATGGTCGGAGTACCCGTCAAAAATCCTGTAACAGGATCTATAAAGAGTGGATCGTCAGGGTTTCCTAGCATATCATCTGTACTAAAGGGAGGAAAGTAAACGATGTCATCATAAGGCGGATTGTTAGGTGGCTGAGGCTTAGGAATAGCTTTGGTTGCACCCAAGTTTGGATTGCACATACGGTAAACCAAGGAGTCACCATTGGCATCGGATGCCGAATGGTCAAAATCAATTGATCTGTTGATACATACAAAAATTGGAGGCCAATCATTGAAAATTGGAGAACTGTCGCAGCTATTTAAGGCTTCTTCGGTAACTCTTGCTGTATAAGTAGCACCTTGATCGGTTGGGGCAGGATTAGGAGTATTACCAATGTTTACGATAGCAGCGTTGCGACAACAACGCTGATAAGCCAACAAATAACCACCTGTACGGAAAGGTAAATTGATAGTATCAACATAAATAGTACGGTGAATACAAACAGGATCTACGATTTCTAAACAAGGATTGATAGCCTCAATATCCAGAGTGTCATTTATAGCAGGGTCAAAGTCAATTCGGACTTCGTCTATGAGTTGATTGATACCCAACTGTCCTGTAGTACCATCAAAAATACCAATAGATGCAGGGTCGTCAAACTGAGCAACACCTGTAAGGCAATCTCGATAGACAGTAAGTGTGATTTTGTATTGGTTGTCACCAAGACATTCGTAGTACAACTCTCCACCTACGATGTGAGTTGCTTGTGAAGGTAGTGCAAAGAATAGCAAAAAGGCTATACCCATTGCACGTAAAATGCCATTTTGCAATTGTGTTTTTGCAAAATGCTTGATTTGGGAGATATATCTATAGTTCATTTTATTAAAATTCATGTTTAAACTACTTTAGTTAGTTTCTTCAAGATTTTATCGTGTTCTAATTGCCGAGTTTTTCTTGGCCTTCGACTTTTATTTCAATAATTTCTACTCTTCGTTCTAAAGAAGCTGCTGGGCTATAAATAGAGTTTCGTTTGTCACTTGGACTATCACTGATACCTGCAGCCGCTTGGGTTTCACCAAAAGGTGCTTGTGTTATTTTGAGTCTTCCATCTCTAATGAAAGATTCTAAAACACCACTATGGCAAGACTTGAAGTGATTCAAGATACTGCTAATACGACGCTTGGTCAGTGCTTCATTGTACGAACTCGTTGCAAGTGGACTAGCAAAACCTCGAATCATCAACTCGGCTGTATTACCTTGTTGGATATAACGAATTAAGTAATCATCAAAATTTAGGAGTGTATCAATACCTACTTGAACTGTATTTCTAAAGAAGTTATCAATTTCTTGGTCTGTAACAATTCGTTGTTCGCCTCTCAATCCTTTACCATACTCAGCTTTGAATGTAGATTTTCTTGCTAGATAAGCACTTGTAGTTTGAGGATAAGTCTTAGAAGTATAAGTACGAGTCGTTTTTTTATCAGGCTCGTCATTATCAAAGTAAAGCGGCATAGGCAAGTATTTGTCTAGGCGTTCTTTGGTAACGGGTATTTTTCTAAGATTGATGTTTTCGGTCAAATGCGTATCTTCAAATATTTCTTGTATCGTGACTTTTCGTTTTTCTGGATAATAGTCTGGGTGTGAAATAGCCAATTCGTAGCAATTGTCAGGATTGATTTCTTCATCAAAAAAGAAATCATTTTTGCTTGCATTGGTCAAGTCGGCTATAAAATTGCCCTTGCAATCCAATAACTTTATAGTTGCACCTCTTACAGGAGCATTATCTTCTGAATCAAAAGTAAATGCTGTCAAATCTACAAGCAATGGGCGAAGGTAAAGTTTACCTTCGAGCGTTTCAGGATTGGCAAAATCAGCTGTAGAAATCGAAATTGTATCTGAAGAGTAGTTGGGCTTTTTGGCAATAACGACGTAATCTTTATATTTTTCGACACCAAAGGTGTATTCGTTATTATCGGCTTTAGAATCTTCTTTTAAGATATTTTCTAATTCGATTAATTGCACAGAAGTACCATTGAGTGGTAGTTGCGTTTTTTTGTTAAAAGTCAAAGCTAAAATATCAATCATGGCAGGCGCGATATCTACTTCGTAGATGTCGTTGCAGCAAGCCTCCCGACTTTTGTCAATAAAAGCAGAACCTAAGCGATTTGACGCAAAATAGGCTTTACTTTCATCTTCATTCAAGGTAAAGTACAAGTCATTATAACTACTATTGAGTGGAAAACCCAAATGCTCTATCTCTCCCCAAGCAGCACCTTTCATTTGACTTTTGAAAACGTCAAAGCCACCCAAGTTTTGGTGTCCTTGAGAACTAAAGTATATTGTTTTACTAGCTTGGTGAAAAAATGGCGTATATTCATCCATTGCCGTATTGATGGTAGCTAAGTTTTGAGGTGCACCAAAATTGCCATTGTTGTCAATTTCTGAATACCAAACGTCGTGTCCGCCTTTGCCACCTGTACGATCCGAAACAAAATAAAGTACCTCTTGATTGGTAGCACTATTTACACCAATATTGGGTTGCGTAGAAGTCGTACCAATCACATTGATTGGTTCGGGTAGGCGTACCGCACCAGCCCAAGAGCCATCGCTGTTTACATTGCGGTAGTAGATTTCGCAAGGAATCTTTGCCGCTTCTGCATAATCACAAATGGTGTAATAGATACGAGAGTTATCGGAGTTAAAACAAACATTGGATGTATGCTTCAAATCAGAGTTGAAGTTGTTTTCAATAACTTTGCCCATACCACCTTCTTCTGAAGTCAATACTTTGGTGATATGACGAGTTGGATATTGGTCATCTTTGGCTTTTTCAAAGCGCAAAGAAGCGTAGTATAAGGTGTTGTCCATCATAAATGGACTAATTTCGTTGTACTCAGAGTTGACTTCATCGCCCAACCGCTTGATGTACATTTCGTCCACTGGCGACTCTATAGTGCTAGAAGCCCACTTCAAATATTCCAACTCTTGTTGAGCTTGCACATACGTTTCGTCTTGTGCGCTTGCATTGTTGATATAGCGTTGAAATAATGCACTGGCTTCGTCGTATTTTCCTAGATTTTTTTTGATGCTTGCCAACCAAAAATCTGTTTTCGGAAAATTTGCTTTTTCAGAACTGTTGGCCACTCTTTCGTACGAACGCTCGGCAGTATTGTAAGCATTGAAATTGCGTGCAGATTCGGCGTGGTTGTAATAAGTCTCAATGTTAGAAGAATCTACATCGAGTATGACATCATAATGCGCTAGAGCTGCATAATAGTCTTTCATTAAAAAAGCCTTTAGGGCTTCTTTTTTATATTGGCGTAGGGTTTGAGCTTCGCCAATCGAAGCACAACCTACTAAGGTTATTAGGATAATGATAAGTTTTTTCATCTTAAAATTTTTGGATTTGTCGTTGATGTTTTACCAGATATTTAAGTAATGAAATATTTGCCCGAAAGGGAAAATATCTTAATAGATAGGGCAGATTTTGAATTCGCCCATTCTCACTTTGGTAATAACATAAGTGATACTCATTTCTGGTCCTCCAAAGCCACGAGTACCTTGGAAACCATAGTCGAAGTTGAAATCCGATACATTGATATCGTAGCTCAAGCCAACATGCCACTGACGAAAATATAACTCTAACATAGGAGCAAAAGCATCCCAAGTCATACTATCGTTGAGTGGAGAAGTAGCAATGCGGCCAGCAATACCCAATTGAAGTGCGGTTTCTTGGGTACGAGTAATGTTAAGATGAAAACGTGCTGCAATAGAAGGTACAATTTCGGTATGTGGGCCTTGAAATTGTCCAGTACCCATAAGCAAAAGGTCAAAACGTTTTCCAAAACCAATTGTACCTGTACCGTAGATATTGATACGGCGAGGTAGTGGCATATCAGGACTATTTTCTAAGAAAATACGGTTTGGCTCATTCAAGTGATGAATGGCTGCACCTAAGTCCAGTTTGGAACGTTTATTAGGGTTTTGGAAGTGATAGTTCAAACCGATAGACATATCAGCAAACTGCGCTCGTGTACCATCCATAGGCTCACGATTGGGCAGGTTGGGGTCAAAAATATCACCACCATACTGATTGTCAAATCGTAAATCAGAAAAATCAAATCCTAAAGAATAAAAAGCACCTTGCAAACCTACGGTAAGGAAGTGCTTTTTGGCCAATTGGTGCGTATAAGCACCATTGAGGCCAATATTGAGTGTTTTAAAATTGGAGTCACCCGCTTCATCGCTATTGATGATAAGTCCCACACCAAAAAGACTATTCTTCATTTTTGGATTAAAGAACTTGGTATCAACAGCACCCGAAAAAGTCAGGTAGTTTACAGGCACTTTGTTCCACTGACTACGATAGTGTCCGTGAAAACGTGTGTCCCCATTGAAAACTGCCGTTAGGGCAGGATTGAGGTAAACCTGTGAGTTGTGAAACTGGCTCCAGTGAATATCTTGTGCACTGAGTTGGCACTGAATGACGAGAAAGGCAAACAATAGAAGGCCTTTGAGATGTAAAAAATGTTTCAAAGTTTTGAAATTTTTATTATAAAATGGGATTAATAATGTCCGCAATATTACGCATGGAATTTTTGCATTCATTATCAAATGTTATGTATCCAAGCATTATATCACTTTGAAAACCTTGAACATAGTACTTGTACTATGTTGTGTAATAAATCGGTTTAAAGGATTTTGCAAAAGTGCTAAGAGCAATAGAATACAATATAGTTCAATTGATTTCAGAACAACAAAGCGTTGTGTTAGGTAGCAGTGTAGGAGTAATTCGTTTAGTTTCAAGTATTACTAAGAAGACAGGCATCTGCTTAGATTTTAGGTCTCATACTATCTGTAGTGACTAAATTTTTCAATTTAGTATAGTTCTATTATAATGTTAAAGTTACAGTATAAAAAAAAGCAACTTTCGATTTACCTGCAGACCTATTTACGTAGCAGAAGCAGGTTTTGTTTTCACCAATTATTTGGTTTATGATTATTGACAAGTGACTTATATCTATAAATCGGCGAAAGTGAAAGTTTTTTCTAAGATTTCTACAGATACAATACATTCATGTATTGTATTGATAAAATGTTTAGGTTAAAATAGCGAAGATTCGTTTATGTGGAGTAATCGGAGTCAACCCAATAGAATGCTATATTGCAAATTGCATTTGCATCATGTTGACTAATCACACCATAACTACTGCCTCTTTTGACGAATTTTTAATAGCAAAAGTGACATATAGATTATTTAAATTAGCCAAAATTCGCATACATTAGCTTGTACAGAAAACGTATAAGATTTGTCATACGCTTCTTTTTTGTCAAAAGAGAACCAATATTGATAGTGGTGTAAATTTAAAGCATGGAGATTTAATGCAGCAAATACACCCTAGTAAAATTACAAAAGTATGTCGAATTAATATAATATCTAGGTGTATTTTCTTAAAACTAATAGCATTAACGCCAGTAAAATGGGAAAGATTGTATAAAATATCAATTGTTTTCAAAAAAAAATCCCCAAGTAGTATTGCTACTTGGGGATTTTAAGTTCTGTTTATATTAAGAATTTTTTATCTCAAAAATAATTCAAATTCTACACGGCGATTCATACGACGGCCTTCGCTATCAGAGTTGCTAGCAATTGGTCGGGTTTCTCCATAGCCAGAATGTGACATTTTTGAAGAAGATACTCCTCTTCTGACCAAGTAGTCGTAGCAGGCTTTAGCTCTTTTTTCAGACAAACGCTGATTAGAAGCCGAGTCACCCACACTATCTGTATGACCACTAATACGTAAGTCATAAGAAGGATAGCGCATCATAATATCTGCAATTTTATCAAGTGTCGCATTTGATTCAGATTTGAGAATGTTGCTTGATGTTTCAAAGCGTATATTGCGGATTGCCAAATCGAGCGTACTTCTATCGGCAGCCGAAATAGTTGGGCAACCATTATTTGAGATAGAACCTGCGCTGTTTGGACATTTATCTTGTGAATCCAATACACCATCTCCATCAGAGTCGCCATCAGCACATCCTCCAAAGCGAGCAATTCCTGCAAGATTAGGACATCTATCATCTCTATCAGCAATACCATCACCATCCGAATCAGGACAACCACCCAAATTGCTTATGCCTGCTGTATTTGGACAACGATCTACAGCATCTAATACACCATCACCATCCGAATCAAGTTCTTTTTTAGGGCAACCTTCTTCAGAAGCGATACCTTTTTCGTTAGGACATTTATCGTCTTTATCAGCGATGCCATCATTATCAGAGTCAGGACAACCGCCTAAGTTTCCAGATAAAGTAGGACATGGATCGTCTTTGTCAGCAATACCATCATTATCTGTATCAGGACAACCGCCAAACATAGCTTTACCTGCTACAGTTGGACAAAGGTCATTGGCATCTTCAACCCCATCGCCGTCAGCATCCATTACTTTGACTTCTTCTTCTACCATTTCTTCTTTTGAAGTATTGGTTTCGCCTAAGCGGAAAGTCAATGTAAGTCCACCGAAGCCATACCAGTCGTCTTTATCTGAATTACCTGCTACACTTACACCATCCAAATAATCTGTAATTGGAGGACGTACACCACCTTCAATACCCAAAACGGCTTTTTCGCTGAGGTCAAACTTTACACCAACACCCATAGGGAAGTTGACATTAAAGGTAGAATAATCTGCATTTTGGTCAATAGAGATTTCATCTTTCAATTCTCCGTTAGCGGCTGTGTTGTAGTTGGTAACTGGGTCAAAGAATACACCACCAATACCTGCAAAAATATAAGGAGACCAGCTTTTTTGGAAAACTTTATTTTCCATAGTATCACCTGTTTCACTGGTATTATACCATTGTTTGGTTAGAGGTGACCACTCCAATTGTAATGAAATTTCTGTTAGTGGCGACTCAAAAGAGAAAGCTCTGTCTTGTCTCCAAGATGGGTCGTCATAGTCGGCATCGTTGCCTTGTATTTTACCAAAAAGAAGATTTCCTCGCAATGCCAATTTTGGTTGAAAGCTGTGTCTTATGAGCAAA
Source organism: Saprospiraceae bacterium (assembly GCA_020628755.1). GTDB lineage: Bacteria > Bacteroidota > Bacteroidia > Chitinophagales > Saprospiraceae > JAHDES01. The sequence continues at coordinate 29,456 of JAHDEQ010000009.1, forward strand.
CCATAAGCAAAGTTAGTATTGCTAAGGTCAAAAAAGTCAGGGACAACAACATCTCCAACATAATTGGCACCACCCAAGAAAACCCCGCCTTCTAACTTTTGAGCAGAAGACAGAAGTGGTAAAAATAGTGCTATCAAGAAAATATGTAACGGTTTCATGAGCTATTTGATTAAATTTTTATTAGGTTAAATTTATAAGTTTAATGCTTCTTATCAGTGTATTATTGAAAATATTATACGGTAGCTTTACTAAATATGTTGTATAAATATAAAGGTAATATTTATTGAAAGGGCTTGAAGTGTAAGATATTGAATCTTAAAATTCAATATCTTAATATAAAATTAAAATTTAATATGAATAATACCTTATTAATTTTGATTTTTATATACCTCCAAAACAGTATTTTTTTATAAAACGCTGTTTAAACCCCAATATTTTTATTTTGCTTATGTATAATCAATAAATTTTCAACTATTGTACGAATACAATAGTTATTATTA
>JAHDEQ010000009.1:30055-41025 GCA_020628755.1 Saprospiraceae bacterium
TTGTAGAAATATTCCGACTTGATTTGTATTACTTGGTATTTCTTTATGGAATGAATTGTAATAAGATACTTTTTCAAAATCTCTTATCAACAATAGTCGGTTTACGGTTTCCCCACCTCATGGCGTGGGATAGGATGGTATGAACAAATAGAAATCCGTGCTTTTCGGTTCTATTTTTTCAGTTCTGTATATAACAAAAATGCGGCCAAGAAATTTAATGGAAACTATTTCTTTAATTTTATGATTTTTGTTCTTTACGAACAATTCCTTCAAAATATCTAAATAAATATAAGGTTTATGCTAGAAGTAAAGAATTTGACAAAGACTTATAATAGTGGTAATAAAAAATTGACGGTTCTTGATAATGTTTCTTTTAAAATTGGACAAGGTGAGACCTTTTCGATTGTCGGACCATCGGGGAGTGGCAAAACAACTTTGCTAGGACTTTGTGCTGGCCTTGACCGTGCTACGAGTGGTTCGGTTGCTTTGAATGGAGTAGTTCTAGATACACTCAATGAAGACCAGCGTGCTTCGGTTCGTAACCAACACGTGGGCTTTATTTTTCAAAACTTTCAATTGATTCCTACTTTAACGGCTCTCGAAAATGTAATGGTGCCTTTGGAGTTGCGTGGCGAACGCAATATCAAAAAACGCTCAATGGAATTGCTCGAACGGGTGGGTCTTGCCGCTAGGCACGACCATTACCCCACGCAATTGTCAGGAGGCGAACAGCAACGTATTTCGCTCGCAAGAGCCTTTTCCAACAATCCTACTATTTTGTTTGCCGACGAGCCAACGGGCAATTTGGACGAAGAAACAGGTCAAAAAGTAGAACAACTTATTTTTGACCTCAACAAAGAATCTGGAACAACTCTAGTTATGGTGACACACGATTTGGACTTGGCTCAGAAAACACAACATATTATACGATTGAAGGGCGGAAAATTGGTCGAAAACTAGAAAATTACTTTTTATTCTGTATCGGGTGTATATTTAAGACTCAATTTAGTAGTTTTACAAATGTGTAAAGACCCCTCAAAATTTTTATACACATTTAACTCATGCACTTACAAGCTGTAAATCGTGTTACAGTTAGCAATCAATTGGAGTTTGCTAAATCTTATCTTTCTACCCAAACGCCCGTAGTGTTTACCGACCTTACTGCGGGGTGGCCTGCTTGTAAAAAATGGACAATAGACTTCTTTAAGCAAGAGTATGGTCACTTGAAAGTCCCTTTATATTCTAAAAATGTGGCACAAGTTGGTGAAAAATACTTGAAACCTGAGCTTGTTTTACCTTTTAGGGAATACTTGGAACTTTTGGAAAAAGGGCCGATGGATTTGAGAATGTTTTTGTATAATATTTTCCAACACGCACCCGAATTGCTCGACGATTTTTCGTCACCCACCATCATGGCGGGTTTTTTGAAACGCTTCCCTTTTCTCTTTTTTGGAGGTCAAGATTCGAGAGTTGGATTGCACTATGATATTGATTTGTCGCATGTTTTTCTCAATCAATTTCATGGCCGAAAGCGAGTGGTTCTTTTTGCGCCCAGCGAATCCAAAAATATTTACCAGCACCCTTTTACAGTTGCCAGTTTTATAGATACCAAAACTCCCGATTATAAGAAATATCCAGCTCTAAAAAATGCCAAAGGCTACGAATGTATATTGTACCCTGGCGAAACGCTTTTTATACCAAGCGGTTTTTGGCACAGCGTAGAATATTTGGATGGCGGATTTTCGATGAGCCTCAGAGCCAACGAAAGTCTTTTGCGCCGAGCAAAAGGTTTATATAATATAGCCAGTCATTTTGTGATAGACCGCAGCATGAACCGACTCATGGGACAAAAATGGCGAACATACAAAGCTAATGTCGCCCAACGCCGAGCCATTGAAACATTAGAATATTAAATAATTCTTGCATCAATCATGAAAGCATCTCTCGAAATCAGTATGTACCCCCTCAACAAAGAATACGGTACGCCCATTTTAGATTTTATCAAACGGTTGAACGAATATCCCGATTTGCTTATTAAAACTAACTCCATGAGTACTCAAGTTTTTGGTGATTATGATAAACTCATGTCCATTATGACCAAAGAAATGAAAACTACTTTTGAACAAGACAATACGACCATTATGGTCATGAAACTGATAAATGCCGACTTGCGATGAAATACCAATTTTTACTATTTGACCTCGACAACACTTTACTTGATTTTAATGCTTCGGAAGCCTATGCTTTACGCAAAATATTTGAAGATAGAGGCATCGAATTTACAAACCACATCAACGAAACTTATCATCGAATCAATAAGTGGTGTTGGACAAAGTTTGAAGAAAACAAAATCAACCTCAAACAGTTAAAGCCCCTCCGTATGGAGCTGACTTTAAAAGAATTAGAACTTGATTTTGACCCTAATGATTTTAGCAAAAGTTACCACGACAAACTTGCCGAAACTGACTTTTGGGTAGAAGGAGCATCGCAATTGATACAAGATTTAGCTCCGCACTACGAGTTGGTTATCATTACCAATGGTATTGAACGCATCCAAAAAGCACGACTTCAAAATACAGGTTTGACTCCATATTTTTCGACCATAGTTATTTCAGAAACGATTGGTGTTTCTAAACCAAACAAGGCTTATTTTGATTATACCTTTGAACAAATCAATCATCCTCCCAAAGAACAATGTCTTGTTATTGGCGACAGCCTTAGTTCCGATATCAAAGGAGGAAATGAATTTGGTTTGGACACTTGTTGGCACAATTTCAAAAACCTTGAAAACGACCGAGACATCCAACCGACTTATGAAATAAATCGAATCCAAGATTTAAAGAAGATTTTGGATAATTGATAAATAAAACTTTGTGTTAATCTGTGTAACTCTGTGGTTAATAAATGCATTAAGTCTATGCTTGAATTTACAACCAACCTTCATATACTCGACTCCGATGTCTGGGGACATTATGTACCTGTTCCGCAAGATATTGCTGAAAAATTGATGGAAGATAAAAACCGAAGAGTCATCTGTTATTTTGATAATGACATCAAAAGTTATGCAGCTCTAATGCACAAAGGAGATGGTACATTTTTTATCAATGTCCGAAAAGAACTCCACAAAAAATTAGGTGTAAAACTTGGCGACCCCATCCACATCAAAATCGAAAAAGACATAAGCGAGTATGGCATGCCCATGCCTGAGGAACTCGGAGAGTTGCTCGCGCTAGATGATGAGGGTAGTCATTATTTTCATCAACTTACCCCTGGCAAACAACGCAGTCTCATTTATATGGTCAGCAAACCCAAACGAGTGGACACTCGAATCAAAAAAGCTGTTGTTATTGTCGATTTTCTAAAACACAACAAAGGCGTTTTGGATTATAAATTGCTCAACGAAGCATTTAAAGAGAGTAATAACTATTGATGTTTTTTCTGTTTCTACTAAATTAAGGTTACAAATTTAACTGAACTCAATTTCTTGGTTATATTTGTAAATGTTCGGAAAACGAAAGACATGGTTCAGTATATTGCTTTGGTTGTTTCCATTTTGGGCGATTGCCCAAAACGATACTTTGTCTTTGGCTGCCTACGAATTAGACATCAAAGATCTAAAAATTCCTACATCTAATTTCAACCAACAAAAAGTAGTTTCAGGAAGTCGTACCCTTCAAGATGCCGATGATTTGCCCCTCACGGTTTACGTTATCACCAAAGAAGAAATCCAAAAATATGGTTATGTAACACTGGTTGATGCGCTCAAGCATTTGCCAGGGATTCGTGTTTCACAGCCTGGCAATGCGCTCGATGGTGAGACCTTTTTGATGCGAGGTTTGAAAGGCAATAGCTATACCAAAATCATGATTAATAGTATTCCTATAAAACCGCTAATTGCTAGTGGAATGCCGATTGGTGCGCAGTTGCCCATACAGCAAGCTGATAGGATAGAAGTGATTTATGGCCCAGCTTCTACCGTTTATGGTACAGATGCTTCCGTAGGAATTATCAATATCATTTTGGATAAAAAAGAACGGCCTACTTTTGCACAAGCTCGCCTCAATGTAGGTTTGGTTGGAGGTTATACCGACTTCAATGTCTTGTTTGGAGGAAAAATTGGACGCAACAAAAACACCTTATCTTTTAGTGTATATGGAAGTACAACGATTTTAGATAATCGACCAATATTGTATGATACAGACGTATATACACCACTCAATTATGCAGATACTATACAAGGAGGAGTTGTAGATACCTCCTTTGTGCGCTTATCAAATTATCGAGGTCAGGATGCTTCTGAATTCAAATCGAGTACTATTCCGCATTTGAGTCGTTTGTTTGGAGCAGACTTGTATTTTCGGTCATGGCGACTCAATTTTCAGCAAATGTATCGTCGGGACCATAGTGCGCTCGGACTCAATCCGACAACGGTAGGTTATGGCAATTCCTTTAATTATTTTGGCGAAACGATAACCAATATTAACTTTGGCTATTCTAAAAAGAAAAGAAAGTTTGGAGTTGACTTAAATTTTTCGGTCTTGAATTATTCGGTTGACAACCGTTCATCGAGTCAATATATAAGTCCCTTATTGTTTGATGCAATGGATTTGCAAGTACGAGCTTTATCCTTTGATACGCAAAACAATACATTTGATTTTGTAAAGTATGACTCCTTACGAAATGAAGTTTATAATTTTTATTTTGCGGGCAATCGTTCCGCTTATGCCAATAGTTTAGAAATAGGAAGCGAACAAGTTTATACCTATGCACCTTGGCAATGGTTGGAATTGTCTTTAGGTCTAAATAGCCGTTTTGCTTTGGGAAACCCTTTGATTACCTTGGCAGGTAATCCACTTGACCCCTTAGATGAAAAACAAGTGGAAAACTTACCCTTACCTTTGTTAGATTATACAGGACTGAGTATAAATACTTTTTTGCAAGCATATATTTCGAGAAAACGCTGGAATATGAGTTTGGGTATTCAGACTTATGCTTACACGAGTGATTTTTCTAATATTGTACTTCCTACTTTAAGGGGTGCAAATCCTCGACTCTCTTTTTTGTACAAAATCAATAAAGATCTAAATATTCGGGCATTTTATGGCCGAGCTTTTAGAGTGCCTTCGCCTTATTATTACGCCAATACTTTTAGGATAAATGATGAAACTACCCCTTTTTTACAAATTGCGGGTGCTGAACTCGAGGCCGAGGAAACGACGGCTTACGAGTTGGGTTTGCGTTGGCAAATCAACCGCCAAATCCGTGCAGACATTACAGGTTTTAACAACTATACCAAAAATTTTATATCCTATAATTTTACCAGAGGGATTAATAATCTGGAAGATATAAATTCTATCGTGGGGTATTTTAATAATCAGAATTCGGCCATTTCAATTTCGGGGATTCAAACGACCTTTGATGCCAAAAATATTATACCTGCCATTGGTTTGGATATTCGACTCAATGGTCAGTTTGCCAATAGTTTTGAAGTTGGAAATCGAGGACTTACAACGGTTGCTCGTGAAGTGCCTACCTGGAGTGGTGCGGCTATCGTTTCTATGCAACCCTTGCCTAAAATTTCATTGAGTTTGCTCAACACTTTTCAAGGAGCATCTACCATCAACCGACAAGAAGAATTTGATTTTGGTTATTATCTTTTAGATGTTGTTTTTCGACTCGATTTATCCGACAAATTCCAAGGACTCATCAAAATCAATAATGTTTTCAATACGTGGTACAGCGGACTACAAGCAACACGCTCAACAGACGATTTATATTATAATCCTCAGTCCCAAGTTTTTTGGAATTTTGGTTTGAGTTATCGAACGAACTAATTTTTGGCGTATAAAAATAGCTAAGGCCTAGCTAATGTTATTGCACAACAAAAAAACAAAGCTCGTGCAACCTTTCCAAAAATCACTTGTCTATGTAATCGAATAGTTCATAGAATAAGGTCTCCTACCTTTTGAACTTTCACATAATTTTATGAACGCAGATGAAATCATGGTGTAATTAGAATTAAAAATATTCTTACATTTTTTCATTCTTGCATTTTAAAATTGGCTCACATAAAATATATAAAGCGTATGAAAACCAACTGTACTTTAGTACTACTATTTAGTCTATTCTATTCAGGGCTGTTCGCCCAAAATTCACTAGAAGGTATCGTAAAAGATGGAAAAAACGAAGGCATTTTCTTCGCCACCATTGCGCTGTATGAGCGCAATGACAGCACTTTAGTTGCAGCAGAATCTACCGACGAAAATGGCTTTTTTAACATCAAAAAAATCAAAGATGGCCATTATTACGTACAAGTTTCTATGTTAGGTTATCAAGATTTTGTTCAAAATGACCTTATTTTTCCAAGAGATAATGGAAAGAAAATAAACGTCTCTTTACAAGAAGATGCCAGCACGCTCGAAACGGTTGAAGTAACTGCCAAAGTCCCCTTGCTCGAACAAAAATCAGACAGACTCGTCGTCAATGTCGAAAACAACATCACAGGAATGAACAATAATGTTCTCGATGTGATGAAAAAAGTCCCTGGAGTCATCGTCACCAATGATAAAATTCGTCTAGCAGGCTCTACTAATCCGACTATTCTTATCAATGGCAAAACGACCAAGTACATGGATATGGAATCTTTGCTCAAAGATATGCCAGGCGACAATATCAAAAAGGTAGAAGTCATTCACCAACCTGGAGCCGAGTTTCCTGCCGAAGGAAGTGGCCCAATCATCAATATTGTGCTCAAAAAAAATAGTCTTTTTGGTACTAATGGTAGTGTCCGTGCAGGTGTCGGACGTGGCAAAGCCGACTGGAAATACAATGGTTCAGTTGCACTAAGTCATTATCAAGGCAATGTCAATATTAATGCGGGCGCAGGCTATCGCAATTCGCCATTTTATGACCGAATGCGTATCACCCGAAATGTGGATGGCGATATTTATGACCAAGTAAGTGTTGATCCACAATATTCTGAAAGTGTTCGAGGAAATTTAAGTCTTGATTGGAATATCACTGACAAACACAAAACGGGTTTTTCGAGTCGGATTTATAATAGCATGACGGATAATATCATAGAAAACACAACGGATATTCGCTTCAAAGCTGAAAATATAGAAGACATAACCCTGTATAGCACCAACCACCAAGATGAAACATGGCGATTTTGGGCAGTCAATCCGTATTATACATTTGAGATTGATACGGCTGGTCAAAAATTGGATTTTGACGTAAACATAGTAGGTATCAAAAACGATGGAGCGAGCACGCTGAGTGCCGCACCTGAAAGTGCCAATTTGGGATTTTTGGGTCAACAATATTTACAACCAGGGACTTCTCAAATTTTTACGACTCAATTGGATTATACCTATCCCTTTTCGGATGCGCTAAAAGTGCAAGTGGGCGGAAAATATAGCGATGCACATTTGGACAATGATTTGACGGCTTTGGACGAAACCGAACAAGGCGATTGGGTAGAAAACCCTTTTCAGAGCAATCATTTTATTTTTGATGAAGACATAAAAGCGGCTTATACCAAATTGACTTATGGTAAAAACAAATGGTCGGGTACGCTAGGCTTGCGCTACGAAGATAGCCACTCCGTTGGCTACTCCGTGACCATAGACTCGACCTTGACGCGCGATATTGAAAAGTTTTTTCCAAGTGCAAGTATTGGGCGAGAAATCACAGACCAGTTGGGCGCAACTTTGGCTTATAGTTATCGCATTAGTCGTCCAAGATATTCCAATTTAAACCCATTTGTATATTATCTCGATCCATTTACCTCAAGACAAGGCAACCCTTCTTTGGCACCTGCACTCACACACAGTATGAAGTTTACTTTGTCATTTGAGAAGCAACCATTCTTCAATATTGCTTATCGTACTACAGAAGGAGCAATGATTGATATAACGGATCAAGATGACGATTCGGGCGAGGCCAGTCTATCAACCGTGAACTTAGATTCGTATGAAAATTTGAATATTCAGTTGTTTTTTCCTTTAGATTTTATTCCAAAAATATCGGGTTATGGAGGTATAATTGCCAATAATAATATTTATAAATCAGAATATTTGGGTGCATCTTTTGACCGTTCAAAATGGGATTTCACAGGATTTTTATCGGCCGAATTTACCTTGCCAGGCAAAATTCAATCAGAAATATCAGGTTGGTACAACAGTGGCGGCATTGAAGGTATTATGCAATCGCAATGGTTGTGTGGAGTAGATGTGGGTTTTAGTAAAAAAATCTTAAATGATAAAGCCAAAATTAGTTTTGGTGTTGAAAATATTGTAGCCCAATATTTGACGGCCAATATCGAATACGAAAACATGGATTTACTGATTCAAGACCGTTGGGATGGACCAGTCGTTAATATGCAATTTAGTTACCGTTTTGGAAATCAACACATGAAAAGTTCGAGCCGACGGGATAGTAGTGCTTCGGATGAGATTAACCGTGCGCAAAAGGATTGATATTCTACCAAATTTAAAACCGATGATTTTAGTATTCGCTGTCTTTAGTCAGCTGAATCATTTATTGAACCTATCGACTGAAGTCGGTGGTTACGATTCACCAAATCTAATTTGATTAAATACTAATAATTTTTTTGATAAAGTTCCTTTTTTAAAACGAAAAAAATAGCCCGTTCAAAATATCATTTTGAACGGGCTATCTATTTTATCAGTCATCAGTTAACTAATGACTGATACACTAAGCTAACTCTACTTCAACAAATCCTTTGCTTGTTGCTTTAAGTCTTTGGCATCAAGACTTTGCAAGCGACGACCTGCGCCAGCAAGGATAGCACGTAAATCTTTGAGCGTTGCTTTGGAGAGTTTTTCTAAACTATCAATGCCGTTTTCGATTAAGATACCTTCTAGTTTTGGACCAATACCTTTGACCGATTGGAGTGTAGGTGTATCAGCAATAGAAGTTTTTTTAGGAGTAGCTTTTTTGGAACTTACTTTTTTGGTCGAAGTCTTTTTAGCTACAGTTTTCTTTTGAGGCGTAGCCTTTTTAGTTGTTGCTTTTTTTGCAACCGTTTTTTTAGCGGTGGCTTTCTTAGTGCTGCTTTTGGGTTTGCCCTTAGCTTTTGGCTGTGGAGCGGGTTCAGCATCTTTTACCTCAATGATTTTTTCGGTTTTTTGTTCTTCTTTTTTTTCATTTTTATCAGGAACAATCCAATCGAGCATTTCGTCAATTTCTTCGATACCATCTTTGATGGTTTCGTCCACAACCGTTTTGGCTTTGGAAAAAGTGCTACTTACATCATCAACAAAATCTTCTGCAGCATCTACAATAGCATCTTCTATTTCGGCAGCCGATTTTTTGATGTCTTTGACACGAGGTAGGTCTGCCCCTTTCATACCAAACATCTTTTGAATGGTTGTTTCGCCTTCATTGACTTGTTGTATAAAATCATCAACGGTATTTTCGGCTTTTTCTTCGGCCTTTTCAAAAAAGTCCTTGAAGCGGTCGCCAAAGGTGAGCGCATTGTCCACAAATTTGAGAGAAGCCTCCAAAGAAATTTCGTGCATTTTCTTAATGGTTTCTTTGATGGCTTCGGCTCTTTCTTCAGCTTTTTTATCCTTAGTATTTTTTGACATAATAGAACTTAATTCTTTTAGAGTTTTGAGTTAAGCGGATAAATCCGCTATTACATTTATATATAAGACGTAAAAATGTTCCAAAGTGTTTTAATACGATGTTAAAAAATGGCTGAATAGGATGTTCTGTTCGACGAAAACCAAAATTTTATCGTAATGTAGCTGGCGGAGCAAGCTACATGGACAATTCGACTAAAATTCGTGACCCAAATATTTGTTTTTATAAGGAAAACATTTGATAGACGAACCAATTGGTTTTTGCTCAAAAAGAGTTGAAAAATCTTCCGTTTCAAAATCCAAAAACTCTACATACATCCAAGTTGGTTGGCTCAACTGTACATTAGCTATTGGAGCAACTTCCAAGAAAGCTGTTGGCACTTCGGGGAGTTCATAAGATAATGAACAATCTTTGCGTTGATAGATTTTCCAAGATGAAATTCTGTTATTATTGTTATAATTATAATTTACGATAGCTAAATCGGGAGGTGCTAAACTGCTAATGCCAAAGCTATTGGCTTGAGCATCTTCAATCGAAAATGCAGGGTCATAGTTGACGATAGAAGAGGGGAGAGCATCCAAAATTTGCAAGTAATTGTAGCCTTCGTAAAGGTAAGCATCCTTGATTTCGAGTTTGACTTGAGCAGGAGTAATGCCATTTGGAATAGCAATAGTAATGCTAGTGCCATTTTGAGTGTCACGATAATTGTTCCAACGAGCGATTTCAATAGGATTGTCAGCTTGTAACGAATAAGTGGTATTGATTATCCAACTAGCATCATTTTCGGTATTAATAGTGTGCGAATTTACGGACTCAAAATCACTAAAGTTTAGTGTTTTTTCTAAGAGACCATCTTGAGCATTCCAATCATCAAAATGAATCAAAGTTCCTTTATATTGGTCTTGTCCTTTGGGCAAAACGGCAATAAAATAAGTTCTTTGATTATTAATTGTACCCGTGATTTTTAGAGAATTATTGCTTGAATTTGCTGTAATTCCTTCTGATAATGGACTATAAAAAGAAATTTGCAAATCGTCGTATTCGTGCAAGCCATTGATATTGATTTCAATATCGCTACCAATTCCTGTAGAAGAAAATATAAGGTCGCCATCAAATGTAGCCATATTGTTTTCACAATAAGAAGAAGGCGTACCCAAAACATAACCCGATGGAATATCTCGATAAGTATGCAGATTAAAGGCAGTACTAAACTCAAAACCATAAGTCAAATCAATTTTGTCTTCATCTTCGACAGGAAAATCGGCGAAAAATTGAAGTGTTTCTCCTGCAGCACTTACCGTATCAAAGAGGACTTCTCCAGATTGATTGGTCAATGTAACAAAAATTGGATTGGAACT
>JAHDEQ010000198.1:0-5634 GCA_020628755.1 Saprospiraceae bacterium
GAAACACTAGCTACTCGTATCGAAGGTCGCTATACATTGCATGATATTGTACATCCTGTAACTGATGAAATGATTTTGGAAGCAGGAGGATATATTAGTGACGAAATAGCCAACTATATTGAAGAAGAAGGTATTGAAGAAGTGACTATTCGTTCGGTACTGACTTGTGAAACCAAGCGTGGTGTTTGTAGAAAATGCTATGGCAAAAACTTGGCAACAGGTCGTATTGCAGAACGTGGTGATGCCGTAGGTATCATTGCAGCACAGTCTATTGGAGAGCCGGGTACGCAGTTGACACTACGTACTTTCCACGTGGGGGGTACAGCATCGGTATCAAAAACAGAATCAGAATTGATTTCTAAATTTGATGGTAAAATCGAGTTTGACGGTATCCGTACAACTACTTTTACAGATGATGATGGACAGTCAAGCGAAATCGTTTTGTCTCGTTCAGGAGAGATTCGAGTAGTAGATGCTGATTCAGGTAAAATATTTTCTTCAACTTATATCAACTATGGTTCAACATTGAGTGTCCAAAATGGAACTAAAGTGAGCAAAGGTGATGTTATCTGTAGCTGGGATCCATTTAACGCCGTTATTATATCAGAATTTTCAGGAATTACTAAGTTTGAATCTATAGAAGAAGGTGTTACGTTCCGAACAGAACGTGATGACAGAACAGGTAATGAAGATAAAGTAATTATTGAAAGTAAGAACAAGCGTAAAAACCCATCTATCAAAATTCTTTCTCCTGATGGCGAAGAAAAACGTAATTACAACTTGCCAGTAGGAGCTTACATTGCCATCGAAGATGGAATGGAAGTTCGCTCAGGACAAATGATTGTAAAGATACCACGTAAGTTAGGTAAGATTTCGGATATTACGGGTGGTCTGCCTCGTGTAACAGAATTGTTTGAGGCACGTAACCCATCAAATCCTGCTGTTACAGCCGAGATTGATGGAGAGGTTGCATTTGGAAAAATCAAGCGTGGTAACAGAGAGGTTATCGTTACTGCTAAAGATGGTCAACGACGTAAGTATTTGATTGGTCTTTCTAAGCACATCTTGATTCAAGAGGGCGATTTTGTTCGTGCAGGTACACAGCTTTCGGATGGTGCTACAGCACCACGTGATATTTTGAATATCAAAGGGCCTTTCGCAGTACAATATTATTTGGTCAATGGTGTACAAGAAGTATATCGTTCACAAGGTATTGACATTAACGATAAGCATATCGAAGTCATCGTTCGTCAAATGATGCGCCGTGTACAAATCGAAGATGCAGGTGATACTACTTTCTTAGAAGGTGAAGCAGTTGAGAAGTACGATTTCTTAGAGCAAAATGACTGGATTTTTGATAAGAAATTTATCACAGATGCAGGAGATTCTAATAAATTGAGACCTGGGCAGTTAGTCTCGTTACGTCAAGTTCGAGAAGAAAACTCTTTTTTGAAACGTAATGATAAAAAGATTGTACAATACCGAGAAGCTGTTCCTGCTACATCTAGTCCATTGTTGCAAGGGATTACCAAATCTTCTTTGGGTACATTTAGTTGGATTTCGGCGGCTTCTTTCCAAGAAACAACTAAGGTATTAAGTACAGCAGCTATTGGTGCGAAACAAGATTTCTTGAGTGGTTTGAAAGAAAATGTTATTGTTGGAAAACCGATTCCTGCAGGTACAGGTATGCGTAAGTTCAATAATCTTTTGGTTACAACCAAAGATGTAAATGACAGAGAGCAAGCACGTTTAGACCAATTAGAAGAAGTACAATACGACGAATAAATAGATAATATTGCTTTTATTAGCAATACCAAATAAAATACAAAAGGCTGTATGGGTTTTTCCATGCAGCCTTTTTTGTTACCTTTATTCAAAATATAGGTCAAAACAATAGAAAACTCAACAAGAAGATTTTTAGAGAAAAATACAAGCTACTACTTTTTATACTTTCCCATGACCTAATCCTAATATTGCAAAAAAAAATTGCTAACTTCATTGTATAGGGAAAATTATCATTACTTTTTTTAACTAAAATTAAGCGTACTATGAGTTTGAGACAAATCATTTTACTTATTGTCTCCGCTATTTATTTTTGGCTTTGTCATGCTTTCATCAATAAAATATGCAACAGTTGTGATGATTGTGGAAATAAAACCCGAACCGAAGAAGCGATAAGCTCTTCGGCTGTAGCTCAAAATAATGCGGATGCCATAAGCAAAATTAAAGAGCCTATTATTTTCAATTGGGATAATCCCGATGGTATTACTACTTCAACTTTTCCAAAATATAGAGATAATATTGCCAATGAACTTAAAGATGGACAAAATCTAGAAGTCAGAGGTTTTTATTTTAAAGCAGAAGCTACTCCTGATGGCTTTGCCAACATGGGGCTTGCACGTGCCAATGAACTTATCGAATTACTTTCCGAGTCTGTTCCCAAAGAACGTATGGTTCCTGTTGGTATATTGATACCTGAAAAAGATGGAGTTCGAGAATATCCTTTCATTAGTACAGATTATAGATGGATAGCAGCGCCTGTAGAGGAAGAGGTGACGAAGGAAGAAGTGCAAGAAAAAGAGCCTGAAGCACCTGCCAAAGAAGCTCCAGTAGAGGAAATACCAGAGGAAGAAGAAGCAAGAGTTGTAGAAACGGATGATGAAGCTCTTATATATTTCCCTTTCAATTCTATCACTAGAGAAATGAATAATGCAGTAGATTCTTATCTTGAAAAACTAGCTCAACGACTTAAAGAAAGTGGTGAGACTGTAACCCTTACAGGGCATACCGACGATGTTGGCTCCGAGGCAGCCAACTACGGATTGGCGGAGCGACGTGCCAAGATGATTCGTGATATTTTGCGTGAAAAAGGTGTACCTCGCAACAAAATTGTTACCAAAACCGAAGGCGAAAATAGTCCAATTGTCCCCAACGATTCTGATAAGAATCGTCGTCTTAATAGACGCGTGGAAGTGGTCGTAAACTAGAAGCAAAGGACATTGTTTTCCTAATCAATTAATTCTAAAACTTTAAATAAAATGTTACTCAATATAATTTTTTCTTGTATCTGTTTCTTTTGTGGCTGGTTTTGGCTGCTGCCTTTATTGCTATTTTCTTGGTTATTAGGTTGGTGGTTTGGTCGTGATAAAATAAGAGAATACCGAGACCAAATTGATGCACTCAAGCGAGAGAACAAAACCCAGTCAGAACGTATAGTGGAGTTAGAAAAAGAATTGGCCAGTTCAAAACATGAATTAGAGAGAGCCAATGAGCAATATAATATTGCTCGTAGCAAAAATGCAGACTTGGATATTAAACTACGAGCTTGTACGGAAAAAAGAACATCTTTAGAATCGGAATTACTTACCTTTCAAAATACTGTGATAAGTGATAACACTGGCGGTGCTGGAATAGATGATTCTTTGGGACTTTATGATGGAGCAAGTGATAAAGATATGGCCGTTGCACCTGAGTCTGAAGAAACAGGAATTGGTGCTGCATTTAGCTCCGATAATTTGCAAATTATCGAGGGGGTCGGCCCCAAAATCGAAGGCCATCTCAAAGCCGCAAACTACGATACATGGTCAAAAGTTGGTAGCGCAAGTGTCGAGGATTTACAGAAAGTATTAGATGCTGCGGGGCCACGTTATCGTGTCCATAATCCGAAAACTTGGCCAAAACAAGCCCAACTTGCCGCTTCAGGACAATGGAGTGACTTGGTAAAATATCAAAAATTCTTAGATACAGGTAAAGATGATACCTCATCTACTGGCGATACCCCTTCCAAGGTAGAAAAACTCTATGCCAAGCATATTGGTTTTGCTTCTTTTAAGCCAAACGATTTAAAAATTGTAGAAGGAATTGGCCCTAAAATAGATGAAGTCTTGAACAAAGCAGGTATCAGTACTTGGGCTGAATTGGCAGCTAGTTCTGGTGATAAATTAAAAGAAATTTTAGCTGCTGCGGGAGACCGTTTTAGATTGGCAGACCCGACCACTTGGCCAAAACAAGCCGCCTTAGCTGTGGATGGTAAGTGGGCAGAATTGAAAAAATACCAAGACTTTTTGGATGGAGGTAGAGAGTAAGAAGTGAATAAGAAAATAAAAAAAAGGCTTTCGGAAAACTTCCGAAAGCCTTTTTCTATTTTCACTTTATGCAGTCATATACAATTTCGCATACTTCGCTATATATTTCCCAATAATATCAAATTCTAAATTGATATGAGTACCAATTTCAATATTCTTAAATGTTGTATGTTCATAAGTAAACGGAATAATTGCTACCGAAAAGCGATTTTCACTAGGATTGACGACCGTCAAGCTTACTCCATTGACACAAACCGAGCCTTTATTGACTAAAACACGTTCATCATTAAAGGGATACTCAAAAGTAAATAACCAACTCCCGTCTAAAATCTCTTTACCCACACAAGTACCAGTTGTATCAACATGTCCTTGTACCATGTGTCCATCCAAGCGAGCATTGGCTAGCATGGCACGTTCCAAATTGACTGTAGAACCAACGGATAAATCACCCAAATTGGTCAAGTTCAAGGTTTCTTCAATAGCCGTAACGGTATGCGAAGTAGCCGTTTTTTCTACCACCGTCAAGCAAACTCCATTGTGCGACACACTTTGGTCAATCTTCAATTCTGATGAAATCGTAGATGCAATCGTAAAGTCAATATTTGTTCCTTCACGGTCAATTTTTTCAACAGTTCCTAAAGCTTCAATAATTCCTGTAAACATTTTTTAATGCGTAATTTTTTAACGAGTAAGGAGTAATAATTACGCATTACTTCGTTCCTCGTTATGCGTTAAATATCAGCGTCCTCTTACCAACTCAATATAGCCACTCAAAAGCGTTGCATTTTCGACAACACCAGTGACACGATTTTCAAAAACCTTGCAAGTATAAAAATAAGTACCTTCAGCAAGGTCATTTTGTTGTAAGTTTTTACCATCCCAATTGATATCAGGGTCTGAAGTTTCAAAAACAAGCCCTCCCCAACGATTGAAAATTTGTATCTCAATACGATCGATAAAGCGATAAGGATAAGGGATAAACATGTCATTAGAACCATCACCATTTGGGGTGAAAGCATTGGGTAAGGTATAATCAGGACAATTATCCACACAAACGATATTACTAAAAACACTTTCATTGCCAACCGAATCTATAGCCGTCACGGCATAGCATCCTGCTATGCCAAGCTCAGGCTGGTGTTCATAAGTGGTATCATTCGCAAAGTCAATTTCTACAATCAAACTGAGTTCTTCGCCCTCGGTTGCCGCATAAAAAATATGATATGCAGCTACATCATCGGTATCTTCGCAGCTATTATTGGGGTTAGTCCACAATAACATATTAATGAATTCATCTTCGGGAATATCACCTTGTACATCATTGCAAATATTATTTACAAAAAGGGTAGGCGGACAAGGAGGAACATTGTCCTCTGGCACCGAGCAATTTTGTTGCGATTTATTAAATATCGGAGAAATAACACCATCTACACCATAAGAACCCTCCGATTGTATATAGTAACAGTATTCTTTTCCATTCGTCAAACCTTCATCTCTATATTCAGGAATTTCCGTGGTGGCAAGCTCTAAAAAATCACTTGAATCAGGG
>JAHDEQ010000198.1:5734-7624 GCA_020628755.1 Saprospiraceae bacterium
CACTCATCGTAATACCCGTCGCTCGTTGCAACTCATAGATATAAGGGCCAGGATTCAGAATAGTATCCAAGTCACTAGGACTAGGTTTTGACCAACGGATTTCAATCGTTCCATTATCCGAGTCCGTCGTTTCTACATCAACATTTGTAATCAAAGGAATATCTCTACCCAATTGTACGCATACCTCTTCCGAAGGCAAACTTTCAACCAAGTTGAAAGGAAAACCTCCAGGAGTAAGCTGTGCAAACTCGGCCAGTATTCGATAGCAATAGGTGCGGCCTCTTTCTACATCCATATCATAAAAAACATAGCGATTATCTTCTATCTCATCATGATTAAATGTAATACGAGTATAACCTTGTCCCTCTAAGCCAGGCCTACAATTATCAATAACAAAGTTATTGCTGCTCTCGCGCCGCCACACGGAAAAACCTCTAAAATATTCATCATCAGCATTTTCGCAAGCGTAGGGATTTTGCCACGACAACCTGATTTCGTCCGTATCGGGTTCTGCTTGTAAATCTTCGGGCGGAGGGCCCACAACTTTGATACGTACCGTTTTGAGTGTAGATAAGCCAGTAGTAGTATAAAAATCGTCAACAGCTTTAAAAACGACAGAATAATATTGGTCAGAAATATGATTGCAAGTTGTTTTCCATTCAAAAAAACCAACAAGCGGATGCGCTTGATACACATCTTGCCCCTCGGTAGGAACTACAAATGTAGCAGAATCTTTAACTTCAAAAGGCCCACCTAATGCCGATAATTTGATTTGCTGCGGGTCTATGTCAGGGTCGGTGCCTACTACCTGAAAGGCAACCGTTGAGCCTGCAATAACACAAATTTCATCTATCGTTTCTATGATTGGGGGTTCATTTTCGCACTCTTGTATAAGTATTTGCATATCCCGAATTAAGGTATCAATTGGGTTGCCATTGCGGTGCTCGATGATGCGCATAGCAATATTGTATTCGCCAGATTTTTGTGGGCTATTCCAAACAAAATCCCCTGTTACCGAATTGAGGGAAATGATATTATCCAAACCAGGATTGATTTCGTTTGGAAAATTATAATTGGGTACTTGTTCATTCACATCACGTAGTGGTGTGATAAGTTCATACGAAAGACTATCTCCATCCAACTCAAAAGCATTCGGATTGTGGACAAACCGCTTACCCACACAACCAAAATCAATTGGAGGTTGTAGCAAAACGGGCGAATTATTAAACCCTTCAAACTGGCTCGGAAATAGTGTAACCGTAGTTTGTATAAAAAATTCAATACCTTCTGAAGTAGGAAAATTGACATTAAGAATGCCGCCATTTCTATTGGGATCTTGCATTGAAATCACATAATGCGACGGCCCAGCATAGGTATGAGTCGAAGTGTAAATATTTCGTTTGGTATCATTGGCCAGAGACTCGCCATCCTGAATGCCGTTGGCATCATTATCGGGGCCATTGGAGCGACGCAACCATTGGCAAGTACCATCACCCCAGCATATTTCAACTGTATCACGGTCAGCATTGGTACTACTTTCTTTAGTGTATGTTGTAACAGTTGCTCGAATGGTAAGATTGTCGAGTTGCTCATAAGTAATTTCACCTGCACGGTTATGCGTAGCAAAACCATAGTGCGTGAGTCCTAGTACAAATAGACAAATAAGGAGACGGGCATATAATGTAAAATTATGGGACATACTCAAATCGATTTGTAAATGAGATAACAGCTTAAATATAGGTTCATCGCAGTTTGCAACTGCGATGCAATATGCTTTTAATACCAAAAACGCAATTTGTCCTACAGCACCTTGTTTTTTAACGAAAAAAACAAGGTATTAGTTTGTACGAATAAAGGTTCAATAGGTTTATGTCATAAAAAGACTTTAAT
>JAHDEQ010000199.1 GCA_020628755.1 Saprospiraceae bacterium
ATCGAAAATATCACCTCGTTCTAAATTTTAAGTATTGGTCAAAATACGAGATTTAATTTATTTCTTTTTCTTATGACCTCTTTTTTTTCGTTTTAGGATAAAATAAATATTCTCTTTAAATTAAAAAAAACTTATACGATTAATTAAATTTGTGCTATGAACCTACGTTGGAAAGTCGCACAATCTGCCGAAATCCGTTGGTGGCAAAACTACCTTCGCCATAAGCCCAAAGCAGACTATTTGGCTTGGAAAAAGCAATATTGGAAAGATTTTTTAAAGAAAATTGATGTCCAACCCAAAAGTACCGATTCAATACTAGATGCAGGTTGTGGCCCTGCTGGAATTTTTACCATTTTCCCTAAAAATCAAGTAGTTGCACTCGATCCTTTATTGGATTCCTATGAAGAAAAACTGGCTCATTTTGATAAAAAAAGCTATCCAAATGTCCAATTTTTTAATCAAAACTTAGAAAGTGTAAATCTCACAAAAACTTATGATATAGTTTTTTGTTTAAATGCCATCAATCATGTAGCTGACTTGGATTTGTGTTTTGAAAACTTGATAAAATTGACTAGCAAAAATGGAACACTTGTCGTGTCCATTGATGCCCACAATCACCAATTCTTTAAACATATTTTCAAGTATTTACCTGGAGACATTTTGCATCCACACCAATATGATTTGGAAGAATATCAACAAATGCTCTTAGACCGAAATATTTCTATCAAAAGCACCACTCTAATCAAACACGAATTTTTCTTTGACTACTACACCATTGTAGGAAAAAAATATAAATAAAAAAATGAATATCCGTTCTTTAGAACCACAAGCTCTTTGGAAAAACTTTGATGCTCTCAATGCCATTCCTCGTGCCTCCAAAAAAGAAGAAAAAGTCATCCAATTTATGCTGGACTTTGGCAAAAATCTAGGACTTGAAACTCTTGTGGACGATATTGGTAATGTTATTATCAAAAAGCCAGCTTCTGTAGGTATGGAAAACCGAACCACAGTTGTGATGCAAAGTCACCTAGACATGGTTCACCAAAAAAATGCCGATACTGTTTTTGATTTTGATACGCAAGGCATCCAAATGTTGATTGAAAACGATTGGGTACGTGCCGACGGCACGACCCTGGGCGCAGATAACGGTATTGGCGTTGCTACCATCATGGCTATTTTAGAATCTAAAGATATTGCTCACCCTCCTATAGAAGCACTTTTTACCATTGATGAAGAAACGGGTATGACTGGAGCTTTGGGATTGAAGGGTGGTTTGTTGGATGGAAAAATCATGCTCAATCTCGATACTGAGGATGATCACGAACTAACGATTGGTTGTGCCGGCGGAATTGATGTGACCGCAAAAGGAACTTACACCTCCAATGCGCTTACAGGCAATTATCAATACTACAAAATTTCGGTTGTCGGCCTTACAGGTGGGCACTCAGGAATGGACATTCATCTTGGTCGTGGTAATGCGAATAAACTAATGAATCGCTTTTTGATGAAAGCGAGTGCCGACGCTGCCATAAAAATACATTCAATTGATGGAGGCGGCCTACGAAATGCCATACCACGAGAATCTTTTGCGATGATTGCTGTTGCAGAAGAAAATCTTGGCAAATTTCAATCTCTTGTAGAAGTTTATGCCAATACCTTGCAACATGAATACAAAACTACGGACTCCGATATAAAAATCGAACTAGAAAATATTGATGCCTTTGATACTGTCTTGGATGCTAGTTTTCAAGCTCAACTGCTTCGAGCGATTTATGCTTGCCCGAATGGAATTTATCGTATGAGTCCTGATATTGAAGATTTGGTTCAAACTTCCAACAATTTGGCTAGAGTCTTGGTCAAAGATGGTTCTTATGAGGTTTTGTGCTTGACACGTAGTTCGGTTGATACCGAAAAAATGGATGAAGCGGCGGCTATTTCGAGTACCTTTGAGTTGATTGGTGCTGAAATTAGTACAAGTGGTTCTTATCCAGGCTGGACTCCAAAACCTGATTCTGAGATTGTAAAATTGATGACCAAAATTTATCAAGACCGCTTCAAAAGCGAACCTGATGTCAATGCTTGTCATGCAGGTTTGGAATGTGGGATTTTGGGTACTAACTATCCTGAAATGGAGATGATTTCATTTGGCCCCAATATACGTGGGGCGCATTCGCCC
Organism: Saprospiraceae bacterium; assembly: GCA_020628755.1. Classification (GTDB taxonomy): domain Bacteria; phylum Bacteroidota; class Bacteroidia; order Chitinophagales; family Saprospiraceae; genus JAHDES01. The sequence goes on from JAHDEQ010000199.1 coordinate 2,177, forward strand.
GACGAGAAAGTTCAAATAAGTTCGGTTCAAAAATTTTGGGGCTATCTTTTAGAAACTTTAAAACAAATACCTTAGTTTTGAAGCAAAAAGATGAGAAAATTAACAGAGATCCTTATCAATGAAATAGCCGATGATTTAGATTCGGGTTTATTGGTACACATTGATAGCCAAACACTTAAAACTTTTCCAATACCTGACTTTGACAATAATCTTTATGCCGAAAGAGAGAACTGGCAAATAACTATTGACGAAATAGAAAATCATGAAGGCGAGCTAGAAACTTATAAGCCGATGGATTCTTATCAAGCCTTTAAAGTCATGGAATCATTTGTAGATTTGGTCGAAGATAAGAAAATACAAAACCGCCTCATTTATGCCCTCAATAAAAGTAAACCCTTCAAAAATTTTAAATACGAAATAGATTATAACGACTCCGTACGAGATGATTGGTTTGCCCATAAAAAAAATAAATACATTAATTGGGTAAACGAGCAATGGAATTCTTTTCATCGTTCTTCTCATTATGACACTATTGATGATGAAGACATTGTCGAAAATAGTGATTTCTCAAATACAACTATTGTTGATCCCAATAGTCAACGTCAACTAATTTCTTCAGGTGCAAAATGGGAAAATATTGTAGGTTATTCCCGTGCCATAAGAGTTGGTAATGTCATAGAGGTGGCCGGCACAACTGCCGTTGATGCCGAGGGGAATTTGCAGGGCGAAAATGATATTTATATTCAAACCAAATTTATTTTTCAAAAGATAGAAAAAGCCCTTCAAGAAGCTGGCGCAAGTTTAGAAAATGTCGTTAGAACTCGTATGTTTGTTACCGATATTAGCCAATGGGAAAATGTTGGCAAGGCGCACGGCGAGTTTTTCAAAAATATCAAACCCGCCTCTACGCTCCTCGAAATTAGTGGACTTATTGACCCAAGAATGCTAATTGAAATTGAAGTGACAGCAGTTTTATAGGTGTTTGTGTGTCTATGTGTTTGCGTGTTGATGACACATAGACACATAGACACATAGACACATAGACACTCAAACACATGGCTTACAAAATCAAAGAAATATACTACACCTTGCAAGGAGAAGGCGCACACAGTGGCCGACCTGCGGTGTTTTGCCGTTTTACGGGTTGCAATCTGTGGAGTGGCCGAGAAGAAGATAGGACTAAAGCCATTTGTCAGTTTTGTGATACCGATTTTTGGGGAATGGATGGCGAAAATGGTGGCAAATATACCGAACAAGAACTAGCAGCTAAAGTGGCTTCGCTTTGGCCTAAAAGTTTTGTAAAAGGCAAACCTTATGTGGTTTGCACAGGAGGCGAACCACTTTTGCAATTGGATGAAATATTGGTCAAAGAATTTCACAAAAAGGGTTTAGAAGTTGCCATAGAAACCAATGGTACTTATGACGCACCCGAAGGAATTGATTGGATTTGTATGAGTCCAAAAGCCAATACAGATATTGTTTTGCGAAAAGGCAATGAGCTAAAATTGGTCTTCCCACAAAAAGGAGCAGAACCTCATAAATACGAACACCTCGATTATGAACACTTCTTTTTGCAACCAATGGACGGCCCAGAAGCTGCAAAAAACACTCAACTCACCCTCGATTATTGTCTCAAAAATCCCAAGTGGAGTTTGAGTATTCAGACCCACAAATTGCTTAATATTCCCTAACCTACAAAGCCAGCTTCACGATGCGAGCCATCGCAATAAGGCTTGTTTTTGGAAGCAGCGCAACGACAAATCGAACAACGGGTTTCCTTTGTCTCAACTGTGCCATCTGCATGGGTGATTTCTATTGACCCCATAATAACTAATGGGCCATTCTCGATAACTTTAGCGGTTGTCTTATTCTGATTTTCCATAATTTATTTATCTTTCCGACAAGATAGTCATTTTCTTAACAATACAAAAAACCTTAATTATGCCAGAAATTAATTATTTATTCGTCGCTCTTGCAGGATTAGTACCTATGATTATTGGATCGCTCTACTATGGTCCAGTTATGGGAAAACAGTGGATGGATTCCCTCGGATTTACAGAAAAAGATGTACAAGGAGGCAATATGCCCGTTATTTTTGGAGTATCTATTTTGTTTTCAATGATACTTGCCTTTGCCATGAAAATGAATATTGAGCTTACGCATAAGGAAGTAAATGATGCTGGACAACTTGTATTTGGAAGTTTCCATACCTTTAAACACGGAGCTTTGCATGGCTTGTTTACAGGACTTATGTTGGGTATTCCTGCTCTTATCAGTAATTCTTTATTTCAGAGAAATACAGGTAAAAATATCATTATCAATGTCGCTTATTGGTTGCTTACTTTTACTCTAATGGGTGGAATATTGGATGCTTGGGCTTAAAATTCAAAAAGCCCAAATTGGCTTCCAATTTGGGCTTTTACAAATTTTGTAACAAAATTAAATCATCGCATTTTCTACTTTTTCTAATAATACCATATCTTCTTTCCAGTTTTTCAACTTTAGATCATAGTCATTTTGGGTTTTGGTGATCTTTAAAGTATGAGGACTACCTTTTTTGATAGTTTCATATTTCAAATCAATGGTAACTTCTTTGATCGCACTTACCACAGTATTTCGATAACTTTGTTTGGCTCTATACTCAAAAACTCTTTGAGTAGGAGACTCTAAAAAATCTTTGAGAAGCTCCCAAACATTTGCATAATAACGACTACTAGGTACAGATCGAATCCAATCAGAAGGAGGCGAAGGTTTCACTTTTGTTCGTTTCATCAAATCCTGAAGACTAAACAAAAGCAATTTTTGCGTCAAGCTCCTTTTTTGTACATTTTCATTAATTATTATAGGAACAAGTATTTCATTGACAAATTTGCGTTGGTGATTTTTAGTAATCAAGGCAAGCATTTGTTCTAACCAAGCTTCATCTCCTTCGTTAAATTTACTTAAAGGTATTAGATGTGCTACAATTTTTGTAATTACTTCTGTATTATCTGTTTGGTAGTAAAATTGCTTTGATTTAACTTCAGAAAAAACTATTTTCTTAAAATATGTAGGAAACTGAACAACATTGGAAGTGATAAAAGCATTCCATTTTTCTCTCACCGATATTTTTTGCAAGATTTGCAAAAGATGTAAATTAATATCCACATCTTCAGTATCAGTCACCATCTCAAATATAGTCAAAAGTCTATCCGTAGAATAAAAATCCAACAACCGTATCCAAGCATCAACTGAAATACGATTAAAGACTTTTGTACAAATATATCCTGCATTTTTTTTGATAAAGCTATCATCTTTTACCTTCAAGAGAGTATCAATGACCATGTCAAAATTTGTATCTCGATAAGACCAAAGATTATCTTCATTTTTCAAAGATAGATTAATCTCTGCCAATAAATTCTTCGCAAATCGTTGAGATTCAAGTACCTTATTTTCCCAATGTTTATTGTAAAAATCAAGCCATCCCAATTTGGTCCCAACACCAGTTGTTCCCAAAAACTGAGTATGCTTACTCCGAGGCCATAACACAACAGCACCATAGTGATACCAATATTCAATAGTCATACCTGCATTACCTGTGTATCCTTCTTCTTCTTGTTCTGTTGGGTCGCCATCTTTTAGAGCGATATTGGTGATAATATCGGTTTCTAAAATTGAAATATTCCCCAAAGGCGGCAGTCCATCTTCCCCCCAATGAACAACCTCATTATACTCTTCATGAATATCTCCCATTGTACCTTCCGATGGTTCTTCTTCGTAATATCTTCTTCTTCCACGATAAGAGGAATAATAGTCATAATCACTTTCTAAATCGCCCATTTGATAGCACGTCAGCAAGCCAAGTCGTGCAAAATAGCCTGCTTGCTCGGCTGCTTTCAACAAGATTTCGGCTCGTGGTCTATCATGTAGTTTCAACTGCTCTTTCGAAAAATTAGCAGGTGTGTATTCATGGCCTAATAATATTATCTTTGGTGAATCGGAAAAAGAATTTTCCATTTTTTCCAATAAAGGAACAATAGCCTCTATTTCTGTATCAATATCAGGACTCTGAATGTTTTGTCCTTTTACTTGAACAAGGTTATAAACCAAACAAAGACGATAGCCCGATTGAACAGGTTTTATTTCATGTTCGCAATCGGCATAAAAAGCAGCAAATGAAATTTGATAGTTACTTGAAGCAACAGAAAAATCAATCTCCTCTGTTTCGCCTCCAAATCGAACTAATAATTCACCGCCTTCATGTTTAGAAGGTAAAGCAATGACCAAAGTACCAAACATTCCTTCTTCTTTTTCGGAATCTTTATGTGGAAGGAAAAAATCTCCTTTTTCGTACAAAAGCAATTTGTACAAAGAAGCATTAATTTCTTTGGATTCTAATCCTAAATCTTTTTTTACTTTTTTTAATGTGCTACTAAGAAAGGTATCCCACTCAGGATTATTAAATGTCAATTGACTAGCGTCAATTTCTCTAGCACTTCTGATATTAGTATCTGTTACAGTTTGGCTTCCTTTACCAAAAGGAGCTTGAATAGATGCTTTCTTAATTGCCTTTGCTTGGCTTTCACTCAAAGGTAGCCCTATTTCCCCTACACCTTGTATTTCTAAGCCAGGCATAACAATAGTTTGTACGCCTGAGCTAATGTAAGCTCCCGAGCTCGTTACTCCGTCTAGTATAGAAATTATTTTTGATGCTACTTCTCCCATAGTTTGATAATCCTATTTTTATAATTATAATTGCACAAAGTTAAGATTTTTAAACATTTTTTATGACCAGCAATATAACAAAAGAAAGTTATCGAGATTTAGATTGGAGTTCTGTTCGCTTTTACTCCTAGAATGATTGATAAAATGTGCATTGGATTGATGGGCTTCTTTAATGGTAATATGGCAAATGCCTTTATTACATTATGGACAACACCTTATATTTACGATTTTTTCTTACAAAAACAACTCATTGATTCTGCTACTTTTGACCGACTGATGACCTATTATCGTTTTATTAGACGAGAAATGCTACGCATCAAAAGTCATACTTTATGGCAATTTAAAGCCTTGACAGAATGGAATAAGCCCAATTTTATTTCTGCTGAACAATGGCAAAAAGAACAAGAATTATTTCGTGATAGCATCAATTACTCAGCAAAAGAAAGCAAAGAAAAAGTCATTGCTTTTATATCTTCTTTAGAAGCTCTGCCTGCTAGTGCAAAACCACCACAAGAAAAAGCTAATCCAATGTTTGAGGTATTTTCACCATCACCAAAATCAAAATCAGCTAGTGGTAATAGCTCAAGAAACATCGCTCGGAAAAAACGGAAAAAACGACCTAAACCAACTCGCAAAAAAGTAAAACGAAAGAAAAGAAAATAAGGACTTTTACCCTACTCTGGCAAGTCCTCCCCTTCCATCCAAGGCGCACCTGCCTTT
>JAHDEQ010000200.1:0-3730 GCA_020628755.1 Saprospiraceae bacterium
GAAAATGGATTTTATCATTATTCTGAAAAACCAAGGAAAACGGGAAAGCATAAACTTAAAATAGAACGAAAATATAAATCTGGTCATATTAGAGCCCAAGAATACGAATATCTAGTAATCAAATAGGGCAATAAACTTTTATTGTCGTTTTTGTCCAAAAAACAAAGCGGCTTGGAAAATCTATTTTTCCAAGCCGTCTTACGATTTATGAGAGTTTCAAAAGCAAAAAACAATTCAGGGGATGTTTGTTCAAAAAATTATCGGTTTACCGCAAAAGAACCTGTTGGATTAGTAGCCGCTGCATTATTGTCCATACCTAATAAACTATGGTCAGGTGCATTCGCAGGAACTGCTCCAACTAAAGGTTTCAATAAAAATGGAGCAGCGCTATTGTCTGGAAATGGTTCTACTGAAATAACAACTATACCTTCAGACAAATCAACAGGAAAAGTGAGACCGTCAGGAGCATTTTGAAGAAAATCTTCTCCTGGAAAAGGAGGGCCAGCCATTGTTCCGCTAAAAGCTGCGCTGTTGTCTGCCCCCGTTGCTGAACGAAATGTACCTGTAGAAACGGGCGTTCCATTAATAACAGCCCAACCTTCATAAATCCAACCATCAGGCAAAGTTGGTAAGCTCAATCCAGCTCCTGGGCCAGCCGTTGGGTCTAACCACCAAACACCGCTACGCTCATCATTGTCGTTTCCATTAGTTGGAGTAGCAAGAATATAATTTCCAGTGCTAGACATCAAATCTGTACCCAAAGCAGTAGCATGTCCTATTGTAAGATTGGCAATTCCATCCGTAATATCACCACCCAAAATGTGTACTGAGGAAGGAGCAGGGTCATTGTCAGGGGAGGGTTCAATCGTCAATACAAAAGTGCTTGCATTTGTTAAATCGTCAGCGTCAACAGCAAAGGTATTGGTAGAAAGGTTGCCATTAGCATCTATAGTAAACACGCCAGTGGTTTTAGGAGCACCATCAACGATTATCCAACCTTCGTAAGCATAATCACTTCCCAAATCTTCGAGTCCATCAATATTGAGTTGAAATTCAGAAGTCGTATCTAATGTAGCATCATCATCGCTATTGCAAGCGATGGTTGTCGTTAAAATAGTAAGAACTAAAATTGCCCAGTTTAATTTCGTGATTTTCATGATATTCAATTTTATGGTTTAAATTTTTAAATAATTGATACCACAAAGATATAGGCAAAGTATTACCACGAAATCACGAAAAAATCACAAAAGTATAACATCTGATTTTTTCCTAATACTATTTTGATTTAGCTTTCATCAACATCATAAGTTCCAGGAAAAGCACGAGTTGTGGGAATCGAATTACCATGCTCGCTAGGATTGTAATAACGACTAAAAAAAGGCATCCATTTTACAACGTCTATATGAGTAGGTAAGGGGAATTTTATTCGGTCGGTCGGATAATTTTCAAGTATAAAATTTACTGTATGTGGATGACAGTCTTCTGCCATACCTCTAAATAAGTCATCGCTATCTTCTTCTGATAATGGAACTGGGCTATGAAGCGCATTGATAGCCCAAGCCACAAAAGGTGAGAATGCATTGCCGATGTCTGGAACGGCAATGGCAGCAGCAGGAGGATTGCCAGACTCTTTAAAATGTTGTTCCCAAGTAGCATCACTTTCTTTTCGATATTCTTGATGCTCCTTTTTCTTTGTCGAATCATCCTTAGGGTTTTCTCTTTTCTTGTTTAAATAATCAAAAACCTTTTGGATACTAGCTTGAGCTTGGCGCATATCTGGATATATTTTGAAAGGCGCGCCATAAATTTCTATAAAAGCCTCGTACTGTTCTTGGGTTTGTTTTCGGAGTTGATTTTGTACCTTTTCAGGGTAAGCATAGAAAGGAATACTTTGTAAATCTTTTTTCGCTTTGGTAATGACTTGTTCTGAAATGGCTTGGCCACCCATAGCAGTACCTGAAACCCACCACTCATCATTCCATGGATGAATGGTACACGTAACAAGATAATTTTCTTTTTGAATTTCTTTACTTAAAGATACCGATTCAATATTAACCTTAAAAATTCGGTCGGTATGTAAATTCTTTAGATAGTAGTATTTTTCATCTTTGCGCTGAAACAAAAATTGACCTAAAATTCTTTTCTCCAAATCCAAGATTTGCTGGCGCATCGCATCCGAACATTCAACCAAATCTGCAAACCATTCCAATGTAGAAAATGCCGAGAGAGAACTTCTTTTCTTATAAAGAAAATCATCTTGCATGGCATAAATCATTTTGGGCATATATTGATACATCATCATAGCCTTTTCTTCATCCTCTTCCTCTTCAATATATTCTTTTCCAAAGTTTTGGACATTGTCTTGCAAATCCATAGAAAATTCAAACCCTGGGATATATGCCCCTAAAGCGAGCCATTGTAATTTCGATTTTACATCAAAGAAATTAGCATCATCAGGTATTTTGAAGTAAGTCTCATAAAAATCACTTTCAGGTGCATCATCTATTTTGTCTTCCATAAAATTGAAAAACAATTCAGCAAGAAGTATTATTTCAAACATATCTGGCGCAAAGAGTCTATCGTTGTGGTAGTTCATAAAATACCATATCAAAAAAGCCAAATCTTGGTAATTGATATAGTCCTCCTCGTAGTCATTCATATTGTAAAAAGGAACAAAAACATCGTAGAGTTCTTTGTTCCTTTTTGTAAAGGCTTGCCAAATACCTATGTCTGAAACATAGTCTTCAAAATAATTGGTCAAAAAAAGCGATAGCTTTTTATAGTCTTCTTTTCCAAACTTAAGATGCTCAAACCAATCATTGTTTTTTAGCAACAATTGCCAAATTTCATTGGCTACTTTTACATAGTAATCGTCATAAGAAGTAAATCTATCGTAAGGTTTGTATTTTAGCCAATCAGGAATGTATATTTTATTTTGACCCAATTTTCGTTTGGGCTTTCTGTTGAGTTTTCTACGTTTTGCCATGTTTGTTTTTTTTGCAAAAATAAGTATTTATTTTCTTATTATCTTTCCTTCCAACAAAACACCTTCATTTTTTAAAGTATAAAAATAAATGCCTGAAGCCCAATGCTGCGCCGAAATTTCGACAAACTCATTTTGGCGCGCAAGCACATGACTCAACATTAATTGTCCATTCGTATCATAAATTTCTAAACTTACTTCACTTTCTAATCCCGAAAACTCAAACCGAACTTGTTCATCAAAAGGATTAGGATAAGTGTTGACTACAATGTTAGAAAAATTAGTTTCCTTGATAGAAGTATATTCCAAAGCCATTTGTACAGCAGCCTGCACATCAATAATTCCATAACCATAGGTATTATTTGGAATAGCCAAAGAATCTAAATTGCCACAATCTTCTTCGGCAAACATCGGGCGAGCTGTTTGTTCCAAAATATCCTCAATCACTTCAACTTGACCTGCCAGTTCTGGATTGGCAGAAATCAACAAAGCTACCGCACCTGCCACATGAGGTCCAGCCATACTTGTCCCACTAAAATTAGCATAGTTTCCGCCTCGAATGGAGGAACGAACATTCGAACCAGGTGCACTTACATTGGGTTTCAATAAAAAAGTCGTACTATCCAATTGTATCGCTGGCCCTCGACTACTAAATCCCGAAATGGTATCGTTTTGTCGAATCGAACCCACCGTAAAACTACTTTCATAGATAGCCGAAGGATTACTCACCGAACTACAACCACTACT
>JAHDEQ010000200.1:3830-7579 GCA_020628755.1 Saprospiraceae bacterium
TCGCCCGTCATTGTTCCCATCGTATGCGTACCATGATTGTGGTCGTCACAAGGAAAATCCACATCCAAACCACAAGGATTGTTTGAAGCCTCCAAAGTCGAATCACCATGTAATGGATTTATCTCACGAATCGCATCGTGCCAGTTATAATCATGTGCTGCGGTTTGCGACAAACTATCCCAACCTCGATAACTATTGATAAGTGCCGAATGCTCCCACTCAAAACCTGTGTCTTGCCCCCCAATTACAACATTTTGCCCTTTAAAACCCATTGCCCAAACATCGTCAGCATTGATGTTTTCAATCCCCCATTCAATAGCAGCACCATTTCTAAAATCAGAATTTCCTGCTTCTTCCAAAGATTCAATTTCAACTTGTGGATTATGTAAAATATGCTTGACTTCAGGTAAACGTGCAATTTGTTCGAGCAAGGCCAAGTCCGCTTTTGTACCAATGACATTGGCAACCGAATACGATTGAAAATTAATATTTTTAGAAGCCAAAATTTGTTGAACATTCTGTTGACTTCGTCGAGCAACTTGTTGAAGTTTTTGATAAATAAAAGCACCTCTTTCTTCTTTATTTTTAAAAATAGAAGCCTTGGCGGTACTTGCTTGTTCTTGAAATACGATGATGCAGTCAACTGCATCATTACGCTCTAACTCAAGCAGGAGTTGTGGGGTCAATTTTTCTTTCCAATCGTCATTTGTCGGAAGATAAAAAGCAGATGCAACGAATAAAATTGCAAATAAGTAAAAGCTAAAATACTTAGACATAGGATTTCGATTTTTTTCAAAAATACGAGTTTCCAAATTCTAAAAATGGATAAAAAGAAAAGAAGTGTTCTACTTTACAATAAAAAAAGTAAATCAAAGCAAGTCAATTTCTTTCTGAATATTCGCTCTGGCTTGCTGTTCTTTTTCTTTTCTAAAAAAGTTGGTGTGATAAATGTAGTCTCGCTCCAAAAAATGCTGCATCGCTTTTTTGCGCCCACGCTTGTACAAAAACCAAGGATAGATTTTATATTCTTTACGGATTTGTTGTGTGTAAATTTGATAAGAATCCCAATCACGACTCAATATTTCTAAATCAAAATCTAACAAATAAAGGGTATCGCTATTCAATATTTTATCAGTAATAGAATGTGTTTTAGTTGCCAAAATCTGAGCATAACATTGTTCAATTCTAGATTGAGTAATATTCAATTCTGAAAGTCTTTTTTGAGCAATTATAGCACTTTGCAATTCATTATCTTTTTTGGTCGATTTATAAATTATATCATGATACCATATTGAAAAAATCAAAACCTCCTTATCCTCCCAATCCCTTTCAAATGTATCGACTAGGTTGAGCAAACTTTCGATATGACTCAAGTTATGATAAGCTCGATGGGATTCTTGATATTTAGATTCCAATTCTTTCCACAAGGATTCTACCAAAGTAGAATCCGAAGTAAATTTCGAGACAAACCCAAACCATCTTTTTTTCATTTTCATAAAGCTAAATTATACTATTTTTGTGTCATTCAAATTTAATAAGAACGCTGCTACAATTATGTATCAAAAAGAACAACAACGTCAACTCTTCGACTTATCCAAGAAATTGCTCCAACAAACGGCAGAAGCTGACCAAGCTGCTGCAAAAGAAACGACTCAACAATTACATCAGGTTTTGCATTTTCACGAATGGAAATACTACATCCAAAACGACCCTGTTATCAGCGATTTTGAATATGACACCTTGTTCAAAAAGCTAGAAGCAATTGAAGAACAGTTTCCAGAACTGAAAACTCCTGACTCGCCTACCCAACGCGTATCGAATGATTTGACCAATGAGTTTAATTCAGTCGAACACCTTGTCCCAATGTTGTCTTTGGATAACTCATACAATGCTGAAGACCTCAAAGACTTTGATGAACGCATCAAAAAACGATGTATGCTTGAAGAAGACTCCGATGTGGAATATGTGGTCGAACCTAAATTCGATGGTGGAAGTATAGCTTTAGTTTACGAAAACGATGTTCTAGTTCGAGCCGCCACACGAGGAAATGGTACAAAAGGCGAAGAAATGACGCTCAATGCCAAAGCTATGCGAACCATTCCTTTACGGGCCGATTTTTCAAAACATAATATTCAAAAAGTAGAATTGCGAGGAGAAGCTTTGATTGAAAAAAATAATTTTGATAAAATAAATGCTCAACGTGCAAAAGACGGGCAGACGCTTTTTGCCAACCCTCGCAATGCCGCAACGGGCGGCTTGCGTACCAAAGACCCTAGTGAAACAGCAAAAAGAGGATTGGAAGCATTCGTTTATCAATTAGGATTTGCAGCAAATGAAAATGGAGACAATGTTTTAGATAAATTTTCAACTCATAACGAAGGCATCGAATTTTTAGGTCAACTAGGTTTTAAAGTTCCTATTGTAGAGCGAAAAGTTTGTAAAAATATCAAAGAAGTAGCCGACTTTTGCAAGCATTGGGAAGCCAAACGAGAAGGTTATAATTATGAAATCGACGGCATGGTTGTCAAAGTAAATTCCTTGACACTCCAAGAAAAATGTGGTTATACCAGCCATCATCCACGCTGGGCAATTGCTTATAAATTTAAAGCCAAACAAGCAACTTCAACACTTGAAACTATTGAATACCAAATCGGAAAAATTGGTTCTATCACGCCCGTTGCTAAAATTACGCCAGTGCAATTGGCAGGAGTTACGGTTTCTTCGATTTCTTTACACAACGAAGATTTTATCAATAGTAAAGATATTCGAATTGGCGATACGGTTTTGGTTGAACGGGCTGGCGATGTAATTCCATACATTGTTAAATCTATGGATGATTTACGAGATGGTAGCGAGCAAAAAATTGAATTTCCAAAAGAATGTCCTGGTTGCCAAACGCCTCTTATTCGTGCCGAAAAAGAAGCGGCTTGGCGATGCCCAAACTACCAATGTGAAGCCCAAGTTTTACAGCGTATGACTTTCCATGTTTCTAAAGATGCAATGGATATTGACGGTTTTGGGCCATCTTATATCGAGCGATTTTACGAGTTGGATTGGTTAAAAGACATTGCGGATATTTACCAACTCGACTACGAAGCGATTGCTCAACTGGAAGGTTTTGGAGAACGTTCAGCTTCCAAACTCCAAATGGCAATTGACAAAGCCAAGCAAAATCCAATTCATCGTTTATTGCATAGTTTGAGTATCCATCATTTGGGTAAAAAGGCATCCAAATTATTAGCGCAAGAAATCAATCATGTCTTGGATTTACAAAATTGGACCGAAGAAGATTTTACCAATATCAAAGACATCGGCCCTGTTGTAGCGGAGAATGTTCTTGCCTTTTTTAATGATGCATCGAATATTGAGTTATTGAAAAAAATGGAATCTTTAGGAGTCAATTTGGTACAAACGGATGATGATAAGCCTGTCCAAGTGAGTGCGGATGCACCACTTGCTGGGAAAAGCATACTGTTTACAGGAAAACTTCTAAAAATGGGACGCAAAGAAGCCCAGGAGTTGGCAACCCTCAACGGAGCAAAAAATATCAGTGCTGTTAGTTCCAAACTCAATATTCTCGTGGCAGGTGAAAAAGCAGGTTCTAAGCTCAAAAAAGCGCAAGCCGTTGGAACTGTAGAAATATTGACCGAAGATGAGTTTTTAAAATTGATAGGAAAAGAGTAAAAAATCTCAGTGTAACTCTGTGTTTTCTCTGATAAACTCTGTGATATAGCCTAGGTTGTATCACA
>JAHDEQ010000201.1 GCA_020628755.1 Saprospiraceae bacterium
GATATTGAAGAAATCGAAATGCCCGACACCATTCATATGACTAACGTCAATGATCCAGCCGCTTATGAGAAAGCAAAAAAATGGATAAAAACGAAGAAATAAAGATAATTTAGAATCATCGCAATCAATCTAGTTTCCTTTTTGTATATTCACAGTTGAGCAATCAAAACTTACCATGTATTTAATCGGCTACGATATTGGCAGTTCTTCTATCAAAGCAGCTTTGGTCAATGCTCAATCGGGCAAAACCATTGAGGTCGTTCAGCGTCCTAAGGTAGAATTAGATATACTTTCGCCTAAGGTTGGTTGGGCAGAACAAGAAACTGAAATTTGGTGGAGCAATCTCTGCCAAGCGACGAAAGAACTAATCAAAAAATCCAAAATCCAAGCAAAGCAAATCCAAGCCATTGGCATTGCTTATCAAATGCACGGTTTAGTCATTGTGGACAAAGAAAAGGAAGTTTTACGACCTGCCATTATTTGGTGCGATAGCCGAGCAGTAGAAATTGGAAACAAGGCTTTTGAAGAATTAGGTGCTCAAAAGTGCATGCAGCATCTTCTCAACTCACCTGGGAATTTTACAGCCTCCAAACTCAAATGGGTCAAAGACAATGAACCCGATATTTACGAAAAAATCCATAAATTCATGCTCCCTGGCGATTATATCGCCATGAAGTTGACGGGTAATATCAATACAACTATTTCTGGTTTGTCCGAAGGAATGTTTTGGGATTTTAAAAAAGAAGAACCTGCTCAATTTCTACTTGATTATTACGGTATTTCAACAGACTTTTTGCCCAATATCGTTGATACTTTTGAGGTACACGGACAAGTTAGTAAGTTTGCTGCCGAAGCAACAGGACTACAAGCAGGAACGCCTGTAACTTTTCGAGCAGGCGACCAGCCCAACAATGCGATGTCATTGGGCGCTTTTGAGCCAGGTGAAATTGCAGCAACGGGAGGTACTTCAGGTGTCGTTTATGGAATAAGCGACCAAGCCAAATACGATGATGCTTCTCGTATCAATGCTTTTGCTCATGTCAATCATAGTTCCGAAAATCCAAGACTAGGCCTGCTTTTGTGCATCAATGGCGCAGGAATACAATATTCTTGGCTCAAAAAACAAATTGCCATACCCGATACTTCCTACAAGGATATGGAACGCATTGTGAGTTCTATTCCTATTGGTTCGGATGGTTTGCGTATCATTCCATTTGGCAATGGGGCCGAACGAATGTTGGGCAATAAAAGTCCAGGAGCTTATTTTGCCAATGTACAATTCAATCGCCATTTGCGGGGTCATTTTTATCGAGCAGGTTTAGAAGGCATCGCTTTTTCCTTTGTATATGGTGTTCAAATCCTTAAAGATTTGGGTATGGATGTTAGTACTTTAAAAGTAGGAAATGACAATTTATTTCAATCCAAGGTTTTTTCGACTACCGTTTCAAATTTATTAAATAGCAATATTGAAATTATCGAAACAACGGGTGCGGCAGGTGCGGCCAAAGCAAGCGGCATCGCTGTAGGTATTTATAAAAATTTAAAAGAAGCCATAAGCACCAACAAGGTGGTAGAAATCTACCACCCCGATACTTCCAATGGTTTGTACGAACAAGCCTATCAACAATGGTACGACGATTTACAAAAAATATTACAATAAAAAATCAAAACCAATGGCGAACACTTCCAAGGTCGTTTTAGGCGACAAAGAGTATTTCAAGGGCGTTCCTAAAATCCAATTTGAAGGACGACAATCCAAAAACCCTTTTGCCTTTAAATGGTACGACGAAAACAAAGTCGTTGGAGGCAAAACAATGAAAGAACATTTCCGTTTTGCCATTGCGTATTGGCATAGCTTCTGCGGTGTAGGTGGCGACCCTTTTGGACCTGGCACCAAGCAATTTCCTTGGGCGACCAATTCTGACCCTTACCAAGCCGCCAAAGATAAAATGGATGCCGCTTTTGAGTTTATCACCAAAATAGGTGCACCGTATTATTGCTTTCATGATTTTGATTTGATTGAGGAAGGCGAAAATTTAACGGAATCCAAAAAACGATTGGACTTCATTACAGACTATGCAAAGGCAAAGCAAGAAGCCTCTGGAGTAAAATTACTTTGGGGAACATCCAATCTATTTTCCAATCCTCGTTATATGAATGGTGCAGCGACCAATCCCGATTTTGAGGTAGTGGCTTATGCTGGCGCACAAGTCAAAAATGCTTTGGACGCAACTATCAAGCTGGGCGGGGAAAACTATGTTTTTTGGGGTGGACGAGAAGGTTATATGACTTTGCTCAATACCGATATGAAGCGAGAGATAGATCATTTTGCACGCTTTCTGCATCTTGCCAAAGACTATGCACGGGCGCAAGGGTTTAAAGGTACATTTTTTATAGAACCCAAACCTGCCGAGCCCAGCAAGCATCAATACGATTTTGATGCAGCTACGGTTATTGGCTTTCTCAACGAATATGGTTTAGCCGATGATTTTAAGCTCAACCTAGAAGTCAATCATGCGACTTTGGCAGGACATACTTTTACCCACGAGCTACAAGTTGCAGCCGACAATAATATGCTTGGAAGCATTGATGCCAATCGAGGCGATTACCAAAACGGCTGGGACACCGACCAATTTCCAAACAATATCAATGAATTGGTAGAAGCATTATTAATCATATTACCAGCCAAAGGATTCTTGGGAGGAGGCGTTAATTTTGATGCTAAAACCCGTCGAAATTCTACGCATTTAGAAGACCTCTTCCATGCACATATTGGCGGAATGGATTGCTTTGCACGCGCTTTACTCGTTGCGAACGACATCTTGGAGCAATCCGATTATCTCGCTATGCGAAAAAACCGATACAGTTCTTTTGATAAAGGAAAAGGTAAAGATTTTGAAGATGGTAATTTGTCGCTTCAAGACCTTGCCCATTTGGCTGTCCAAATGGGCGAACCTCAACAACGAAGTGGACACCAAGAATTGTATGAAAATATCATCAATCAATATATATAGTGTCTTAGCGATTTTCGCTGTAGAAAAATTTGTTGTTCTGTTTAGATGCTAATTTTGAGTAGCCATTTAAAGCTAAGAAGCTTTATTTAGTATTCATGTTAAGGTTTGAACCTTAAAATAATAAGTATATTCTATTTTACATTGTGGTGTGGATATACCAATAATCTACTATTATGAATCAAACCCGACAAGGTTCTAATCTATCTTATACCATTTTCATTGCTGCTGTTGTATCACTAGGAGGTTTTTTGTTTGGTTTTGATGCTGCAATTATTTCAGGAGTCATAGGTTCGGTAGAATCTTTATTCAATCTGAACGATGTACAAACGGGTTGGGTGGTAAGTTCGCCGAGTTTTTCGGCGATGTTTGCCATGTTGGCAGCAGGAACATTAAGCAATAAGATTGGTAGAAAAAATGTCTTGCTTTTGGTTGCATTTTTATATGCAATATCAGCTCTGTTTTCGACTTATGCCAATTCTTATGAGATGCTTTACATTGCTCGAATGATTGGCGGCTTGGCTTTCGGGGCAGCTTTGATTTTAGCTCCCATGTATATTGCCGAAATTTCTAACGCTGAGAATCGAGGTAAACTCGTATCTATCCAACAACTAAATATCGTTATTGGATTTTCGGCGGCCTATTTTTGTGGCTATTATTTGAATGAACTTAGCCAAAGTGGGGGAGGAGTAATCAACCAAGAAAATGCTTGGCGGTGGATGCTTGGGGTAGAGTTTTTTCCAGCTATTATATACTTTTTTCTGTTGTTTCTTGTCCCCAAAAGCCCTCGCTGGTTGCTGCTCAAAAACAGAACCGAAGAAGCCAAAGCGGTTTTACAAAAGCTCTATGGCGCAAAACAAGCGGATATAGAAATTAATACCATCCAAACAAATTTGGCCAACAATAGCCAACAAACTACCAGCCTTGCCAGTTTGTTTCATCCCGCCCTAAAGTTCGTTTTATTTATTGGATTAAGTATTGGTATCCTTCAACAAGTAACAGGAATTAATGCGGTCTTTTTTTACGCAACTTCCATTTTTGAACAAACGGGTATCGGTACAAATGCCGCTTTTGCCCAATCAGTTGTTGTGGGCCTCATCAATATCGTTTTTACACTTTTGGTGATGGTTTTGATTGACAAAATGGGAAGAAGACCTTTGCTTTTGATTGGTATTGCTGGCGTGGCTATTAGCCTTTTAGTTACAGCTTATGGTTTTCATCAAGCTACCTATGAATTGACAACTGAAAAAATTGCGAATATAGAAAGCATACCAAGTCAAGCATTTAATGAACTCATCAATGTTAAATATGAGGATGATATTAGTTTTAAAAATGCACTCAAAGCAAGTCTCGGAGAAGCTACGTTCAAGCAAAACGAAACAGCACTTATACAAGCAGCGGCTAATATCAATCCTTATCTCATTTTGTTTGGGATTTTGGGCTTTGTTGCCTCCTTTGCGTTTTCCTTAGGCCCCGTTATGTGGGTTATGTTATCGGAGTTATTTCCAAACAGAATTCGAGCTTTGGCGATAGGTTGTATTGGCTTTGTTAACTCTTTTT
This sequence comes from Saprospiraceae bacterium, assembly GCA_020628755.1. Classification (GTDB taxonomy): domain Bacteria; phylum Bacteroidota; class Bacteroidia; order Chitinophagales; family Saprospiraceae; genus JAHDES01. The sequence goes on from JAHDEQ010000201.1 coordinate 4,572, forward strand.
CTAGTTGGCTGGTTCAACAAATTTTCCCCTGGGAATTATCCAATTTGGGCAATGCCATCACCTTTTTTATTTATGCGATGTTGGCCTTTGGGGGTTTCTTTTTATTCCTAAAAATACTACCCGAAACCAAAGGGAAAACCTTAGAAGAATTAGAACGTGAATTAGTGAAATGATAGCAAAAAATCCCATACTACGAGGCTTCAATCCTGACCCTTCTATCATTCGGGTCGGGAAAGATTATTATATTGCTACTTCCACTTTTGAGTGGTTTCCTGGTGTACAAATACATCACTCCAGAGACTTGGTAAACTGGGATTTAGTGACTTGGCCACTCAATCGAACTTCACAGCTAGATATGCTAGGTGCACCCGACTCTTGTGGCGTTTGGGCACCTTGTTTGACTTATGACAAAGGCACTTTTTATTTGGTCTATTCCAATGTCAAATCCTTTGATGGCGTATGGAAAGACACGCCCAATTATTTGGTTACAACAAACGATATTTGGGGAGATTGGTCTGAACCCATTTTTTTGAGTTCGAGTGGTTTTGATGGTTCTTTTTTTCACGACGACGATGGCCGAAAATGGTACAGCAGTATGATTACCGACCATCGAAAAGGCAAGCTCTTTGGTGGCATTCTTTTACAAGAATATGATATTAAAAACCAAAAATTGCATGATGAAATCTATACCATTTTCAATGGTACAGAACTAGGCATAACCGAAGCACCTCATATTTATAAAAGAAAGGATTGGTACTATTTGATGACGGCCGAAGGTGGTACTGAATATGGACATGCCGTTACATTGGCTCGTTCCAAAAATATTATTGGCCCTTACGAGGTACATCCTCAAAATCCAATCATAACGACACGAAATCAACCCAATGCTCCACTCCAAAAATGTGGTCATGCCGATTTGGTGGAAACGCCAAATGGTGATTGCTTTGCTGTTTTTTTAGTAGGACGACCTTTGACTACGAGGGGACGTTGTATATTAGGAAGAGAAACAGCTATTGAAGCAATGGAATGGCGAGAGGATGATTGGTTGTATTTAAAAAATAAAACAAAATCTCCAAGGCTAGAATTACCAATTCGATTTGCCAATTCTCCCACCCTCAAAAAAGCAGAATCCAAAATAGATTTTAATACTTCTGAACTTGATATTAACTTTCAATCATTGAGGATCCCGATTAGTGAGGATTGGGCTTCGCTCAATTTTCGGAAAGGCTATTTAAGATTGTTTGGACGAGAGTCTTTGAGTTCTCTTTTTTATCAAAGTTTGATAGCCCGACGCATTCAACACTTTCATATTGAAGCATCTACTTTAGTAGAATTTGAACCCGAACATTTTCAACAAATGGCTGGTTTGCTGGCCTATTACAATACTGGACATTGGTATTACTTAAATATTATAGGCGGAGCAATGGGAAAACCTAGTCAAAAATATCTTCAAATAACAGCTTGTGACAATTTTGTAACAACAGATATTTTAGAAAATCCCATCGAAATCACAGGACAAAAGCAGGTTTTGCTAAAACTTACTATCCAACGAGAAAAGTTACAATTTTTCTACGCCTTCCATGAAGCCGATTGGAAACCAATTGGCCAAACCTTAGACAGCAGTATCTTATCCGATGATTATGTTCGAGAAGGGAGTCAACAGTATCGGCCAGCATTTACGGGGGCTTTTGTTGGTCTGTGCTGCCAAGACTTGGCAGGCACAAAGAAGGAAGCGGATTTTGCATGGTTCAACTATTTGGAAAATAGAGCGTACCCTTAAACTAAAGGTTGATGTACTTTCTGTGACCTAGTTCATCAACGTAACAAAAGAATTTAGAGCAATATTTTATATCAAAAAAGCATACCATATTATATTCTGTTTTTTTTGTCAATTGCATACAAACTACTATATTTGATAAGTTATTGTAGAAATGACACATATAATAATCGTTCTTCAATAACTCATACTAACCTTTTTATACCCATGAATAAGAATATTATTCATGAGCCAATTAAAATGTAATACATCAAAGAGCAATTACCTTTTACAAAAGTAATTGCATTATTTGTGTTCAATCACAGTACATACAGTACTGCAATAAATTTTTTCTTTTTACTAAACTGATAATTGTATGAAACTTAAAATTGACAATTTTATGAAGACAATGCTTATGCTTTTGTTCTTCGTAGCTTTCAGTAGTACAACTTTTGCACAACGCACCGTTTCTGGTACAGTTACCGAAGCAGGTAGCAACGAACCGCTTATTGGGGCGAGTGTATTGGTTGTAGGTACTTCTGCGGGTACGGTTACAGATATTGACGGGTCTTACTCCGTCGCTGTGCCAGATGGTGCAACCGAACTCGAAATTTCTTACACAGGTTATGGAACTCAAACCATTGCCATTGGAGCATCCAATGTAGTGGATTGTGCTTTGTCTGTTGGAACTATTTTGGACGAAGTCGTCGTCGTAGGTTATGGTGCGGTTCGCAAAACCGATGCCACAGGTGCTGTTGCATCGGTGACGGAAAAAGACTTTAACAAAGGTGTTATTACTTCGCCTGAGCAATTGATTCAAGGTCGTACTTCTGGTGTACAAATCACTTCTTCTTCGGGAGAGCCAGGTGCAGGTATCAATGTACGTGTTCGTGGTACATCTTCTGTACGTAACGGTAACAACCCATTATTTGTAGTGGATGGAGTGCCTTTGTCAGGAGGTAGTATTTCTGGTGCTGTTCAAGCTGGTGGTTCGGATTCAGGATTTGGTTCTTCTTCTCCTAGAAATCCATTAAACTTTTTGAATCCCAATGATATTGCAAGTATTGACATCTTAAAGGATGCTTCTGCAACGGCTATCTATGGTTCACGTGGAGCGAATGGTGTTATTATCATTACCACTAAAAGTGGTACTGCTAATGCGGGTTCTATAGATTATGGTTACTCTATCGGTACAGCAAGTATTTCTAAAAAATATGATTTGCTTTCTGCTTC
>JAHDEQ010000202.1 GCA_020628755.1 Saprospiraceae bacterium
AGAGCATTGGCGAAGTTTACATTTGGGCCATAATAATCCGTTGCCATTTTTGGTAAAATGACCGTTTCTAGTACGACCTCGACTGAATCGCCTGCCATAAAATTGGTCGTCCCAGGAGGCGGAACTAAGCAGTATGAAGTTGGGTTCATACCCGAATTGGCTGAAAACCCTGTAGAACTAGAACGTTCTCTAAAATAAGGTGTATCAGCAGCTACTCCTCCAAAAGCAGCTTTATAATCGTGTAAAATCATTCCATTATTGGTGTCAATATTAAGCTCTCCATAACCCAAAGTATGAAGTCCATCGCCTGTATAAATCCAAGGTCGATTCCCTGTCATAGCAATTGCACTGTTGGTGTAATCATTTGAGCCATCGTTGGTGGGCAGGAACTGACCAAGTGTACCACTATCGTCGCCGTAGTACACCATTTGAGGCGTATGAACATTATAATTATCTCCTCCCATTTGAAAAATATCAAATCGTGTAAATGGTGTATTTTGTAAAGCCTTTATTTTTACTTTATAAAAAACTCGAACATAGTCATCGGAACGATTCAAATAAAACGTATAATCTAATTTGAGTTTTTTATCGGATGTAATTGCAGAAATTGAAGTCTCCGTCAGGTTGGGCGAATAACGCTGAAAACGCGTTTTCACCTCGCTTTGATAAATGCGTGTATCCGTATCGTCGGTATAAATCCACATATCCATTCCACCGACATTTCCTGTCCATAAACATTCTACAGATGTTCCTTGATAGTTTTGATTAGTGACGAGAAAAGGACGATAATCACAAACATTGGAATTACCAAAAAAGTAATCAGGTGAATGCGTAACGGTTTCTCCAAACGAACCCAAAGCGGCTTCTAACCAACCCCCTTTGGGAACACCTGAACCTGCAACGCTCAATTGATGTGAAGAAGCGGAATAAGTTTCGCCCCATTTTGCACCTGTACGGGTATAATCAACATTGATAGTTGTATTGGCTGGAACAATGATTTCTGTATATTCTCGAATCCAAGAACCTGAGTATTGTTGCGGTGTTCCTGTATGCCAATTTTTGGATACTTGCAAAGGAAAGCCAGAAGGGTCGCCGTTATTATTTCGGATTAAGGAATTAAAACCAACGACATTGACATTGGGCATTTGCTGAAAACAAAGTCGAGTTTTTTTATCTGTATTGGAAGTGTTTTCTAAGGATAATTCAATGTTTTGTAAAACATCCACTTGCCCACAGTTATTATAACCCATTCCATGTCGTGCAATATCTAAATAGTACATGCCTTCATCTGCATTATAACTTATCGTTGGGTCAGAATTGGGGTTAGGAAGGGTTTGGTCGGCTGTTAAATTGATTGGTGTTTCTGCTTCGAATGGTTCGTTATAAGTTGCAGAGACATTTTCTTTTTTGGGATATAAAATCAAAGCCACTTCATAGGAATTATTAGCGACCATATTGGTCAGAGCTGTTGTAAGAATAATTGTATTTCCTAATACATTGAAATTGTTGATGGTAGAACCTCCTTTGGCAACAAAACCTGCATCGTTGGCATTTGCGAATGCGTAAAACGTTCCATCATTAAACTGATTGCCGTAAATACTTGGTATTTCTACAGATAATTGAAGCTGACCATTTATAATATCAATCGTAGGACGAACATGAAGTGTTATTTTGAGTCGGTCGTGCCAATTGGCAAAATCTATTCCTGTATAGTAAAATTCAAAAGGTGGATTATTCGTAAAATTAGTACTTACAAAACGGCGGTTTATCCAAGTCCCGTACTCTCCTATTTGACTGTCTTTAATTCCAAAACTCGTCGGATTATTGACATCTTTTTGATGAATAACTACACCATTTTGAAGAACGGCAAAGTCAATATTTCCAGTATAATCGGTAGGAAAAAGCGATGCCTTTGATGCTGCGAAAGCAACATCAGCACCTGCATTATTGGAATTGATATTTAAACTTTGAATGGTTAAATCATCAAAATTGACATTTATTCCAAATGAACTCGTTTGAATACTAAATTTTCGGTCATCTGCAATCGTCGTTTTAAAATTGTCATCCCAAAAAGTATAGTTATAACATTCGGCAAAATTGTCATACGAACTTTGCGGGATTTCGTCAAATACGGTTTGACTATTCACAAAAGTAATAGTCATAAAAATGCAAATAGAAAAAAGTAGTATTCGTTTCATATTAGCGTCGATTTTTCTTATTTCTCATTTGTTTTAAAAATTCTCTTTTACGGGCTTGCTTTTCTTTATTCCATTCTTTTTTCTCCTTGGCAGTCATGGGTTTGGTGGTTTGTGGAAAGGGATGCCCTTCTATCAATTTGATAGATTTTTTTGTTAGCTTTTCGATTGCCTTAATATAAATATTTTCTTCTGGCTCGCTGATAGAAATTGCCATTCCCTTTTCACCTGCTCGCCCCGATCTGCCAATTCGATGCACATAGGTTTCGGGAAGATTTGGAATATCATAATTGATGACGTATTTGAGTTTGGATATATCTATGCCTCTAGCTGCAATATCTGTAGCAACTAACACTTGCGTCTTTTCAGCTTTAAAGTTTTTGAGGGTAGCTTGTCTTCGCTGTTGGCTTTTATTGCCATGTATTGAATCAGCTTTGTGATTCATTCTTTTTAGTTTTTTGACTAATCTATCCGCCCCATGTTTTGTTCGCACAAAAACTAGCACTTGATCATTGGATTTATCTTTTAAAATATAATTTAAAAGATTGGCCTTTTCTTCTCGGTTGGTATAATAGACGTATTGTTTAATGGACTCGGCCACCGATGATTTTCTCGCTATTTCTATCCGTTTGGGTTCTGTTAGCATTTTCTTGGATAGATCAATGATATGGTTGGGCATTGTTGCAGAAAAAAACAATGTTTGGCGTTTTTGGGGTAAAATTTGGATGAGTTTTCTGATACTATGAATAAATCCCATGTCAAGCATACGATCTGCTTCGTCTAATACAAATATTTTAATATCATCCAAATTTATATGCCCCATGTCTATAAGATCTAAGAGTCTGCCTGGGGTCGCCACTAAAATTTGTACGCCTCTATTAAGGGCTTTGATTTGAGGTTCTTTGCCAACTCCTCCAAAAATAACCGTATGCCTTAGCTTAGTATATTGATTATATTCCTTTATATTCTCGTCAATTTGGATAGCCAATTCTCGGGTAGGTGTAATAATAAGTGCTCGAATGGGCGGTTTTTTAATTTTATTCCCATCAATACGATAAATCAATTGGATAATAGGAATTGCAAAAGCACCCGTTTTACCTGTTCCTGTTTGAGCTATTCCTAAAATATCATTTCTTTTTAATATTTGAGGAATCGCCTCTTCTTGTATTTTTGTGGGCGTTTCATACCCTTTATTGCTTATAGCTTGTAGTATTGGTTCTATTAACTTTAAGTTACTAAACTTCATCTGATCATATTTTTATGCCTACACACTTTATCCCAATCAACTCTAAAATGATGGAACAGAGATTAGTTAAATGCCCGAATATAAGCATTATTTCATTCTTTAGTGTTAACGTTTTGCCACGCCTTTCGCCTTATGATACTTATTTTATGTTCTCTTTGGTTCATAAAAAGAGAAAGGAAATTGCGTAGTCTGATTGTTTTTTAGCAAAAAATCAATTGCAGCCGCAATCTATATATTTATGGAATTTCACCAATCCTATCGTTCTAATTATAAAATAATCATGAAAACGCCAATAACAATTTTATGGATTCTAATTTTACCAATATTTGGTTTTGCTCAAACCAAAATTTTAGATGCTGCAACAGCAGCAACTAAAGTTGGGGAAGAAGTAGCTTTTGAAGGAAAAGTAGTCAGTGTATATCATGCTTGGGATAAAGAAGGCGAGCCTACGTTTTTAAATATTGACCTACCCTTTCCAAAAAATCCAATCGTTTTGGTTCTATTTGATAGTCATCGGTTAAAGTTTCCGAATATTCGAGATACTTATGAAGGAAAGCGGGTAAGCGTTCAAGGAAAAGTTGAACTCTATTTGGCGAATAAATATAAGGAAAACTATAAGCCCAAAATAAACCTTATTTCCCCCGAACAGATACAAGTGTTGGATGAATAAGATTGTTGTTACTCCTATTTGATGTCTAAATTTAAAACACAAAAGAGAAGCTGCAACATTAGCAACTTCTCTTTTTTAAGGTGAGTCAGAGAGGATTCGAACCCCCGACCCTCAGAGCCGAAATCTGATGCTCTATCCAGCTGAGCTACTGACCCATTTTACTAGAAACAAAAAAAATAATTGTTTATTAATTCCCCAAAGGTAGAAAGTCCTATAGTTTTCACAAATTTTTTGCTCTAATTTTTCGTAATCGTGAATTTTCCTACTATTTTTGGTAGAAATATATACGAGAAAACATGATTAACTGGATAGAGATACCACTCATTCGGCTACTTTTAGCTTTTATGCTGGGCATAGCGTTGGCTTGTCATACCAAGTTCCATTTCTACCTTGAAATTCCCCTTCTTATTTTTGGATTTTTTGTGTTTTTGTATTTTCATCAAAGTGCTATTTCTTATAAAAACCGATGGATTGGCGGAGCATTGATGTATGTTTGTCTGTTTGTGTTTGGGCATCAATTGACGCATCACCACAATGCTATCAATAAAGCTGGGCATTACAAAAATTTTATCCAAAAGGAAAATACGTTTCTCGCTCATATTGGAGAAATGCCTTCGACTAAAAAATCAACAAAATTAGTCTTAAAACTCCAAGCCATACAAGTAGATGATGTTTGGGAAAGTACGCATGGCAAACTTTTAGCCTATGCAGAAGCCGATTCCATAAGCAAGTCCCTTGCTTATGGCGACCAAGTTGTTGTTCATAGCAATATTCGTCAAATCGAAAGTTCTAAAAACCCTCATGCCTTTGATGCAAAGCAATTTTATCAGTTTCAAAATATTCATTTTCAGACTTTTATAAAAAGTGAGCATTTGACTCCGACAGGAGAAATTGCTGGAAATCCTATTCTAAAAACGGCTTTCACGCTCCGAAAAAAGTTTCTTCGCAGCCTCGAAAATTACTTGTCCAAGCCCAATGAATTGGCGGTTGGCGAAGCACTTATTTTAGGTTATAAAGACAATCTTTCGGACGATGTAAAAGAAGCGTATAGCCGAACAGGTGCTATGCACGTGTTAGCCGTTTCGGGCTTGCACGTTAGCATTGTAATTGGAATAATCACCTTACTCATTAGCTTTTTCAATATCAAAAATAAGCGTATCAAAAAGCTCATTGTTTTGCTGCAATTGTTGTGTATTTGGGGCTTTGCTTTTGTTACAGGAGCAAGCCCTTCGGTGCTGCGTGCAGCTACGATGTTTTCGTTTTTGGTTGTGGGGAAGGCTTGGAATAGAAACGCCAATATTTACAATATTTTGGCTGCTTCGGCTTTTTTTCTGCTGCTTATCAATCCTTATGCTTTGATGCAAATTGGTTTTCAGTTGTCTTATTTGGCCGTTTTGAGTATTGCCTATTTTCAACCTAAAATTGAAAAATGGTTTTATTTTGAAAACAAAATACTCGCTTATTTTTGGTCGCTTTCGGCAGTGTCTTTGGCGGCTCAAATTGGTACGATGCCCATAAGTTTGTATTATTTTCATCAGTTTCCGATATACTTTTTGTTGTCGGGCTTGTTGGTTGTGCCTGCGGCAGGTGTTATTTTGAGTTTGGGATTGCTTTTATTTTTATTGGATTTGACAATGCCCTTTTTAGCAAATATTGTGGCATTGGTTTTGGATAAAATACTTTGGGGTGTCAACTTATTAATATTCAGATTACAAGACTTTCCACACAGCGTAATCGAAGGAATTTGGATTGGTTTTGGGGCTGTGCTATTGCTTTATCTAGCAATAGCATTGACTTCTGTTTGGCTTCAAACCAAGCATTTCAAATGGTTCAATTATGGTCTTGTCACACTTTTATTATTTGCTTTTGTACAAGGTAAAAGAACCTTTGATTTAAGCAATCAGCAATCTATGGTGATATATGATGTCTCCCGAAATAGTTTGATAGAATTTTATGAGGGAACTCAAATCAAGGTCTATAAAAACAAGCAATTGGATGACAAACGACTTGGATTTTCTGCCCAAAATCATCGGATTTTCAAGGGCGTTTCGCCTTCTTCATCTGTTGAGCCAATTATTTTATCCGAACAAAATCAAACCATCCAATTCGGGGAGCAATCCATCCTTGTTTTGCAAGAAGAAGATACTGCAATAAAACAATCCGACTATATTTTGGTACGCAATAATCCCATTTTAGACTTAACTCCTGTACTTGAAAACGCCCAAGTCAAACAGGTAATTTTTGATAGCTCCAACTCGCCAAAAAAAATTGAAAAATGGGTAGAATGCTGCCAAAACAAAGGTATTGCTTATCATGTAACGAGTTCGGCAGGAGCCTTTGAGTTGAAATTTTAGAGCTTAAAAAATCACCTCTGTCGCGCCCCAGCCATAGCGAGGATGATATTCGTTTTTAAAACTTTTGACATCAGGATTTTGCAACAATCGGCTGGCAATATTATCTCGTAGTTTGCCTTTGCCCACTCCGTGTATGATAAATACCCGTTCTACGCCCAGGCGAATAGCTTTTGAAAGATAAGAATCAAAATGCTTCAATTGCAAACGCAATTTTTCGGCATTGCTCAGTTTACTTGTATTGGAAGCCAGTCGCTCTACGTGTAAATCTAACTCACTCGGAAAATTAGCAAACTCCTCAACATTAGCCGTTTGATAAAAAGATGATTTTTTCTTCTTTTTAAACGGAGTGGCATTTTCTTGAGTATAGGTTTTTAAATCGTCTTCGGGTTGTGGTTCTATTTTATTTTCTATACCAACTTTCTCAATCAGTCGGTACAAGTGAACGGGACGATTGAGGAAAGGCGCAGTTGCAATTTTATTAAAAAATTGCTTGGGTTTGATTTTTATTTCGATACTTTGTTGCTTTCCCGTTCCTTGTGTAGTCAACTCCCAAATTTCGAGATAAACGATAGGTGCATCATTCAAATTATCATAATACATCATCCCAATTTGCTGTGCCGAAACGGCCTGCAATTTGCCATTCTTTTTGAGAGGGGCGGCATCCAAATAAGAAATTTCGACACTATATATAATATCGCTTTGTGTATCGTTGAGTAGATAAACAGTATAAAATTCGGGCAAACCCTCCCTTTCATTTTGGGCTTCAAAGGCCATCTGAATACCCAGACTTTTGAGGATAGCGTATTGCGATTCAATCGGTGGAGCTTCGGGAACTTCTACTTTTTTTTCTTGTTTTCCACTTACAATTTTTGCTTTGACCGAGGAGTTGGCATCGAAGCGTTCGAGCGCTTCGATTGGGACAGGAATTTCCATATCTTCATCTTCCAACAAAACTTGTAGCAGACCATGCTCTAATTGAGCTGTGATTTTACCAATATCGCCTGTATGTTTTATCCTAACTTTTGTACCAATCGAAAATATCACCTCGTTCTAAATTTTAAGTATTGGTCAAAATACGAGATTTA
>JAHDEQ010000203.1:0-2301 GCA_020628755.1 Saprospiraceae bacterium
TTTGAGCAAATCCGAGTTGAGTTTACGAAAACGAGCATCATCATAAGGTCTGCTTGGATAAATTTTAGCCCAAGTTTTTTCTTTTTCAAATTCTAAATCACGTTTGGAGCTTACAATTCGTTCTAGTTGTTGGAACAAATTGAGTATGTCCTCGTTTTTATTGAAGTATGGTGATTTTATGTATTTTTTTAGACGATTAAGTTCTACCTTACTAAAAGTATTAATAATAGAAAGCAGCTTGTTATTAGATTTTTTCGTCATAAATTCTTATATTGCATTATCATAATTAATTAAGAAAAGCCGAACAAAAATATTTATAAAAATTTATATTTCACAAACATTCTTTTTATAAATATTTTAAAAAGCATTAAGTTGTTGTAATTCAGAGAATTGCAATTTAAGTTTGTCGAAATTTAGCATTTAAAAACTTTCACAAGATTGTTTATTTGTAATTGTTTTTAGCTCATGGAATGCTCAATTTTGTATTGTAAGAAATATCAAAGAGAACATTTAAAGAATCTAAGAAATCTAATTTTTTTGTTCTCATTTGTCAGTTTATTGTAAGAAATTAAATCTAGGAATCATTTAAATCCATGAACCATGAATGTATCATTTACATTTGTAAAATATTATCTAATCTTTTTTGCATTTGCAATACCTCTCATTGGTTTTAGCCAAGGGCTAGAATTTTATGAGGTAATTGCCGATGAAGGTTTTGAATATGATGTATATTCATTACCAAATTATCCTGATGCAGACGTTTTACACGGATCTGTTGTTCGGGATTACTTAGGATCTGGTAATTTCCGTTTCAACTATACCCCTGATGAAGGATTCTATGGTCTGGATACCATGGATATTGATTATTGGAATAATTTCCAACCTTCTCGCAAAGGAGTCGTCCTCTCTGTCATTCCTTCCAAGGTTACCGCCGAAAATGATTATGCTACAACTTCAGTCAACACACCTGTAATTATTGATGTTTTAGGGAACGATAGTGGCAATCGTAACGTTTTACTTTTATCGGGTATTCCTCTTGTTAATAACGGAAATGCTGTACCTGATAATGGACAGATTGTATTTGTACCCAAAGATGACTTTGAAGGTATCGCTCACTTTAATTATATAGTTTGTGATGATATTGGTACTTGCGCCACAGGAACGGTAAGTGTAAGCGTGATTGGTAATAGCGAGCCTGAGCCTTATGAAATTATAAATTTGGCAACTTCAAAAAATACTTCTCTTCCAATTCCTTTGGCTTATAATACCTTTAGTTTATTTAATTATGCAGATAATGGTTCTACGGTTTTTGTAGAAAATAATGTAATAGAATATACTCCTGCTAATGATTTTGTTGGTAGCGACGAATTTACAATTCGTCGTATTCAAAATGGTGTTTCTTACTATAAAGTGTTTAAAATAGACGTTTTAGCTAATCAAAATCCTAATGGAGTTGCTTTTGATGATTACGCTTATACGCCTGAAGACACTCCAGTCGAAATCAATGTTTCAGATAATGATTTAGGTAATTATAGTGTTGTTTCTTTTAGCCAATCCGATGATGGCTTGGTAGAGAAAATCAGCGGAAAAGTCTTGCGTTTTACGCCAGACTTGGGGTTTGATGGAGTTGCAACTTTTACTTATCGTATCAATATTGGCTCTCATTATGAAACAGCTACAGTTTTTGTAACTGTTGACAATCAAAATCCTAGTTCTTCGGTATTTGAATTATCTACAATCAAAAATGTACCGAAACCACTCTATTATAATATACCTATTGATGATTATAGTTTTACGATAGCAGACCAAGCCGATCATGGAACAGTCAATTTTTATGAAGGCTTTTTAGATACTTTGATTTATGGTCAGTCTGTCACAGGGCACAATTTAGTTATCTATACACCAGATATTGACTTTGTTGGAATTGATGAATTTGAGGTTTTATATTGCGTTAATTCTAATAATCAATGTCAATTGACAAAGATTATAATGGAAGTTAAAGACTTGGCCATTCCAGGTGAAGAAGTTTGTATATCTAATGATTGTGTTTGGCCTGGAGATGGTAATAATGATGGTGTTGTAAACATGGTTGACCTTTTATTCTTGGGTTATAGTTTTGGTGATGTAGGTTATAATCGCTCTAATCCAAGTATTCAATGGTATGGACAATTTTCAGAAGAGTGGAACAAATCTGCTTTTCCTGGTAGTGTGGACTCCAAGTTTACGGATATGAATGGAGATGGTATCATCTCTGACTATGACTTACATGCTATGGATGCTTGTTATAATTTGACCCATAGT
>JAHDEQ010000203.1:2401-7492 GCA_020628755.1 Saprospiraceae bacterium
AAAAGCACTCCAGTTCATGTACATAGCTTTATTGGTATGGACAGTAAAGGAAATTATATAGAATTACCTGAGTCTAGTTTTGAAGTTCCTCTAATACCAAATGGAGAAGGTGTATTGAATCCTTCAGATTTGACTATCTATCCTAATCCAACAAATGGTATTATGAATTTGAATATGGAAGGACTGAATAATATCCTACATTATCAAGTTTATTCTATTGATGGCAAAGCCTTGTATAGTTCAGGGAATATTAGTAATATTGCGGCGCAAACGGATTTGAGCCATTTGAATGATGGAATGTACATTATCAGAGTACAAACGCTCAAAGGTGTGATTACAAAAAAATTACAATTGACAAAATAGACGAACATTTTATGGTTCGTTCACTATAAAGAATAATTCTTAGATTTCTTACAGTATGACAACAAGAAGCGACTCAAAATTGAGTCGCTTTTTTTTATTCTGTTATACGAGCTATTTTTATTCTTTTTTCTCTATTAATGTGTCTTTGATAAAAAGATTGGGCAAGTCCTTCTTTTTGAGCAGCGTTAGAAGAAGGGTTATTTTGATAAAAATCTTTGAACTTTCGTTGGCGAAATGCCTCATATAAACACACGGCACAAGCCACAGAAATATTGAGGCTTTGCACCATTCCAACTTGAGGTATAATAAAATTTCCGTCTGAATAGGCCAAGGCTTCTTTGCTTAGTCCATCTTTTTCGTTTCCAAAAAACAAAGCAACGGAATCTGTCAAATCCAAATCATATAAGTCAGCCGCATCTTCAGAAAGATGCGTCGTGTAGATTTTTTTATAGCGACTTTTAACTGTATTCATACACAAATCTAAGTCGGTATAAAAATGCACATCAAGCCATTTATTTGCTCCTGAGGCAATCGTTTTGTTGAGTTCTAAAAAATCTCGATACAAATCAGGCTCTGAATAAATGACAAATACTTCATGCACGCCCACCGAATCACAAGAGCGCAAAACTGCACTTATATTATGTGGGTCATGTACATTTTCGAGTACGACAGTCAAATTGAGTTGTCGTTTGTTGGCAACTTCTCTAAATCGGGCTTCTCGCTGTGGCAAAACTCTATCCATTTTCTTGTCGTTTAAAATCTCTTTTTCCTCCAGTTTTTGACATCAATTTGGTTTCCTTGATAATAATATCATGCGAGAAAGCCTTGCACATATCGTAAACGGTTAGCGCAGCTACCGTTGCACCTGTGAGAGCTTCCATTTCTACGCCCGTCTTAGAGGTGATGCTTGCTGTACAATCAATAAGGACTTCCTTTTTATCATTTACTGAAATATCAATTTTACAATTATCCAAACCCAAAGGGTGACAAAGCGGAATCAAATCGCTTGTCTTTTTTGCTCCCATAATACCTGCCAAAATTGCCGTCTGAAAAACCGGCCCTTTTTTGACATGAATTTCGTCGGATTGGATTTGCTCCAAAACTTCGTTGGGTAAAATGACAATCGAACGAGCTGTCGCCGTTCGATGACTCTCTTTTTTAGGGCTTACATCAACCATACTGGGGTTGCCCTCTTTATCAATATGTGAAAAATTATTCTTCATAAACTAAAAATTCCTCAAAAATACAACATTTTTGAGGAATCGAATTCATAGCTTTATGTGAGTGCCTTATGCTCTCGGTATTTTGTTGATATGCTCCCCTCCTTCTACATCAATATTGAGGTTTTTGATGTCTTTCCAAGAGAGATTTCCTTCAAGACTCAACAAAATAAAAGAATCTTTATCGTCAACAAGCATCAGCAAATTAGTTATTTTACCTTCAGATTCTCTAACCATAAAATCAATTTTGGCTTTGCCATCTCGAATTTGCATGAGTTCTTCAAACTGTTCTTGCCTCAACCCTTTTTGAAGCATCTTTTTATCAGCAAGATCAACCATATTTTGATCTTCCATGAGCAAAACCCTAAGTTTAGTAATTTTGGTCAAAATATCGGTTTCATTATGACCATCATTATTGGCAAATTTGGCAGCCATTGTGAGTAAAAAGCCTTCTAAATGAATATCAGAGACATTTTCTTTGTCCATATACTTGTTGTAAAATTTTTCGATGACTTGGTTTTGAGAAAAACCAAGTTGAACGATTGATAACAAGCAGATACTAAAAAATATACGTTTCATAATTATTTTTTTTGAAGTTTAGATATAGGTGTTCTAGGTATTGAATGAACAATACGATTTAAAATATTAGCAAAATGGAATTAAGAAATTTAAGCGCGAATTAGCGGAGTGTCGTCGTCTTTCTCGTTGGGTAATACATCAATATTAAAATCATCTTTGAGCAATTGCATGACTTTATTGATGTCTTCAATTTTGATTTTAGTCTTCATATTGAGAAAAATAAATTCTTCTTCTTCCGCAATTAAGATGACAAAATGCTTGAGCATTCCTTTCTTTTCTTTCAGTAAAATATTGAGATTCGTCCCTTCATCTCGAATAGAAATAAGTGGTTCAAAATCGCTTTTCAAAAAACTGTTTTTCAGCTTTTGATACTCTTTTGCAGTCACTTCGTTTTCGCCTTCCATGACGATAAAGCGAAGTTTTTGGATTTTCTTGGCCAATTTTAAAGCAGCCAATTCGTCTTCGTCTTCTACTGAGTTTTTAGCGATAGCTACTCCTATATCTATAATCCATCCTGGTATCGAAAACTTAGTAATGTCCTCGCTTCGTTCGTATTTATGATAAAAACTATTCGCTTTCAAGGTCTGTGCTTTGGCATTGGATAAGCACAAAAAACAGAGCAACATAAACATTATTTGGTTGGTTTTCATAGCTTAATTTCTTTTTGATTTATTTATTCGTAATCTTATCCAGATGTTCGGCTCCTCTGACATCAATTTCATTGGCTAGGGCTGAGATTTTATCCAAATGAATATTGCCTAAAAAACTCAACAAGACAAAATCATCTTCTCCGCCTACCAAAAGCAAGAGTTCATTGATAATGCTATCGCCATTATCTTTGACTAAGAATTGTACATTTTCGTCGCCATCACGAACAGTCATCAAGACTTCGTATTCTTTAGTATCAATTTTTTTGATGGCTTCGTCATAAAATTTGTATCCCAAAGTATCAGTAGTAAGAATGCGAAGTCCTCGTAAATCTTGTACGACTTTGATGGCATCTTGCATTTGTTTATCTTCAGATTCAATGTCCAATTTTGAAATCAAACTAAACATTTTAGAACTGATATAAACAACTGTAAATCGTTCATCTTCGATGTATTTATCGAAGTATTTGTCAATCGCATCGGCTTGTGCAAAGCCCGAAATGCTGTACCCCAATATAAGGCAGATGGAAAAAAGAAAAGTTTTCATAAAAAAATAGTTTTAGAATTTAACAATTTGTGTATAAGATAAATTTAGGCAACTGTATCACACCTTAGTCTGCAAATGAGCTCTTGTTTTACAGACTAAAGTCTGTGATACAATATTTATTGGTTCTTTGACTTTTTCCGTGAAAATATTTCCATTCAATTCTAAAATCCTTCACTTCCTACGGTCGTTCTCTCTTTTATTTTGAACGGAACACGGAACCTGCCTGCGCAGGCAGGTTTGTCAAAGAAGGCATTTATCATTTCCGAATTTTATCCAAGACATTGATTTTGGCAACGCCAACTTTGGCTTTATTTGCTCCCTTATTCATTTTGGAAGAGACCAAATACAAGGCAGCTTTTACTTTTTCGAGCGCTTCTTCAGCATCTTTGACATCATTGAGGACAATCACTTTTGCTCCCTTTTTTTCTTCAATTTTATTATAGGAATTATATAAAAAATGTGTCCCTAACAGTAGCAAACCAATCGCTGCAATTGCACGAATCCAAGTATTGAGTCGTCGCACTTTAGCTGTTTTGGTGGGAGCAATTTTTGACAAAAATTGCTCATCGAATTGTTCATCCAAGCCCACTTGCTTTGCTTCAATATAGTGTTGAAAAAGTGGACGATATTCTTCCAAACGATTATCGACAGCTTTTCCTGAAAAGTATTGTTTCAATACTTTTTCTTCTTCAATAGAAGTTTCGCCATTCCAATACTTGTCCAGTATTGTTTGAATTTTATTATAATCCATAAGCATCTGTTTTTAAAAACTGCTCTTTAATTTTTTTTCTTGCACGGAATAAGTTTACTTTAACTTGGTCGAGCGAAATTTCGAGTTGGTCGGCAATTTCTTGGTAGCTCATTTCTTCAATATCACGTAATTGTATTACTAGACGTTGTTTTTCTGGGAGATTAGAAATGAATTGTTTAACTTTAGTCACCGAATCATTTAACTCCGTTTGTCTATACGGCGTGGCTTGTTTTTCTACAAAGTCAATTTGATTCGTCAAAGCCTGCACCTTAGAATGTTTAGAGCGCAATTTATCAATTGACATATTCCGTGTCAATGTCATGCACCAAGCCTCTATATTCTTAATCTCATGAATTGATTTACGTTTATCCCAAGTTTTTATCAAAACTTCTTGTACAATATCTTCTGCATCCGAAACGCTATGCACGAATTGCAAAGCAAATCGGAACAGCTTGTTTTTGATGGGTAGAATTTTATATTTGAATTCTTTTAATTGCACCGTTTAAAATTTCAAGATTAAAACCTAAAAGGATTTTTGACGTATAAGAGTTTAAGTATTCAATTCGCTCCAAAGACGATTGGAGTTTGTAATAAGTTACAGCGATTTTTGATTTTTTTAGAAAAAAACTCAAAATCATTTATAAAAACCTGAATATCAGTTTTTTAATAAAAAATGATAATATGTTAATTTTAATTTCTTCTTTGAAGAATTAAAATTTTATACTACATTTGGCGTTATTAGATAGTAAGCCAGAAAAATTGGTATAACAATCGCCTTTGAAAACCTCCAAAAGTTTATAAACAACCTCTCCCGAATATTCGGGATCAGTTATTTATAAACTTTATGAAGGTTGGCGTTATTATACAAGCAATTTTATCTTGGCACTTGATGGACATAAAAGTTCTAAAAAATGTTTTGGAACTAAATTTTAATGCAAAATACTGTTTGGGAATGGGAAAAGTCCTTGTTCTCAAAACCAATTA
>JAHDEQ010000204.1 GCA_020628755.1 Saprospiraceae bacterium
CATATTGCTCGCAACGTATTTCCAAAATAAAATGGCAATGGATCGGTTACGGCTACGGTTTCATTATAAATTGCATTCAAGGTAGATTGATAAGAACTGTTACTCCCCATAACACCAACAGCCCAAGTACTGATAAAAGTCGGTGAATGATAAGCCCCTCCTACTCCATTTTGTGGGACAGGCCCAGCCAAATTTGCCACGCCAACACTTTGAACATAGGCCGCAATATTGTTACAAATTGCTTTGGCATCGGGGTCAGCGTACCACGATACATCTGTACCCATTCGCCAGGGATTGCGACAAGCATCCCAGCCATGTTCGTCGGGACCATTGCAGCTATTAGAAACTCCATTGTGGTCAGACCAATTACTAACCAAGCCCGTTGTAGGATGAACATTGGCATTAATTAAATCATAACTTGCGGTCACAACATCGCCCCAAAAAGTAGTTTGGCTAGTCACAAAATTGCCATAAGCCTTGTAATAAGCAGGCGATTGATAACTCGGATTTCGACAATTGTTTCCAAATCCCCATTGGTCGCCATTATTGGTTTGGTAAGGGCCGTTTGCATTTATTGGTTGAATTTCAAAATCTTTTATCGTATTGATAAGTGTCGTAGCATCAGCCGCATAATCATGTGGACTACTCATGTTTGGCCATTGAATATTAGCCACAAGCAAGGCATTCGCTGCATCCAACTCTGCATCTGTGGCCCCTCCAGAACCTATCGTTCCTGTACATCCACCAATTTTCCAATTCATCACACCATTGCCATTCATATTGTTCTTGTAATATTGCCATAAGCCATCAAAAAGGTTTTTATCAGCAGCATAAGCTGCCAACAGCATTCCATAAGCGATGCCTTCCGAAACCGTTTCGGATGGAGTGTCAAATTTTACTCTAAATATTTCAGGTGTTCCGCCACAACTTTCGACATAATCGGATTTCCATTGATTGTATGCATCGGCTGCATCTTGTGAAGAACCATACGTTCCAGTTGTTGGAAGGTTGGTGGGTAAAATGTGTGTTCCAGGATAATTTAGGTTTGTCCCAAAAGGAATAGTCGCACCAGGAGGTGTATTGATTTGAGCAACACTTAAAGGAGGTAAGGTCCAAATTAATAGTGTATAAATATACGCTTGAAAAGTAGTGTGTTTTAGCATTAAAAAGTTTTGAATTTAAGCAAAGAGAAGGGAGTAATTATTCTTTCTTTAGGGTAGCAGCGCAAATATATCTATTTTTTACTAATCACTAATAGTTTATCAAACGCTTTTTTTGAATAAAAATTCAGAATATCTTTTTTCAAATGTTCTTTGTCAACAAATTTATTTTCGTTTATTGTCCAGATGTTATTATAGAAAGACAATAATTTTTCTTCTAAAGGATGTCCTGAAATATTCTTTTCTAAATCATCTACTTTCGACAATCGGTCTGCTCGAATTGGTGCAGGAATGAGGCTAAACTCGAAATTATATTTTTGAGAAAGGTCGCTCATTTTGCTGAGGTATTCCAAAGAAATAGGCGATAAAAAAGTTTCCACTTTTTTATCTGAGGACTCGTATGGAGGGGCCCAATCTGTTGCTAAAATATACTGGCTGTTGAGCAAAAATCGGGAAGGGATTTTTGCTGCTTGCGCTCGAACAGTTTCATTCAAAAATTCTTGATATTCTGTTTTATAAAAAGGTTTTAAAAAATAATGAAAGGTATAAATCTCATCCAAATTATTTTGAAAACTAAAAGGCGTACACATCAAATAGACCGAATCAGGTCTATTGCCCGCCCGCAAATAATTTTGTAATAATATATAGTGTCCTGCTAGGCTAATTGCTCGATTGCAAGCCAAGGATTGGATGTAAGGATTGCCTTCATTGTCAAATAGTTGCTTGGCGACACTGTCGCCCAATAGGACTTTTTTTGATTTGCTTTTCGATTTACTTTTACGAATAGATTTATAAATCTCTGCTCCTGCGATATAGGATTCAAAAAAACCTGATTGCCTCGATCCAAGCGAAAGCAATTCTACAATTAGAATTGCTCCGACCAAAAAGATACCCAAGCGTTTTAGATATAAATTCAAATCATCAAAATTGAAAATAAATAAATTCTTGTTCCGTTCCTCTAAAAAACAAAATTACCACCACCAAAATATAATAGAATGCATAGCGCAAGTAACGAGACTGTGGCAAAAGCATACGTTCCAAAGCGTGTTCACGCTCACGGCCGAGCCACTCCACCAAAAGCATTATCCCTACAAATCCCAAAGCCAACAAAGCACGTTTTTTACCATCAAAATCAGGAATTGTAAATAAAGACATCGAAAATATCTCAGTGATATAATTCCATGCGTGGGTAATGCTCTCTGCCCGAAAAAATATCCAAGCCAAAACCGTCAGGACAAAAGTCAACACTATACTAATAGTGTCTTTTAGCGAAGGCAATAATTTTCCTGCTGCAACGATTCCAATATTTTGACGATTTTTGCCCAATAAAAGTAATGGCAAAAAATAAAGTGCATTCAAAGCTCCCCAAGCAATAAAGGTCCAGTTGGCTCCGTGCCAAAAACCACTTACAATAAAAATAGCAAAGGTATTGCGAATCTGCATCCATTTCCCTCCACGACTGCCGCCCAGTGGTATATATAAATAGTCTCGAAACCAAGTCGAAAGCGAAATATGCCAACGCCGCCAAAACTCTGCTATGTCTCTCGAAAAATAGGGAAAAGCAAAATTGCGTTTTAGCTCAAAGCCAAACAAACGCGCCGTCCCAATCGCAATATCTGAATAGCCAGAAAAGTCGCCATAAATCTGAAAGGTGAAAAATAAAGCCCCCAAAACCAAAGTGCTTCCTGAATAATCGCTCGAATTATTAAAAATCAGGTTGGCAAACTCGGCACAATTATCGGCAATCACGACTTTTTTAAAGAGTCCCCACAAAATCTGCCGCATTCCATCGGCAGCTTTTTGATACTCAAATTGGCGTTCACGATAAAATTGTGGTAACAAATTGGTCGCTCGCTCAATTGGCCCTGCGACCAACTGCGGAAAGAAACTCACAAAGGCAAAAAAAGCGATAATATCTCGATTGGCTTCCAATTTTCCTCGATATACATCAATCGAATAACTCAGAGTTTGGAAAGTATAAAAACTAATTCCAACGGGTAAAATGATATTTAAGCGACTGACTTCTATCGGATTGCCTAAAAGTGTAAATGCTTGTGCAAAATTCTCAGCGAAAAAATTAAAATATTTGAAAAATCCTAAAAATCCCAAATTCACCAAAATGCTAATCCAAAGGAGCATTTTGCGCCGACGCTCATCTTGGGCATTGCTCATCCCCACACCCACAAAATAATCAACCAAAGAACTAAAAGCAATCAAAGACAAAAATCGCCAATCCCACCAACCGTAAAACACATAACTCGCCAGTACCAAAAAGAAGTTTTGGAGTTTCGTGTTTTTGTCAGCTACAAACCAATACAGCGCAAAAACGATGGGTAAGAAAAAAGCAAATTCAATCGAATTGAATAACATATCTGCAATTTAGTACTTTTCGATTATTCTTTAGACTTGAATTTTAGTACTTTTGATAATTAGTTCACCAATAGTTAACACAACAACTAAATTATGAAGCATCTTAAAGAAATTTCCATCTTCAAAAAACATCTGCAAGGTGCGCCAGCCTACAAAGGCGGCAAGACAATGGACGAAATAAAATCTAAAAAGAAAAAGATTTACAAACTTTCTTCTAACGAAAACGCCATCGGTGTTTCGCCCAAAGCTCTTGAAGCCGTCCGAAGTCATGCCAAAGACTTGCATATTTATCCTGATAGAACGGATGCAAGATTGCGAACGGCTTTGAGCAAATTTTATAAAAATGAACTTACCGAAAATCAATTTGTGGGAGCAGGCAGCGGCTCCGAAATTATTGACCTTATCATACGTGCCTTTGCTGGCGAAGGTTTAGAAATCATTGTTTCCAATCCGTGTTTTAGTCCTTATGCGATGTTTGGCTCTTGGCATGGTTCTAAAATTGTGGACATACCTTTGAAAGAACCTGATTTTAGCCTTGATGTTGAAGGCATTCTTCAGGCCATCAATAAAAATACTCGACTTATTTTCCTCACAAGTCCCAATAATCCAACGGGTACGTATATCCCCAAAAAGGATTTAAAGAAATTACTCAAAAAAATTCCCAAACACGTAGTCATTGTTTTTGATGAAGTCTATTATCATTTTGCCAATGCCAAAGACTATACTACTGCTCTACCTTATGTGCAAAAAGGCCAGCATATAATAGGTGTCAATAGTTTTTCAAAAACTTATGGTTTGGCGGCATTGCGAGTGGGCTATTGTTATTCTACTCCTGAAATTGCGACTTATATTCGTCAAATTTGTAAACCTTTCCTTATCAACAAACTGTCGCTCGAAGCAGCTATCGCCGCTTTGGGCGATACTGAATTTGTAGATACGACTGTTCAATTAATTCAAAAAGAACGCAACTATTTATACAAAAAACTTGATAAAATTGGCATTCAATATTGGAAAGCTCAAGGCAATTTTATTTTGCTAAAACCCAAAATGCCTATTGCTCAATTTGAAGAAAAAATGCTCCTAGAAGGAGTCATGGTTCGACCTGTCGCCAACTTTGGTGCGCCAGGTTGCGTACGTGTGACGATTGGCACTCGAGCAGCCAATAAAGCCTTTATAAAAGCTTTGAAAAAAGTACTCTAAAGATTTTCTCCAAAAAGACCCCATTTCTATTGAGTTTAAATACCCAAAATAGGGTATTTAAACTCAATAGAATAATCCATAACTTTATACTTTGGTATAGAATTATTTTCTAACTCACCCTTAGACACAAACACATTAACACCATTTCCCATATTCCTCTATTTTCTTAGGATAAAACCGTAGAATCTTTCCATTTTCAAACCCAAGTTAAACCAATATTAGGTATTTCCAATAAATGGCATATACCTCTAATGTAAAGTATTGAATGAATAAAAATATACTATATCTATTTTTTTTCTTTAGTTTCTTTTTCTGTTTGAGACTGCAATCCCAAACAACCTATATGGGTACATCGGTAGGAGAACAGTGTGTGCTAAATGCTGGTGATGCCGTAACTTTTAATCTCAACATTGCTGCACCTGCTGGCGACATTGTTACCGATGGTTCTGTAAGTATTGATTTTGACCTTTACCACTCTTGGAAAGGCGATGTAGAAATAGAATTATGCGCTCCTGATGGTGTTACTTGTGCGATTATAAAAACAGAAGATTTAGGAGGTGGCAATGATTTGGGAAATGCTGCTGGCTCCAACTATGCTGGCACTTATACCATCGCAGATGGTATCGGCGGCGGAAATTTAGATACCAATGCCGATTCGGCTCCTGGGTCTTACGACCCTGCTACTCCTTTTTCCGTTTTTAATGGTATTCCTGCTGCGGGTATATGGACGATGACTTTTTCAGATGATGCAGGTGGCGACGATGGCTGTATCCAAAATGTAGAATTGACCCTCGATGCTGAAAAACCATCTGTACGCTTCACGGGTACAGATGCTGCTGAACAATGTGTTATAAATGCAGGTGACCAAGTGACTTATAATTTGACAACAACTGCTTCTTCAGGTTCAACCGTAACGCCTGGTTCAGTAAGCATTGACTTTGAAGCTTTTCACTCTTGGAAATCCGATGTAGAAATAATATTGTGTGCCCCCGATGGTGTAACATGTGCTACTATCAAAACAAATGGTGCAGGAAATGACTTTGACTTAGGAAATGGAACTGGCTCCAATTATCAAGGTGTTTATACCATTGCTGATGGTGTAGGTACAGCTACTTTAGATTTGGCTGCCGATACTCCTGGTGGTTCTTATAATCCTGTAACATCTTTTTCTGTTTTTGATGGTATCGCTGCCAATGGTACTTGGACAATGACTTTTTCGGATAGTGCCAATCAAGACGATGGCTGTATTCAAAATGTCGTTTTGTCTTTTGAGGCTTGTGATATAACTATAAATAGTCTTACTCCTACTGACGAGTCCTGCTTTCAAGAAGAAGATGGCTCAATTGCTGTGTCTGCAACTTGTGCTTCTTGTCCTAATGGTAGTGCTGATATTCGTTATACCATTTCGCCCGACCCGAATGGCGTAAGTCCGCAAACTTCTAGTACCTTTAATGATTTACCTCCAGGGAATTATACTATTTCAGTATTCAATGTATGTGATGACACTTGTGACGATAGCGATGATACAACAACAACAATAGCTGCTGCAAGTCAAGTCACCGTAACTACCAATGCAACAAATGAAACTTGTGACGGCGACAATGATGGTCAAATACAATATACTATAACAGGTACAGCACCTTATGATTTTAGTGGAGATATAACGGCGACTAATGTCAACTCTCCTTATACCGCTACTGGTTTAGCTCCTAACACATATAATGTAACCATCACCGATGATAATGGATGTACCGTTGTAGCTTCTGAAACCGTGTCGGCAGGTATAAATCCTGACCTTTCGGTTACTTCGCCCGTCTCAAACGTATGTCCTGCTCTTACTGTTGATATAACTAATACAACAATAACTGGTCTAAGTGATGCCAACGGAACAACGGGTACGATTTCTTATCATACTGTAAATAATCCTACAAGTTCAACCAATCAGACCGTTGCCACTCCTTCCGCTGTCGGAGCTGGCACTTATTATATTCGTAAAGAAACCTCGGCTGGTTGTGTGGACATTGTTCCTATAGTAGTCAATTTTGTAGTTTGCTGCGATATTACTATTAACAGCCTTGCGCCAACTGATGAAAGCTGTTTTCAAGAAGAAGATGGTTCTATAGTCGTTTCGGCAACTTGCAATTCTTGTTCGGCAAGTTCTGACATTCGTTATTCTATCTCTCCTGATCCAAATGGCGTGAGTCCGCAAACATCCAGTACCTTCAATAATTTACCGCCTAATAATTATACTATAACGGTTTTTGATGTCAATGATAATACCTGTGATGATACAGACAATACCACAATAGCTGCGGCTGACGAAGTTATGCTAAGTGCTAGTGGTAATAGTCCTGTTTGCGAAGGTTCTAACATCGAACTTCTAGCAACTTTTACAGCGAATGGCTCTAGTACAAGTGCCAGTAGTTGGGCTTGGACGGGTCCCAATTCTTATTCTTCTACCATGGAAGATCCCACTCCTTTTGCAGCTAGTACTGCAAGTACTGGAATTTATACGGTAACTGTAACTGATAATAATAATTGTACCAACACGGCTACGGTCAATATTATAGTTAACGAAATGGCGATGGTAGATTTGAGTGGAGTGACAACTGAATTATGTTATAAAGGTACAGAAACGATAGACTTATCAGGCAACTATATTAGTGGAGCTACCAATGCTGGAACTTGGTCAACAAGTGGCGATGGAGCTTTTGACGATGCTACGAATGCACATCC
>JAHDEQ010000205.1:0-2207 GCA_020628755.1 Saprospiraceae bacterium
CTATTTTTTAGAAAACTCGGAGTATGTAATGCCTTGCCCTATTTGTTCCAAAACATATTTGACAGTTGGAGAAACCGTTTTGGGCAAGTTGTTCAGTTCAAACCAGTCCACTTCTTTGAATTTAGTCAGCTCTCTTGAAATGGGTTTGCCAACCCATTTGTCTGCTTTAAAATACAATACCATCCGAGTATTAGTACCTTTTTTCTTGTGTAGTACGTGTACCATTTTTAGGCTTTCGTAATCTACCAAGATGCCTGTCTCTTCAAGCACTTCTCGTATCAAAGCCAATTTTGCAAACTCATTGTCCTCTACAGTACCACCAGGCAAAGTATATTTGCCTCCGTTGTTTGAGGTTTGGTGCATCAACAAAACTTTGTTTTCGTTGAGCAGTACCAATCGGCTTTTAAGTAGTATTTTATGATTTTGCATTATTGAAAAATGAAATCAAAGATAAATATATTTTTAAAATGAAGCTAAATTCTTTTATCCAAAACGCTGTTTATGCTTTTTTGAGCATAGTTCTGCTCTCATGTCAAGGGCAGAAAAATATGCTTCGTGCTGTATTTACGCCAAACAAAATTGTTTTTCAATCGCTAACAGCGATTGACTTGAGCGAAGATATGATTGCTTTGAGTTCCAAAAATGACGAAATCGTTTTACGTGTTGATATATTATTGGAACAAGCACCTTGGTACAAAAATGCGGTTTGCCAAAAAATCTTGGTGGATAGTCTAAACTATCCACACCGTATCATACCAAATATAATTACTTCTACTCAACAAAATATCATTGTAAGTCTCACCGAGTTGGACAATGAAACGGCCTTTGCTGTGCATACGATATTTGATAGTCTTTTGATTCAACACCGAATTTTGAATATTTCAGAGCATCAACTCGATTCGCTTTTGGGCTATGATGACTTACTTGGACTGCAAATTTTGGACGGCAAAAAAGGCTTTCGTCAGAAAAAACAAAAGTTAGTTTTCAGAGGCCGACAATTTATGGATACCTACCATTATGAAATTGATTTTTGGGTCGAGTAATAATCTATAGGGGAAAACCCCTATTTTTTGAAATGGGGGTTTTCTGCGATGTTTGGTAAAAGAATAAACTGCATCTTTGTATTGTACTTATCGAAATAAAGAAAAAAGATTCTTTATTAATGAAAAATAAAAATTGCCAATTGCTAGGATTTACAAAATCCAAATTTTGGCTAAAAATATAATTACTGCATGGGATTTGTCTCTTTGAGCTACGTTGATGAACGTAGCTCAAGAGTTTTTTAAAAAAATCTCTTGCTGTTGCAAAATATTGACTTATCAGAGAAAAATAGACCATCAAAAAAATTCCTATAAACCGATGTATATCCTTTAAACTTCCCACTAGGGAAACTAAAACATTATACATCATGAACAACTATCCCTTAATTTTTCTGATTTTTATTTTTTCTAACTTTCAGCTTAATTCGCAAGCAGAGACAACTGTAACACATCCAAATACGACTTATTTGGATTACCAATTGACCAAAGAAAACCATTACACTGCCAAAATTGAAAGTGACCTACACGATATACAACCAGGAGAATTTGTAGAAATTCTTCACTCGACCGATAACCAAGATTTTTCTTTACTCGGTTTGGTTTCATACCAAAAAATTGAGGAGTTAGGTAAATTAGAGTTTTTGCATCCTCATCCTGAAAATGGTATCAACTATTACCAATTTCACTTAAAAGATACTTCTGGGAAAACACGCATTGCCAGCACAAGCAAATCTTTAGAATTTGATTTGCCCCCTCTTATGCTTGACTTAAATTGGGATGCTGGTACGGACAGAATTAATATTTTGTACAGTTTGCAACAGAGTCAGACGGCTAAAATTAGTTTGGCTGATGCAAAGGGTAATTTACTCAAAGAGTTTTTTGTACAAGGTATCAAAGGCAACAATCTAGTATATCTTTTGAGCCGTGACCTTAAAGAAGGCACGTATATCTTGAATGTTGAAATTGATAAAAGTAAAGTATATCGAAAAGTACACATTGCTCGAAAAGCGAAGCAAGGTGTGTAAAATATAAACCTTTAGTAGTTAGTTATAGACCGCTCTGACCTTTTCTTATTTCGAACCGATTACAAACCCAATTAGGGTTATCGAAAAAAACTCCATTTGCTATTTCTTTAGGGCTTTAGATGTAGCAAATCAAGAAAAGAAA
>JAHDEQ010000205.1:2307-4601 GCA_020628755.1 Saprospiraceae bacterium
ACCGATAATTCTGTACTTAAACCCAATTTTCCCTTTAAACCATATGCCCCCTCAAGGCTGTTGACAATGAAGCATCATTGCAACAGTCTTGACCCAAACAAATGTATCATAAACCCCTTAAACTTTTCTCTTCTAGTACAATTCAATAGCTAAACGAAAGGCTTGCCACTTGGCAAGCCTTTTCTTTTTTTCTTATTCTATTTGGTCTAATTCCTCGGTAGCTTTTTCCCAATCTTCCATCGCTTGGTCGAGGTCTTTTTTGAGGGCCTGATATTTTGCAATTTGTGCATCGGCATCAGTGCGTTGGTAAAATGAATTATCGGCCATTAGCAAATCCATTTCTTCAATTTTCTTTTCTAATTTTTCGATTTTCTTTTCTGCATTTTGAACATTGCGTTGAATGCGTTTGCGCTCTTTGTGGTCCACCTGACGCTTGCCCGAAGCAGAAGTAGGTGGCGGAGTCGCCTGCTTGGACTTTTGAGTACGCATCTCTACTTCTCGCATATTCTGCAAAGCTCTTTTTTCCAAAAAAGCATTTACATCGCCAATATATTCATGCAATTTTTGGTCTCTAAACTCAATCGTTCTATTTGTCAAATCTGCCAAAAATTCTCTATCATGCGAAACTACAATCAAAGTACCATCATATTGCTGAAGGGCTTGTTTTAGAACATCCTTGGTCAACATATCCAAGTGGTTGGTCGGCTCATCGAGTACTAACAAATTGAATGGGCGCAACAACAAGCAAGCCATCGCCAAGCGGGCTCGCTCCCCTCCAGAAAGTACTGAAACTTTTTTATCCACGTCTTCGCCACTAAACATAAAAGTTCCTAGAATATTACGAAGTGAAGTTCGCATTTCGGGTGGCGAGTAATTTTCCATCGTTTGCAAAAGCGTCAAATTGGACTGTAAAGTATCGGACTGATTTTGAGCATAATAACCGACGGAAACATTGTGTCCCAAATTGATGTCACCCGAAGTTGCATTGATTTCGTTGATAAGTATCTTAGCTAGTGTAGTTTTTCCTTGTCCGTTTTGTCCAACAAAAGCGACTCGATCGCCTCGGTCAATTTTGAGGTCAACGCCACTCAATACTTTTAGGGCATCATAGGTTTTTACAACATTTTTACCATCTACAACAACCTGACCTGAACGAGGTGCAGGCGGAAAACGCAAATTCATAGTAGCCGTATCTTCGGAGTCAATGGCTATGCGTTCCATTTTATCGAGTTGTTTTTTCATAGATTGCGCCATCTTGGTCTTGGTGGCTTTCGCCATAAAACGATTGATGACACGTTCTTTTTGAGCAATAACTCGTTGTTGATTGTTAAAGGCCGACTCTTGCAAAGCACGGCGTTCGGCACGCATCTGTACATATTTGGTATAAGAAGCCTTGTAATCATAGAGTTTCCCTAGTTCAACCTCTACTGTACGGTTGGTAACCGTGTCCAGAAACTGCTTATCGTGAGAAATCACCATAACTGAATATGGATAATTTTTGAGGAAGTCTTCTAACCAAATGATGGACTCAATATCGAGATGGTTAGTCGGCTCATCCAGCAGCAAGTATTGAGGTTTTTGGAGAAGCATTTTGGCTAGTTCAATTCGCATTTGCCAGCCGCCACTAAATTCATCGGTTAGGCGATTAAAGTCTGATTGTTTAAAACCTAGTCCTTTGAGAATGCGTTCGGTGTCCGCTTGCATATTGGCTCCGCCCACATGCAAGATACGGTCGTTGAGGTCGGTGAGTTCGTCAATCAATTTGGCATAAGCATCACTCTCGTAGTCGGTTCTTTCGCCGAGTTCGACATTGATTTCTTCGAGTCGAGCTTCGAGTTGATGGATTTTGTCAAAAGCCGTCATGGTTTCTTCCAAAACGGTCTTGCCTTTTGGAATATCCATTTCTTGGTGCAAGTAACCAATGGTGACTTCGTTGGGATAGGTTATTTGGCCTCCGTGTGGGTTGATGTATTTGGAGACTATCTTTAATATCGTGGACTTGCCAGCTCCATTTCGACCGACTAGACCAATTTTATCTTTAGGGCCTATCACAAAATTGACCTTATCTAACAAAACTCGGTCGCCATACTTGACAAATATATTTGCTACTGTAATCATTTTCTTTTATGTGTTTGTGTGCCGAAGTGTTTGTGTATTTGTGTGAAAAAATCATAGATACATAAACACACCAACACATAGTCACAGCTTTTGGTACAAAAATACAATCCTTAAACGATTTGTCTTGGTTTTTGTTAGGAATTAAAATTTGTGTAGATGAAAATAGTACTTCGGAC
>JAHDEQ010000205.1:4701-7464 GCA_020628755.1 Saprospiraceae bacterium
GCATCGCAATTGGAAGCTACAACGAAGCTAAGCCTTACAGACTAAAGTCTGTGATACAGTTGCTAGCTTTCTACAAAATCTACATAATCCCTCAAGTATTCAAAATACTCGCCCAAGTCGCCTTTCTCGCAAACAACTCCTCGTGCAATGACGGGGCTTTTTGCCTCGTCGAGCAATTCTTCTAAAATAGAAGTCATAAATTGATTTCCAAAAGCTTCGGAAGCATCGCGTGGCAACTCGTTGGGCAAATTGTCAATCGTCATCATGTCAATATTATTTGCTTGGAAGGCTTTGGTTTCTTGGCCTGTTTTTGGGTCGAAACCAAAAATTGGGTCGGCAATTGTACTTGCTTTGATGGTTGATGGTATAGAGGAAATTGGTGCAATGTCACAGGTGACATCTGCTATGACTTTGATATTGAAATCGGGCTGGCACATATCTTTGACAGTAAAGAATGCAGGTGCGGCATTGTCCCAATAAATACCATTTATCATGAGGTCGGCCACTTTTGCATATTGCAAAAAGTTGTTTTCAAAGTCGGCTGGATTCTTATAAAATTCTATTTTCTCAAAAGAAACTCTGCCGTCTTTTGGTTTGACATATTCGGTACAATCCAATACAGTATAAACTGCTTCGTCATATTGGTTGGTCAAAAAGACATCGGATTCCACCTCACGAATGCCCATATCGTCGAGCACCAATTTGGCCCCCGAGCCAACACGCCCTGTACCTGTGAGGGCAATTTTGATGGGTGTAAATTGGGTTTGCTTATAGACCGACTTTGCTTCAGCATAGTCTTTGAGGCTATTCATACGAGGGAGGCTAAACTCACCTGTACGCATACCGTAGGTCATGAGACCATTGTGTGCGCCCACCATCCCAGCAAATTTACCAAAAGCAATAAGTCGTTGTCCTCGGTCATTGGTCAGCACTTCGTAATCAATCATACGAATATCTTTCGAAATCATAGCTTGCAATAATTTTCGATTGTAAGATTGCTTTTTAATGGTATGCGAAAAGAAAAAATAAGTTTTGCTGGGAATCAAATTGTAAATAGGAACTTCTTTTACGCCCATGAGGACATCGCAGCTTTGCATATCATCGCTAAGTTGTATGCCTTCGGCTTGATACTCTTCGTTTTTGTAACAACGATTGGGTGAGGGCTGTACTAAAATTTGTACAGGATACTTTTCTTGTATGGCTTTACATTGTTTGGGAGTGAGAGGCACTCTCGAATCAGGCGGTGTTTTGCCTTCTCTTATGATTCCAATCTTCATATTAATAGTGTATTGAAGTAGTTTTAATGATGTACAAAAGTATTATAAAATAGTACGATTTCTAAGTGTAAAAGGTTATATATTTTTTTTAATCCCAAGATATTTTTTCAAATATCTAGTTATGAATGAATTACGCTAATCAATTTATTATTATTTGATTGATAGTGTTTTGTGACACCCCGAAAACCTCACTTTGGCACAAAACTTGATGTAAATATATTGTTTTTGAATTACTCCAATACTGATTACTCTCCCATAATACCGATATATTTTTTTAGGTGTTAATGCTGAAAAAGCTCCATCTAAAATCATCCCATAGAGTAACTGAGCTAATTATTCATACAGGTTTGCAGCATAGCTGCAAACCTTGAATAAGGCTCGGAAAACTTTTTATTAAACACAAAATTTCACACGTACTGATGAGAAAGCTACTACTTGTTTTACTGGTATTCCCATGCCTGAATCTATTGAATGCTACACCGATTACAAAGTATTTAGAAACCTTTATAGTTGAATATTCTTATATTTATGTGGAAGAAGCGTTTGGGCTTTGCCCAAACGCACTTTTTTCACAAACTAAAGAGAGGCCTTCCTTTAATCCGACCCGAAATAATACTGATTACACAAAAGGAGACAACATTTTTTTTGAAGACTCCGAAAACCAGTTACTTTTTATTGATTTTGAACCAATTCGTGACAAAGTGCTGCATATAGAATTGAAGCGTAAAAGTCGGACTGTGTATAAAGAAAACCTTCTTCATTTATCGTCCAACAGTATTTATGAGCTGGACTTAGAGCAATTTAAAAAAGGGAAATACTATCTTGTTTTGACAACGTCTTCTCAGACTATAGAGAAGGAAATTAAAATCAAGTAATATCAAATACTACCCAATACCGATAAAATTTAGCATTCTAAAAACCGTAATTTTTCTTTCATCAATCTTTTTTATTTTTAAAACCTACCCCCCAAAAACTTTTTTCCTGAAATTATTGTTGGTAAATTTGGCATTCAATGTGTTCATGTATCTACGTGTTCACGTGTTCGTGTTGCTATTTTAACGTAAATACGTTGATACGTGCATACATGAACACCTTTGTATGGGGCTGACTGGAATCGACAGGAAAGAATACTGGTTAGTAAGCATGTCAGAGCAAGATTGTTTACTCTGCTAATAAATAGCAATCGAACAACTTTTAAATGGCAATCATAGATTAGCCATGGCTGCCTAAGGATAGTCCTTACAAAGCCATTTTGCCGTGCGTTTGACGCCAACTACACAACGTACCGCGAATCAACCCGCTCGAAAGAGCACGCTGGCTTAATGTTTTAGAGGGTCTCGGCTAGAACATGACATTTAAGAGGATACGGTGAAAATCGGAGGGTTTCTTATCCTATCTTTCACCCGACAATTTAATAAGGAACTAAACATGTAGAAAGTTCTCGAGTGCTTTGTCTGGACGGGAGTTCGACTCTCCCCAGCTCCAC
>JAHDEQ010000206.1 GCA_020628755.1 Saprospiraceae bacterium
CATAAACACGCAAACACATAGACACACAAATACAATTTAATGAAAGAACAATTCAAAAAATATTACAAATCCGAAAATCAAAATGCGTGGATGCGTATTTTGGTGGGTCTGCTATGTTTTTTGGGCGTTGCTTTTCTAAAATATTTATATCCACAAGATTTAATCAATGGTATTTTTTGGTCAATTACTTTGATTAGTGCTTATCAGGTTGGACGGGGCATAAAGAAACTTCGTCGTACTCAAAAACGTTCTAAAGAATTGAAATCAGATTGGGAAAATAAGAAACAACAGTTTATTCAAACGGAAAAAGATTATCTCAATCAACGATTGCCCAAATACAAATTTCATCGAAGTATTGAAGTCGGAATTATTGCTACTGGAATCGTCCTTGCGATGATGGGCGGTCTCTTTGGTTTTGGCTTATTTATGTTAGGTTCAGGGATTGGGCTGGCTATACAAGGCGCACTCGCCTTGTATTTGGAATTGGTAGCGGAGTGGTATGCGGGCTTATTTTTAAACCGATTAAAAAAAGTAAATTCTAATGATAAAACACCAACGGTCTAGAGCGCAAATTTCAAGGTCGGCTTTGCAACGCCTTTACATTGCGATGCGCCACTTGTTTATACGAGGCAATTACAAACCTTTGGGGGTTTCGGGCGAAGCTATGATCTCGGCATTAAAGACCTTGCAACCCGAAATTTATGGTTCGATGAACGATAATGAACGCGTAGAACTGAATGGTTTGCTCTATATTTTTCAACGTTTGCCTATTGGAATTGAACAATGTCGATACATCAAATTGATTTCTAAAGAAGGTTTTGAAACCTCTGATTTTCAGCCCATTGTACCCGCCAAACGCCGCCGCAATTGTTACCACATTGACGACGAGCAAATGTTTATAGAAATGACGCGTGGGCGCAGTGACATTTATGATATTCTGACGCATTTGACCTTTATGTACATCGAAGCTGAAAAAATTAGAAAAAACAGCCTCGACTCCAAAAATCGTCAAAAACGAGCCTGGAAAATGCTCCAAGAAATCGTCGAACAACAAGAAAAAGGAGAAACTTATAACGAAAAGGTTGCCCTAACTTATTTGAGTACGATTCTAGGACGCACCTACTCTGAAACGGCCGAAGCCAATAAGGCTTTTTCTAAAGCATCGGGAGTCAACAACCTTTTCAAATTGACCTATTCGATGGGACGTTTGAGTATGGACGAACACATAGATGACATTGACCGAGAGATAAGTTTTTCGTCGGCTTTGCGTGAAAAATTGGGACATCATATTTATGGCGAAGTCTGGGCAAACAACATCAAAAATGTCTTGCATCAAAACGGACTTTTGGGCAAACCTATCCACATCATCAGTGCTAATATGCACTCGGTGATGAACTCGCTTTACGCTAAAACAGCTTTAAAAAGAAAGGTCAATTTTGATAATTTAGAAAAACTTGCGGCTCACTTGAGTCAAGATGAAAACCAACATCTCAATACGGCCGTACACAAGTACGCCCTCAAACATGGAATGTATCAGTTGGACGACCAAAGTGGTGCAAACATCTCTGTCCAAATTTTTGATTGCTCACAACTAGATTTTAAAAACCTTCCTGCTCAAATTTTAGAAGATAAAAAACATCCGATTCATAAAGACACGGTACTTATCGTAATGGACTATGCTTTTGGAGAACAAGCCTTTGAAACAATGGATGAACTCCTCAAACCATATGAATTGGGTGATGAAAAAATTCCACTTCAAATAGAGTCGGTCAATATTATGGGAAAAGCTGGAATTTTGGCCGGTGGAAAAGGCGATATTATGATTGCGACGGCCCATGTTTTTGAGGGAACTGCGGACAATTATCCCGTTGAAAATGCGCTTCAAAAAGCGCATTTTGAAGGCAATGGTTTGGCGGTTTATGAAGGGCCAATGATAACCGTTTTGGGAACTTCATTACAAAATAGAGATATTTTACGCTATTTTCATAAGTCTTCTTGGCAAGCTGTGGGGCTAGAAATGGAGGGCGCACATTATCAAAAAGCCATTCAAGCCGCTTCCAAAATTCGCAAATCGGTCAATAGCGATTTGAAAGTACGCTATGCGTATTATGCTTCGGATAATCCGCTAGAGACAGGTAGTACTTTGGCTTCAGGTAGTTTGGGATTGGATGGTGTCAAACCAACTTATTTGATTACCACAGAGATTTTAAAAGGGATTTTGTTGGTTGAAGAAAAAGAAAAGGTTTTGGCATAATGGAAAAATAACTTTCTTTGCCGCTTTCGTGGGTTCATCCTAAATTATCGCAACATCTTTGCATTTCTTTATTCACCACAAAGTTACACAGAGATAATGGTGCGATAATTTGGGATGCACCTGTTTTCGTCAAAAAGACCAATATCAATGTAATCCACTAAGGCTATCCCGTAAAATAAACCATCACACCAATAACTGCTGCTATAAGAGCTAAAGAAGCCAAAATGTCAACGATATTATAGCTATTTTTAGCTGATGCTTTTTGTTCTTCTGTCAAAGTTCCAAAGGTCAAACCTCTAATACTTTCTTCTGTAGGTGCAGGAGTCAACAAACTCACCACCACACAGACAAACACATAAATCAAAAATAGATAAATCGCTAAGTGTGCAAAATTGATTTTGGCAAGTGAAGCCATCCAACCACTACCTTCGCCTCCAGTGGCCAATTCTGCATAAATTCTCAAAGCAGCCAGTACAACTCCCAATAACAAGGTGCTTATTGCTCCTTGAGAGGTCGTTCTTTTCCATAAGATTCCTAATAAAAATACGGCGGTGATTGGTGGTGCAATGTAGGCTTGTACACTTTGCAAGTATTGATAGAGTGTTCCTTTAGATAATTCTTCCAAAAATGGAATCCATAAAAATCCGACAATCATTACGACGATTGTTGCTATTCGACCAATACGAAGTAAGTGTTTCTCGGAAGAATTAGGATACATTTTTTTAAAAATATCAACGGTAAATAAGGTAGAGCTAGAATTGAAAACCGATGCCAGAGAACTCATCAAAGCGGCCATCAACCCCGCAGCTACTAAGCCTCTCAATCCAGTAGGCAATAAATATTGTACTAATGCAGGAAATACTTCATCGCTTTTATTGTAACTGAGCACTCCTTGTTCTTTGAGGACATAGGCTATAATACCAGGCACTAAGAAAATAAATATCGGTAAGATTTTGAGGTATGCGCCAAAAATAGCTCCTCTCCTGCCCACCTGTATATTGGCTGCCGACAAGGTACGCTGTACGATATATTGATCGGTACACCAATACCAAATTCCAACAATTGTTCCTCCTATGACCATGCCCGTCCATGGAAAATCGGGATCAGAAGGAGGTCGCCACATATTGAAGTGCGTTGAGCCTGCCGCAAGTTTTAGTTCCGCCCAACCACCTACGGCATTCAAACCTAAAACAGTAATAATAAATGCACCTATGATGAGAATAACGGTCTGAATGGCTTCTGTATATACAACTGCTCGCATCCCTCCCAATATCGTATAAAGTCCCGTTACTAATACAGTCAATAATGCACTTGTCGTAAAATCTAAACCTAATAAATTAGAAATAACAATACCTCCTGCATAAATGGTAACAGATACTTTAGTAAGGATATATCCAAGAATAGAAAAAATGGATAAAAACCATCGAGACCGACTATCAAATCGTTTTTCCAAAAACTCAGGCATCGTAAATACTCCACTCCGCATATAAAAGGGTAAAAATAGCCATCCCAATAATAATACAATCCACGCATGGAGTTCATAATGGGCTAAGGGCATATTGCCCGCAGCTCCTGTTCCTGCTAACCCCACTACGTGCTCCGAACCAATATTGGAAGCGAAAATAGACGCTCCAATCACAAACCAGCCCATATTTCTGCCTGCTAAAAAATAGTCTTCTGTATTTTTGTTTTCTTGTCGAATGACCCAATAGGCCACTCCGAGCAGTACTGCAAAATAACCGACTAGTACAATCCAGTCTAAGGTTTCAAATACCATAATATGTAGATTTTTCGTTTAGTTTTAACTCAAGGATATCCATCTCAGTATTTGGATCGAAATAAATTTAGATGTTTGCTTCCATGAATTAGCTTTATTGGAGGTCATTTGGCAGTAACTTATAATATTCACTAATTGTAAGAAATCTGTCTGCACAGGTATAAACTTATTTTCTTTCCGTTTCTAATCCAAATTTACTAAATATTTTCATATTCAATTACTTTATTGAAAATGAAGCAGAAACAGGTTGATTTATGCCTAAATCAACACTACGCTTCAAAGGTGCTGCTCCGCCAATCATGATTTCATAATCACCTGATAAAATATTTCGATTGCCTTTATTATCCACTTGTTCCATCATTTTTGGAGTAATTTCAAAAGTGATTTGCTGTTCGGAATTGGCTTGCATGGTAACTCTTTGAAATGCTACTAAAGTCATTTTAGGTGTCTCGGAATTACCGTTTTTATATTTTAAATAAACTTGAACGACTTCATCGCCAGCAAAGGCACTCGTATTGGATAGAGTTATGCTTGTTGTAATATTTTTCCCTTTTTTAATTTTGTTGTTACTTAGTTCGATGTCTTTATAAACAAAATCCGCAAAGCTCAATCCAAATCCAAAAGGAAACATGGGTTCTTTTTCCATGTAGCGATAGGTACGATTTTGCATCGCATAATCTTCAAAAGGCGGCAAATCTTTGATAGAATAAGGAATGGTAACAGGCAATTTTCCTGAAGGCGATACCTCTCCAAAGAGAATATCGGCTAAAGCATTTCCACCTTGTTCGCCAGGATACCAAGCATAGACGATAGCATCCGCAAGTTCATAAATTTCTTGTAAATTCACCGCACTTCCTGCCGTTACAACGACGACTAAATTTTCAGAAGTACTCCTCATTTTTTTTAAGAAATCAATTTGGTTTTGCGGGAGTTTCATATCAATTCTATCGCCTTTATGATTAGAAGCGATAGACTCCCCCTCTTCTCCTTCTATCAATTGAGAAATTCCAAGACAAGCAATGGTCACTTCGGATTCTTGACCTGTTCCAGAAAACCAATCCATTGGGTTTCTATTTGGAATATCCAACAATGCACCTTGGCTATATTTCACGGAAGTGTGTGGACTAACTTTGCCTACAATACCTTCTAAAAAAGTCACTAAATTTTCGCTTACGCCATAATAATTGGCCAACAAGGCTTGAGCATGTGTTGCCGTTGGGCCACAAACGAAAATACTTTCGATTTCTTTGTCAAGCGGCAATAATTTTTTATTGTTTTTTAAAAGAACCATTCCTTTTTGAGCAACTTCTCTTGTCAAATTGATATGCGATTCTTGACGAATCACATCAGGTTTAATTGAATTGAATGGCACTTCATTTTCGGGGTCAAAAAGACCTAATCGGAATCGAGTAGGTAAAAGCTCTTTTAAATTATCGTTGACCATTTTTTCGGTGGTCAAGCCTTTCTCTATAGATTTTAAAAGTTCAGGGTAAGTCGAACCGCAGTTTAGATTGCAGCCCGTATTGAGTGCAAGTGCGGCGGCTTCTTCGGGAGTATCTACAGTTTTGTGTCCATCATAAAAATCAACAATTGCCCAACAGTCGGAGACAAAATAACCGTCAAAACCCCATTTTTCTCTTAGAACTTCTTGCATCAAATAAGGATGCGCACAACACAAATCGCCATTGGTACGATTGTAGGCTCCCATAACGCCCTCCACATCAGCTTCGACGACTAAGGCTTCAAAGGCTGGCAAATAGGTTTCCCATAAATCTTTCATACTAACTTTGGCATCAAACACATGACGGGATTCTTCGGGGCCATTGTGCACAGCATAATGTTTTGCCATACCTGCGGCTTTCAAATATTTAGGATGGTCTCCTTGCAAGCCTTTTACAAAAGAAACGCCAATACGTGAAGTCAGATAAGGGTCTTCTCCGTAGGTTTCTTGTCCACGTCCCCAACGTGGATCTCTAAATATATTGACATTTGGAGTCCAAAAAGTCAAGCCTTGATAACGACCTCGATAACCTTTGGCAGCACTTGCATTAAATTTTGCTCTTGCCTCGGTTGCAATAACATCTCCTACTCTTTGCATCAAGTCGGTATCCCAAGTTGCAGCCATACCAATTGCTTGTGGAAAAATGGTAGCACGTCCGTTTCTTGCGACACCATGAAGGCATTCATTCCACCAATTATACGCTGGCACATCCAGACGTTCGACAGCAGGAGCACCGTACATGAGTTGATTGACTTTTTCTTCCAAGGTGAGTCTTGAAATGAGGTCATCTACTCGCTCATCGATAGAAAGTGTGCTATTTTGGAAAGGATATTCGGTCTCATTTTGAGACCAAATGAGATTGCAGTTTAAAAAGCAAATCCAAAGAATAAATAAAAATTTGAAGTAATTCATATGATTATCTAATTAATGATATTGATCAAAAAATCTAAAGAGGCTACTATTTTGTCAAAAGTCAATAGATGATATCTAAATCGCAAAATTTCTTTTAGGGCATTTAGCAATAGTTCAGGGTTGTTTTCTTGAATAGAAGCATTCAAAAAGAAAATGTTCCGTTTCTTCACCAAGATAAGATTCGAAATATCATTAAACAATCCCCCAATTAATTGGTGTTTTTCCTTGTCCTTCTAAAATCTCGTTGGTACGAGAAAAATGTTTATTTCCAAACCAATAGCCTCTATTTGCGCTCAAAGGAGAGGGATGCCCCGATGAAAGCACGTAGTGCTTCATTTGGTCAATTAAGGAAGCCTTCTTTTTTGCAAAACCACCCCACAATAAAAAGACAATTCCTTCTCTTTCATTCGATATTTTCCCAATAACGGCATCTGTAAATTTGTGCCAACCAATATCTTTGTGCGAGTTGGCTCGATGCGCTTGCACGGTCAAACTTGCATTGAGTAGCAAAACACCTTGATTGGCCCAAGACTGTAAATTGCCCGTTTGAGAGATTGCAATTCCTAGATCTTGATGGATTTCTTTAAAAATATTTTCGAGAGAAGGCGGCTTTGGAACACCATCAGGTACCGAAAACGACAAGCCCATCGCTTGTCGTGGGCCATGATAGGGATCTTGCCCTAAAATTACAACCTTTACCTCCTCAAAAGGAGTGGAATCAAAGGCATTAAAAATCAGAGAGCCAGGCGGATAAATCGTCTTACCTGCTTGCTTTTCTTGGACTAAATATTTTTTGATAGCCGAAAAATATGCTTGTTCAAATTCATCCTTTAAGACTTTCTTCCAACTTTCGTGGATACGTACACTTGTAGCTTTGCTCATAGAAATAAATATTTATAAAAAGGGAACTAAAGCTAAATCTAATTGGTTGAAAAAGAAAAGATTTTAAAAATTCTTTTCGCAAGACTATCATTTTAGAAATTTAATTGATAATTTTGCGGAGATTTGGAAAGAAG
>JAHDEQ010000207.1 GCA_020628755.1 Saprospiraceae bacterium
AATAAGGTGTTAATTTGCGGTTGACTTTGTACATTCTGTCCATCGCAATATGCTGGACTTCTCGGTAAGGTGCTTCCCATGCAGCAAGCATATACAATTCTAGTGCTTCTCCTTGTAAGCGACCTTCTTCTTGTTCGATTTGTTTAAGCAACTCTTTTCGTAGTGGAGCTTTGATGCCATAAAACTCGTATTGATTCCGCATATATTGCTTCATGGATTCGGCAAATATGGAATTGGTGTTTTGTTCAAAGAGTTGAGTGGTTAAGGTTAGTGGCATGGTTTGATTG
The DNA here is from genome assembly GCA_020628755.1 of Saprospiraceae bacterium. GTDB lineage: Bacteria > Bacteroidota > Bacteroidia > Chitinophagales > Saprospiraceae > JAHDES01. The sequence goes on from JAHDEQ010000207.1 coordinate 288, forward strand.
TTATAAGTAAAGCACACTTTAGTTTGCTGTTTTCAAATTCAGCGCAAACTAAAGTGTGCGCTACTATTAGAAATATTCAGGCTTAGTCACCTTTATCCATTTTCCAGGTTGTCTTGCGCTAATGGTGTTGTCATACATCGCCTCGCAAGAGGTCGTCGCCATATAAAAGTCACCAATATAAGCGGCATTAAGTTGGACATTGTAGGTTCTACTTTTTCCATTATATACATCAAAAAAGGTATCCACTCTATCGTCTTTTATATCTTGATAGGTAAAATAGTTGGTCTTGCTATCAACTGATTTAAACGACAAATTATCCATACGTGAATTGATGATTTCCCAGCCCGATGGGAAAACTTGCGTCAAGGCCATTTCTTTATAATTTTTCCCTTTAGTACCAGGATTCGTTATCGTAACCGAAGCTACAAAATCTGTCCCTTGCGTAATGCTTTCAGGGTCAATAGCTTTACCTTCCATGTCGGTGTATTCGACCAACATTTGGAGGTGACTTTCTTTCGCTGTTTGGTCGCCAATCATGGGTTGCCCTGTAGCAATAAGACGGGTAAACAACATGCCGTTAGACATGTTCGTGAATTTAAGCCGCTTCGATTCGGTACCAGCAATAGGAATATCAATTTGCATAATTGGATTGCTCGAACCTGCATTTACTACTTTTCCACCATCAATTTGATAGGCAAAATTAAATTCTTTACTCAAAGAATCATCTCCTATAAATTTCCCAATCGCCATCAAAGTATAAGCCAAAGTATGCGTTCCCCACCAGCGATTTCCAGAGATTTGTCCAGAAATGGTCTCAACCAAATCCATTGCTTTTTCTTTTTCATTAAGAATCGTCAAGGTTTCTACAATCATGGCATGGTCACGCAAACTCGTCCCAAAAGTATAAGACATTTCGGTATAATCTTCAACGCTTGTCGCCAAATTATTGATAAGTTCTTTGGCCACTTCTTTCTTGCCACTTATCGCATAAGCGGCCGCCAAACGCCATTTGGCGGTATGCCGTAGCTTGGACATTTCACGCATTCGATTCATCGCACCATATTCGGGTTCTTGCGCCAAAGCCAAAACAAATAAACGATAGGCTTGCTCCAAATCACTATTGTTTTTATACAAACCTTCATTGTTTAATTCAGGATCCCAAGAGCGTGCAATTTTGCGTTGATATTTGAGGTATTTGTCTAAAACAAACTCCGAAACGGCATAACCCTGTTTTTTTGCTTCCAGCAAAAAATGCCCTGCATAGACATTCCCCCAACTATTGATATACGTATTGCGACTTCCAATCCAATAAGCAAATGCGCCATTGCTTCGTTGAAATTTTTTGAGGCGGTCGGCCGTTGCTTGTATGATTTTTGGGACACGTTCTTTTTGTTCAGCATCCAATTCAATTAGCCTATCCGCAAATAAAAGTGGAAAGCCCTTAGAGGTCGTTTGTTCCAAACAACCATAAGGATAACGGAGCAAATATTTCATTCGTCGTTCCATATCAATTGGTGGAATATTGGACACTTCTAGGATTGCCTCGTTCGTACCTTTGATACCAACGGGATTCATTTGAATGTCCCATTCTTGACCATTTTCGACAATTGATTTTTCTACATTTGTAACGTAAGGATTGGGATTGCGAACATCCAATTCGATTTCTTGAGTCGCCACTTCTCCCCCGCCTTTAGCCGTTATTTTAAACTTGGCGATGCCGATGGCTTCGCCGACTTTTATCTCAAAATTGGCAATTTTATCATCAGGTCGTTCAAAAGCAATAGATTGTTGGTTTGAACCTAAAAAATTAACCATACCACTCGTTTCTTCTACCGTCACTTGAACATTTTTAATACGGTCTTCCATCGCAAAAACATTGACAGGTAAACTCAGCGTTTCGCCTGGCCCAATAACACGTGGCAAGGTCGCCAAAACCATAACTGGTTTTCGGACAGGACTTGTATTTTCAACACTTCCATAAGCTCCATTATTGGAAGCAACGACCATTGTACGAACGGAGCCGACATAATTAGGCATCGTGATTTCGTGCGTGGCCTCTGCACCTTTTTCTAAATAAAATGGCCCTAAATGTCGAACAACTGGCTTAAAGCGATTGGCTTTTTTGCCTTCTTTTGGAGAATCCGCCTCGCCATCACCTCCAATGCTCAAAACACGCTCCAACTCGCCACCATAAGCCCCCAAAACTTGGTCATAAATATCCCAAGTTTTGACTCCTAAAGCCTCTCTCGCATAGAAAGTTGACCAAGGATTTGGCGTTTTAAAATTGGTCAAATCAAGCAATCCATCGTCCACCATTGCGATGGTGTAAGCCATTGCCTGACCATTTTGCTCACCGACTTTAACCGTCACTTTTTGTTCGGGTTCTAAGACATCGGGCATTGCTATTGTTGGTTTTAATTTAGTTTTAGGATCTTCTACACTTATCGGAATCACACCATACATTCTGATGGGCAAATCATTTTGAACTTGAGCATGCGGTTGCACCAAAGTCACATTGGCATAAACAGTTGGAGTCATTTCAGCAGTCGCATAAAAACGAAATTTATTTTCTCCTTTTTTGGCATCCATCCAATGAGTTTCGACCACTTTTGAACCATTTTCGATAGAAATCAAAGCACGTCCAGCATCGCCCGTTGGAATATTTAGTTCGATAGTTTCACCGACATTGTACTTGGTTTTGTTGGAAGAAAATGCGAGAATAGAAGCATTTTCACGACTTGCATTTCCATTAGAATAAGGATTGCCCGAATAAAAATAAGTTCCTGAACAATGACCTGATGCTTCATCACAAACTCGAACCATGTAACGCCCATATTTTTTGACCGAAATATCCCAAGCAGCCGTTCCGTCACTTTTGGTATAAATTTTAGTTTTGTCAATAGAACCTGTATGATTGACTGCATTATAACCCGAAACATTGTCATAACTTCTATCCCACCACCAACGCCAGTTGGTACGGTACAAACCCACACTTAGTTCTTGACCTTTAATGGGTTTTCCATTTTCATCAACCAAAGCAAACTCCAAAGTCCCAGGTTGACCAACATTAATCATCGAATAACCATAACGACCCCGAGGCACTTTTACGCCTGCATAAGTATTGTAAGGACTATAGGTTTTGGTAAAAGTATTGACACTCGCATCGCCTCCTTTTTCAAAGGAGCGAACTTTAAAGTTAGCTTTGAGTTTTCCTGGGGCAGTTTGGTTGTTGATTTTGGCAGCCAAAAGTGCCGAGCCTTTATCATTGACAGGGGCTTCAAAAACTGTAGTTGGATCAATATTGCCAATTCGTCGAGCAGGATCATCAAAAACAAAGTCTTCAAAATTTTCAAACTTGGTTCTATAATCTCGAAGTTGAACTTCGACTTTGGTATTGAGATTTTTGGCAGGTGCGCCATGTAGCCAATTGACTTGTAAATTGCCTTGTACTTTGCCATCGGCTTGATTAACTAATTCACCTTCTCCAAAATCTAATTTGATTTTTAAACGATTGGGTTTGACCGTTTCGACTTTGATGGTTTTGCTAAAAGTTGCGCCGCCAGCTTTGACTTTGGCCATCCAGTTTCCCGTAGGGTCATCTTGGTTGGTAGAAGTCTGCAAGGCATAAAGGCCTTGAATATTTTCAGAAGTGGTTTTCTTCTGTTGCAATTGTCCACGTGGGTCATAAAACTCAAAAGTAATCGGATAATTTGCTGGTAATTTATTGCTTTTATCTTCTAAAACGAAGTTGAGATAAATCGAATCTCCTGGTCGCCAAACGCCACGTTCTCCATAAATATAACCTTTGAGTCCTTTTTGAGTTTTAGCTCCAGCTACGTCAAATTTACTAAGCGATAAAGAACTTCCATCGCCTAGTTTGAGGTAGCCTTTTTGCAAACCACGATTGGCTACTACCACGAAGGGTTTACGGGGTAGTTGGACTTGTGCTGTGCCATTGCCATCCGTTGTAACTGTTTTCAGTAATTGATTTTGATAATCATAAAAATTCAATTCTGTTCCTGAAATAGGATCTGTTGTTTTGAGGTCGCTTACCGCAACAAAAAGCGAGCCTTCTGTTCCACCTTTGGCAATCAAACCCAAATCAGAAGCAATGACATTGCGACGAATAAAGCGATTATAATTATAATAACCTGGATAGCAAGGATCTTCTCGATGTTTCCAAGAATAACCATTATAATAACCTTCGATTCCGTAGTAGCCGCCCCAAATACTTTCGTATTCGGTTTGGTCTGTAAAATTGGTATTTCTATATTCCTCTTCGTAATAATCTTCGCCATAATAATCGTCTTCATAATAGTCGCCATCTACATTTCGGTTGCTATCGTCATTACTCGATTTGTCGCAATAATAAGTCGAATATTTAGGTCTAAAACCAATGCGTACTTGATAAATAGCATTAGGGTCGGCATCAATTAGTTGGCTCAAATCGAGGGCATAACGTCGCCATTCGTAAAAGCGGGCGGTAGGGTCTAGCTCTTTGAGCGAGACCTTTTGTTGCATGACAATACGCCCGACTCGTTCCAAATCATAGCTACCTTCCAACTCATTGGTTTGTAAAAACTGTAAAATATTATTGTCAAAAATCTTAAAAATTTCAACATCAACGGCATTCAAACTAACTGCTTCAAAAGGAAAAATCAAACCATCAGAATTGGGCATCACAACTCCTTTTCCTACCAAACGCAAATCGGGTTTGATGTCTTGCAAAGTCATCGTCCAAGAGCTTTGGTCTCGCATTTTGAGCTTATTTACATTTTTTAAACCCTGCCGAACGATTACTTCTTGTGGCCCCACCAAACGACCCGAAGGATAAACTTTCAGAGAATTTCCATCAATCGTAAAACGCAAATCGCCTTTATAATTTTTGATAGAAATAAGTCCATCTAAATTTTGAGATTTTAGCAAAGGATCAGAAAAATGTAACACAAAATGCTGGTCTTTTCCTTGTACAGTTTCTAAGTTGGTTACTTTAAAATTGTTTAAAGCAGGAATCCCAAAAGCATCTTCGCCCTTTGTAGATAAATTAATTGGAGCACCATCCCAAAATATCCTGACTTCGCCATCTTGAGTTTGTTCACGACGAACATCCTCTACGAAAAAAGTATGCTTGTTCGCTTTACCATGTGTCCAACGGACATTCAAATCACGATTTTCTTGCTGCGCTGTTACTATTTGTTCAATTGCTGCATTATCTACAATATCAGAAGTTGTCAACTCACCTTTAAGTTCTTGTTTTTCTAAAGAATTATTGTTTACAGCCTGCAAACCTACCAAAGATACTTCAAAAGCCAACTCTACGGTTTGAAACTCAAATTCTACATCATTTGCCGACGCAGGAGTATCATCAAATAATTTTTTCAAATTGACATTTGCTACATATTTAGTCCCCGAAGACCAATGGTTTGTTGGTTGAAAAAGCAATGTTTTGGGGTCTTCCCATTTGGCTTCTCCTTTTATTTTGGGTAGAAAATACAAGACAGAAGCATCCGCTTGTTGGCCAATTTGGGTAGAGTCTATCGCTGCTCGTGTAAATCGAATCCGAACAGGGTTGGCCTTTGAAATTGTACCCGAAGTATGTGCATAGATATAGTTGTAGGCATCGGCAGACATTTGCTTCGCTTCGTACTCTCGCTTGCAAGAGGTGAGACTAAAAACAAAAGCAATCCCGATGATAGCAAAAAGGAAAGTAATAGACTGAAATTTGGTTTTCATGGCGTTCTGATTTTTAAGATTGAAAATTTTGATTTGCATTTTGAACAGTTCTTTAGTAATTTTCGTAATACTTATAGTTTAAATACAAAACAAGTTTACGATAATTGCATTTAATAAATAGTGCTGTTCTAGTATATGCGAAGGAGATTTGAGTATTCGTTTGGGTTGAACAAAGATTTGTATTTCTTAAAAATACGCTATTGAAGTCCAAAATAATAAAATAATTGATATTTCATGACTGATTTCTTACCACTTTTTCCATTAAAGTTAGTTGTCTATCCAGGCGAAAAGCTCAACTTGCATATTTTTGAACCTCGTTACAAACAACTAATGCGAGAATGCGAACAAAATGGAATTACCTTTGGTATTCCAGCTTTTATTGACAATAAAGTAATGGACTTTGGTACAGAATTGCGCCTCGAAAAAATCGTAAAACGCCATGATAATGGCGAATTGGACATCAAAACTAAAGGAATTGGCGTCTTTAAAATCAAAGAATTTTTCTCCGTCGCTCCCAACAAACTCTACGCTGGTGCTGATATTGAACGAATGAAAGTCAATAAGGTTGGAAATATCGAATTGTATGACCGTATTTTGAGCAGCCTTTCCGAACTATTCAAAGTACTCAATATAAATAAGGATGTACCAAATGGCCCGACTGAATTTAATACTTTTGAAATTGCGCATCATGTTGGGTTTTCTATAGAACAAGAATATCAACTATTGTGTATTCCTTCCGAAAGGGATCGCCAAGATTTTATGTTGAGTCATTTGGAACGATTGATTCCAATTGTGCGAGAGATGGAACGCTTACGCAAAAAAGCAAAGATGAATGGACATTTTAAAAATGTAATTCCGCCAAAGTTTTAAACCACGAATAAACGAATTATTATCCTCAAAGAATTCGTAGTAATAAAAAAACCATCCCAGTATCGGGATGTTTTGGTCCCTCTGAATGACATGTTTGGGGTAGCCAATGTGATTCTGTAATCTTCTTGTCCCGAGTATTCGGGAAGCCGGACAAGTCAACGGCTTGAAGCCCGCCATAGGCACTTTGAGACTATCCCCAATTTTTTACTTTGTAGAGCCAAAACGTGTTTGATACTGCGATGGAGCTTTCGATAGAATGCTCTATCTGAGGGCAAGATATAAAGAAAAGACTAAAGTGTCAAACCAATTTTTTATTCAAATCTTTTTTTATATATTTTTTTCTCTAAAATTTGTTTTACTCAAAAAGAACTCTCATATTTGCTTCTATGTTCAGTAATTGTATTATTAACACTATTATTATCGTCGTTGTCATTATTATTCAATAATGCAATGAGGATGGTATTTATTTAATACAACAAAAAAGCCGTTCTCAAGAAGTTTGAGAACGGCTTTTTTGTTTAT
>JAHDEQ010000010.1:0-2717 GCA_020628755.1 Saprospiraceae bacterium
TCCTTTATGAGCAAACAAAATACTTTATATTATCAAGCAGGCGCAGGAGTTGTGATTTCAAGCGTTCCCGAAAGCGAACTCCAAGAAGTCAACAACAAACTCGGCGCCTTAACCAAAGCCCTAAAAGCAGCAGAAGAAATTTGAATGCAGTGCTCACGTGTTCACGTATCCACGTGTTCATGTGCTTAATTAACGTGAACACGTAGATACGTGAACACATGAACACTAAAAGAAATGAAATTACTAATCCTCGATAACTACGATTCCTTTACCTACAATTTGGTACAATACATCCAAGAGATATTAGACCAAAAAGTAGAAGTGCATCGCAACGACGAAATCACTTTGGAAGAAGTAGATCAATACGATACAATTGTCTTATCACCTGGTCCAGGCTTGCCCGAAGAAGCAGGAATTATGCCGCAGTTGATAAAAAAATACCATAGTTCAAAACGAATTTTAGGTGTTTGTCTCGGACATCAAGCCATTGGCGAGGCTTTTGGCGCAAAGCTCCAAAACCTGAACAATGTATTTCATGGAGTTGCCACCAAAATGAAAATTACCGATTCCGAAAACCTCCTTTTCCAAGGAATGGAATCCAATTTTGAAGCAGGTCGTTACCATTCATGGGTTATCCAAAAAGAGACCTTATCCGCTGATTTTGTAGTCACGGCAACCGATGACAATGATGAAATTATGGCGATGCGCCATAAGGAATATCCAATTTATTCTGTTCAATTTCATCCCGAATCGGTCATGACCCCCGAAGGAAAAACCATATTGACTAATTTTTTACAAAATTAGTGTATTCACGTATCAAAGTATTCAGGTGTTCACGTGCAAACGGAACATGAACACCCGAATACGTGAACATCTACCTGTCGATAGACAGGCACAAACGCGTTTTAAATGAAAAAAATACTAAATCGACTCTTTCAACACGAATACCTGACGCGCCAAGAAGCACACGATGTTTTGGTCAATATTTCCAAAGAACAATATAAACCAGAACAAATTGCTGCCTTTCTGACCGTCTTTCAAATGCGACCAATTGCAGTACAAGAGCTTTCTGGTTTTCGGGATGCATTGCTAGAATTGTGTTTACCAATTCAATTCGATACCAAGGAAACAATTGATATTGTAGGTACAGGCGGAGATGGAAAAAACACCTTTAATATCTCAACAATATCATCATTTGTAGTAGCGGGAGCGGGTTATAAGGTTACCAAACATGGCAATTATGGTGTGTCTTCGACTTGCGGTTCGTCAAATGTTTTAGAGTATTTGGGCTATACCTTTACCAATGATACGGACGAGTTGCAACGACAGTTGGAGCGAGCCAATATTTGTTTTTTACACGCACCAAAATTTCATCCAGCCATGAAAGCAGTCGCGCCTGTTCGGCGAGCTTTAGGTGTTAAGACCTTCTTCAATATGCTTGGACCTTTGGTTAACCCATGCAAACCGAAGTACAATTTATTGGGCGTTTTTAATTTACATTTATCACGTTTGTATCAATATATTTTGCAACAAACCGACCGACGATTTTCGGTAGTTTATGCTTTAGATGGCTATGATGAGGTCTCCCTTACGGGAAAAACAAAAGTTCGTACAAATGAAGGAGAGTTTGTCCTAAACCCCAGCGATTTTGGCAAGCCAAAATTGCAGCCAACGCAATTATATGGAGGAGATACTGTACCCGAAGCCGCTCAAATTTTCACCAATATTCTATCAGGAAAAGGAACTACCGCTCAAAACGAAGTAGTCACCACCAACGCAGGTTTAGCGATAAAGTGCATCAAACCCAATCAATCAATAAGCGATTGTATTGCCGAAGCACAAGAATCCTTAATCAGCCAACAAGCATTAGAAAAGTTTAAGAAGTTAATTAACTAAAAGTGCTCAAGTATTCTAGTGTTCAAGTGCTCACGTCATATATGCAACTTGAACACGTGAACACATGAAGACACGAACACCTTAAATATGACCATTTTACAGGAAATAATAACCCACAAAAGAAAAGAAGTTGCTCAACGCAAAGCACTCTATCCAACACAATTATTGGAAAAAAGTATCCATTTTGAAACACCAGTTGTGTCTTTAAAAAAATACTTAACTAGATCTGATAAGTCTGGAATTATTGCAGAGTTCAAACGACGTTCACCTTCCAAAGGGAATATCAATCCGTATGCATCGGTCGAGCAAGTTTCGATTGGCTATATGCAAGCAGGAGCTTCGGCTTTGTCTGTATTAACAGATGAACAATTCTTTGGAGGACAAAATGAGGACTTGACCGAAGCTCGAAAATTCAATTTTTGTCCTATCCTTCGTAAAGATTTTGTCATTGATGAATACCAACTCATTGAAGCCAAATCTATCGGAGCAGACGCAGTTTTGCTCATTGCCGAATGTTTAGATATTAAAGATTTAAGCTCTTTAGCAAAGGCCGCAAAAAGTCTAGGTTTAGAAGTTTTGATGGAAGTCCATTCTGCATCGCAACTCAAAAAATTAACTGAAAATGTAGATGTAGTTGGAGTTAACAATCGTGACTTAACCAATTTTACAGTTAGTATTCAAACCTCTTTGGATTTGGTCAATTCCATTCCAAATAGTGTAGTCAAAATCTCGGAAAGTGGAATCAGCAAGGTCGAGGCAATTATCAAACTCAAACAAGCAGGTTATCAAGGATTTTTGATTGGAGAGCATTTTATGAAAAC
>JAHDEQ010000010.1:2817-3936 GCA_020628755.1 Saprospiraceae bacterium
GTTTGGGCATTCATTATATGGGATTTATTTTTTACAAGAAGTCTCCCAGAAATATTGATGCAAATTCAGAAAAAGAGTTATTAAAATTATTACCAAATCTACCTTTTAAAACTTTGATGAATGATGTCAAAAAAGTAGGCGTTTTTGTTAATGCAGAAATAGATTTTGTACTAGAAAAAGTCGAAAAATTTGAATTGGATTATGTCCAACTGCATGGTCGAGAAACGATTTTTTATTGCGAACAACTCAAAAAACAAGGCATCAAAATTATCAAAGCTTTTTCTGTAGATGAACGATTCAAATTTACCAATACCGATTTTTATCAATTTGATTGCGACTATTTTTTATTTGATACCAAAGGAAAAAATGCAGGAGGAAATGGCACTCAATTCAATTGGGAATTACTAAAAAAATACAATGGCTCAACACCTTTTTTTCTAAGCGGAGGTATCGGCGAAGCCGATGCCCCAACCATCAAGGCACTCGATTTGTCCCAATTATACGCCATTGATGTCAACAGCAAATTTGAAATCGAACCTGCTTTAAAAGAGGTGAATTCATTAAAGCGATTTTTAGAACCGCTGAGATAGCAGAGCAACACAGAGAAAACTTAACCTAATGGAAATTAATCAAATAACTGAAAAAATAATAGGTGCAGCTATAAAAGTTCATAGAGAGATAGGTCCTGGGTTATTGGAGTCAGCTTATCAAGCTTGCTTATTTTATGAACTTCAGCAGTTGGGTTTAAAAGTTGAAAAAGAAGTTCCATTACCTTTAATATATCAAGAAGTAAAAATGGAATGTGGATATAGAGTAGATTTATTAGTTGAGAATAAAATTATTGTTGAATTAAAAGCAGTTGATGCAATTCACGATATACATTTAGCTCAAATTTTGTCCTATTTGAAATTATCAAATAATAAAATTGGATTACTCATAAATTTTAACGTGATCCAGTTGACTCAAGGATTGAGGCGAGTTATAAATAAATACTATGTACCAAAACAACCATAAAGAAATCAGTAAAACATAGAGAGAAAATCTCTGCGTTTCTCTGCTCTCTCAGTGGTTAAAATAAAGAATAATGATAGATTACAACGTAAATAATCGAGGCTATTA
>JAHDEQ010000010.1:4036-9770 GCA_020628755.1 Saprospiraceae bacterium
GCTCGTATGAAAATGCTCGGTGCTGAAGTTCGCCCTGCAATGAGTGGAAGTCGAACATTAAAAGATGCAACAAACGAAGCCATTCGAGATTGGATAAATAATCCTGTTGATACACATTATATCATTGGTTCGGTGGTCGGCCCACATCCTTATCCTGATATGGTAGCACGTTTTCAGTCGGTGATTAGCGAGGAAATGAAGTGGCAATTACGAGAACAAACAGGAAGCGAAAATCCTGATGTTATCATTGCTTGCGTAGGCGGAGGCAGCAATGCAGCAGGTGCATATTATCATTATATGGACGATAAAAATGTCCGTTTAGTTGCTGTAGAGGCAGCAGGCTTGGGCGTAGAAAGTGGCGAATCTGCCGCAACTTCTGTCCTTGGTACAAAAGGTATTATTCACGGAAGTAGAACATTGTTGATGCAAACCAATGATGGACAAATTATCGAGCCTTACTCCATTTCAGCAGGTTTGGATTATCCTGGAATTGGCCCTTTACACGCGCATTTGATTGATACAGGTCGTGCCGAAGCGGTTAGTATAACTGACCAAGAAGCCCTTGATGCAGCGTACTTTTGCGCTCGTCAAGAAGGCATTATTCCTGCGCTCGAAACAGCACATGCTTTTGCAGCAATGGACAAAATAAAATATCATCCGAGTGATGTCGTAGTTATCAATTTATCAGGTCGAGGAGATAAGGATTTAGCTACGTTCACCAAACATCTTTGATGTGTTTGGTGGTGCTCACGTGTTCACGTATCTACGTGCTCACGTTGAATTTGTATATGATTAATTTACGTGAACACGTAGATACGTGAACACTTGAACACGATTTCAATGAATCCAATAGAACAACTTTTTAAAGAAAAAAATAAAGAGATTTTAAATATCTATTTCACAGCAGGTTATCCAAATTTGAATGATACGATAACGGTTATTCAGGAGTTGGAACGGAATGGTGTTGACTTGATTGAAATCGGAATGCCGTATTCTGACCCACTCGCCGATGGTCCCACTATTCAAGAAAGTGGGACGGCTGCCCTCAAAAATGGAATGACTTTGCCTTTGTTATTCGAGCAGATTGCTGAGGTACGAAAATATACGGATATTCCACTAATTTTGATGGGATATTTTAATCAAATGATGCAATTTGGAGATATTGCTTTTTTAGAAAAATGTGCCAAAGTCGGTATCAATGGTTTGATTTTACCTGACATGCCACTCTATGTTTTTGAAGAACAATATCAAGCCCATTTTGAGCGATTGGATTTGGGAATTAGTTTTCTCATCACACCGCAGACGAGTCCTGAGCGCATCAAAAAAATTGATAAATTGAGCAAGGGATTTATTTATATGGTCTCCAATTCCTCCATTACGGGAGCTAAAAAAGGAATTTCACAAGGACAACTCGATTATTTTAATCGAATCAATGATATGAACCTCAAAAATCCTCGATTGATTGGTTTTGGAATTTCTGATTTTGAAACCTTCTCAACGGCTTGCCAATATGCCAATGGCGCAATCATTGGAAGTGCCTTTATTCGAGCAATCGCCAAAGAAGGACATCTGCCCACTCAGATTAATAATTTTGTGAGTATGGTTAGAGGAACAATTGATGTAGCATAAATGTGTTTAAGTGTCTATGTGTTTGCGTGTTTATGAATCGCAAACACGCAAACACGCAAACACGCAAACACGCCAAAAAATGATTATACAACTCAAAAAAGACATTACCAACGGACAGTTGGAGCAACTTAAAGAAAAACTCGATGGAATAAAATACAAAACCAATCGAGTCGATACGCAATTTGGAAACTATATAATAGGAGTAGGAAAACATGAATTTGATATTCGCTCCATTGGAATTTTAGATGGCGTTCAAGACATCCACCGAGTGAGCGATGCTTATAAATTGGTATCTAAGAAATGGAAAGTCAATGATACGATTATTGACTTGGGCGACGGCGTTCATATTGGGTCAGGACATTTTCAAATGATGACTGGCCCTTGTTCGATTGAGTCAGAAGAACAGATTTCCAATACGATTGAATTATTGAAAGCCAATAATATCAAAATCATGCGTGGAGGGGTTTATAAACCTCGTTCCTCGCCCTATTCATTTAGAGGATTGGGTTTGGATGGTTTGAAAATGTGGTATCAAAAAGCCAAAGAAGCTGGCATCAAAATCATCACGGAAGTGATGATGACCGAGCAAATTGAATCCATGCACGATTATATTGATATTTTTCAAGTTGGAGCTAGAAATTCTCAAAATTTCAACCTCTTAGATGCTTTGGGGAAGGTTGATAAGCCCGTCCTACTCAAACGAGGAATTTCAGGAACTTTAGATGAGTTATTGCAAGCAGCAGAGTATATTTTCTCCAATGGAAATGAACGAATCATGCTTTGCGAAAGAGGAATCCGTTCCTACGAAAAGGCTTATCGAAATACTTTTGATATCAATGCAATTGCGATGCTCAAAGAGAAAACCCATTTACCTGTTATTGCCGATCCATCTCATGGAATTGGCGTTCGTAAATTTGTAGAACCTGTGGCTTTGGCAAGTATTATGGCTGGAGCAGATGGCGTGATTTTCGAATCCCACCAAACTCCCGAAAAGGCTTTTTCTGATGGACAACAAACTTTAAATAATAATGAAGCAACTCGTCTGATTCAAAAAATGCGTAAAACCTATGCTTTGAGAGAAGAAATGAAACGAATGTAGTTTTTTTGAGGTGTCAGGTGTCAGATTTTTCGCTTTGCGAAAATAAGGTGTCAGAAAATAGCTGACTCCTCTAGCTCTGCAAAGCAGAGCGCGCTGACACCTGACTCCTCAAAAAAAACTACTGCTTTACAATTTTCTGTGTCCAAACAGCCTCAGCAGAACGGACATTCACAAAATAGAAGCCACTCGGTAAATCACTTAAATCCAAATTTTCATCTTGTGTTAATTTCTGAATAGGGGACCAATTTTTACCCATCAAATCAAGAATAGTAAAAGTCAACGCTTCATTTTGAGCAAGATCAACTTTGATATTGAGCTTATTCTCAACTAAAGTTGGAAAAACTTGAATTGTACTTTCTAGTCGAGGAATATCATTTGTACCAACAAACAGGCTTGAAAAACGATAAACGGTTCCATTATTCGGAAAATTGGTTAATACAGGAGGGTACATACTCAAATTATAAATGGTATCAATACTAGGCTTATCAGGTTCTCCCGATAAGGTTATCAAAATATCAGGTATTCCAGATTGAATATTTAAATCATATCCAAAGCCCATTGTAGGACCACCTAATTCGTGTAGCGTGTTATCTTTAATAGAGCTAGGGCCAAAATGCCACTCAATATCATTGCTTCCTTCGTATAGCCAAATTTGAAAATTCATTAGATTATTGGCTGTACCCGTATATTCTACTTCATTGTAAAAACCAACATTATTCCATTCGACTTTATGGATTCTATTTCCAGGCTCACCAATTGTTTGCGAAGCAATATATCCTAATGATTTATCGTCTTCATAGCCAGGATCTATCAAATCATCTACACTTGCAATAAGTAGGTTTTTAGGAATGGAGTCAAATTCAAAATAAAGTATCCCTCCAACATCATTGTTTAACATCAATAATGTTTGATAACTCGTACTATCAAATCGAAAATCAAATCCGATAGAATCAACAAAACTTGGGTCATCCCACACACCTTCAGTGAGTAAATTAGGTGCATCTAAACGCTCGTATTCATTTTGAAGAACAGAAAATTCATAGGGCTTTTGAGCTAAAGCAATACTTGAAAATAGGAATAAAAGACAAAATACATGTAAAACAGTTTTCATAAAATTATTGAATTTTGTTAATGATAAATGTAAGGGCTATTTCAGAATAGCACACTTGTTTAAAAGGTTCAAAAATAATTTTTCAACGAAATTTTGATTTGAAAGATACCTGTACATATCAAAGTGAAAAGAAACAGGTTTCTTTTGAGTAATAACTCATTTTAGACAAACACTTACACAATAGACGACAAAAAGAACGATAAACCCCTTATTTTAGCTGAAAATTTTGCACGTTTTTTGAAGTAGTAATAAAGATTACTATTTTTTATGCAGACACTATATAGAAATACAATATTCATATTTGTACTTTGCTTACTAGGTTCATGTACACCGAAGCATGCGTATCGTTCAAGCATCAGCTTAGATTTCATACCAAAGACGGACTATGATACGGTTATGGTTGCATTGCCTTTGCCTAAAATCGAAAGTTTTGTAGTCAAAAATAGAGTAGAAGAGATTTTGTACTATGGCAAAACAGCTTGTTATGGCGAATGTCCTGTTTTTTTCTTAAAAATATTTTCTGACGGAACGGTTATTTATAATGGGATTCAAAATGTAGAAAAAAAAGGGATTATAAGGACGACTATGCGAAAAGAACGTTTGAGCAACTTGGTTGCTCAAATAGCCACGCCTCATTTTTTTAGAATGGCTCAAAATTATCCAACCAGTGGGCGAAGAGTTCAGGAATTGCCCAATACCATTCTTCAAATCAATAACAAAGTTCAACAACACAAAGTCACCAACAATCACGATGCTCCAATCGCATTTTTTGAGGTAGAAGATATTGTAGTAGAACAAATGGAAATGTTAGGTTTGAAATAATTATTTTCTCTACTTGCTGACCGACTCAATTCAACTTTGAGTTTTAAAACAATTTTATTTATACTTCTAAATTCAAATATATTTTGTAGTTTTAAGCCTTAAAACTACATCTTACATGACCATCTATTTTGGCTTAGAATTAGACGAATTGTGTCACCCTTACTCCAATGTAAATGAGGCTGGTATCCATGTTTTTGGTACACAAGATTTACTCTTGATGCTGGAGTCGCACTTGGGACTCATCGGGCATCCAAACAATAATCAATATTTACGGATAGAACAATATCGCCAAATCTTAGATAAATTCATTGAGACCTACAGCGATGCTTTTTTCCTAAAATCTTATGAAGCCGACCAATTGGCAAGTGCCGCCGAACTCCTGTCTCGTCGGGATGAATTGCTCCTCGAAGGCTGGGATTTTTCTATGGCAGAAGATGCGCCTGAGCGTCTTCAAGTTTTAGCTCTTATCGAAGAAATTATTCAAGAAGAAAATCAAAACACAAAAAACGACTTTCAGTTTGCACTCGGATTTGCAGATCGTTTTCGACTGGTTTTAAAACACTTGGAGTCTAAGGAACAACCCATTCAAACGATATTTGTCAATGAACCTTATGAATATTTGCCCTCTTATTTATTGCAGTTATTTGAAAAGCTAAAGACTAAAGGTGTTGAGGTAAAACAACTTGATAACCAAGTTGTTATCAAAGGAAATGAAGCCACAGATTTGGTCAAATGGCAAATGGCTCTACAAACTAAAAAGTCAAAGCAAAAACTCCAATCCGATGGCAGTCTATTAATCTTACAAGGAAAACGAGAAACCGAAATTGCAGCTTACTTAGCTCAGTTTTTTCGACACAATCCCGATTTTAAACCGCTTTGTGTGATACCCGAAAAAAATCGAGCTTTGGATAATTCTCTTATCCAAGAAGGTATTCCGAGTTTGGGTATTTTATCCGCTTCCTCTGCACGTCCGAGTTTACAAATCTTAAAATTGATTACCACTTTTTTGTGGCGACCTATTGACCCTTACAAAATTTTGGAGTTTGTTTCGTTAGCGGTCAAACCTTTGGATA
>JAHDEQ010000010.1:9870-13909 GCA_020628755.1 Saprospiraceae bacterium
GTCCAATTAAGTCATCGGCAATTGGGCAAACCCATTGCCTTTTTGAATGTTCAATCGCCCGATTTGGCCATTCGAGATTATGAGACTTTTACAAGTTTAGAATCGCTTTTTTATTATCCTTATCAATGGGTTTTTCGTTATAAATTGGAGTTGAGAAAATCGTCTATTCTGAGTATTGTTCCTGACGTGACCTTGATGGGAAATCTCTCGCATCGCTTTTTTGAACTCCTCTTTAAAGAGGATACCTCTACTTGGACGAAGGAACAAGTAGAGACTTGGATTGACGAGCAAGCTCCCCGCTTGTTTGCACGTGAAGGCGCTGTCTTGCTCATGTATGGGCGAGAACCCGAACGTCAAGCCTTCCTCAATCGAGTCAAATATGCTGCTTGGAGTTTGGTGGCAGCTTTTCAAAAAGATAAATGGCAGGTCAAAGCGACGGAAATGGATATGGCAGGCGGATTTTGTCAAATGCCGATTCGAGCTAAAGCCGATTTGGTCTTAAAGAAAGGGGAAAAACTAGCTGTAATTGACCTCAAATGGCGTGGAGCAGCCCGACGACAACGCATTATTCGCAACGAAGAAGATTTGCAATTGGTTATGTATGCTCAATTGTTAACGGCGGATGAGGCTACAGCCGAAACAGCTTATTTTATAATTGAAGATGGAAAACTCATTGCTCGCAACAACAAGGCATTTGAAGATGCCTTTGCCGTCTCTCCTGATAGTGACCCACTAGAAGTAAGGACTCGAATGTGGGACAAAATGCAAAAAACCTATCAATGGCGACTCGACCAACTTCAACAAGGACAGGTAGAAATAAGAACCCAAGCAACGCTTTTGGACTTGGAAGATGCTTATGCCGACAGTGGAATTTTATTTGACATACTCGAAATGAAAGATAAAGAAGCTCCTTTTGATGATTATCGAACCTTGATAAATTTGATAGAATAGGGTGCGGAAGCATTAAAGTTAGTCGCAGTTTCCCAATTGCGATTCCATATGCTCATAAAAGAATGCTACAAAAGTCAAAATGCAATTGGCGTAGAGCATCGAAATTGCAAACTTCGAGTATCATCTTTTTTTTATGAAAAAATTAATCATTCTTTTGGGCTTTCTGAGCAGTTGTTCGCTTTGGAATAAAACACTACAAAGTGAAACTTTAGAAATAAAAGGTGCAAACTACTGCTATTTTAATAAACCTCCTGATTCTCTTTTGAATAAAAATAGTTTGTATGACCAGCCAATCGTCTTACAGCTTATAGACCCAGAATTTCAACTTAGCTATAGAACAGTTAATCCCGATGAAGTATTAGAATTTGAAGGAGACAATGATAAATATTTCTTCAAGATAAAAGATTCACATGATGAATTTGATTTTAATATAGTTAGTAATCCAAGTCTATTCAAAACGGCATACCCTAATGATGTTTACTTGAAGGATAGTACTCAAGCTCATTCTAAAAAGGATAATTTATTGTTTTGTATGAAGAAAAGGCCAGACGAGTATGAGAAATTCTCCAAAAAAGAACTTATTGCATTAAACTATAAGATTCCATTTTATGAAATCAAATCAAATGCTAAAATCCTTAAACGCTATGTTCGAAAGAAACCAAAGCATCTTCGAGCAAATGAAATATTTTTTAGCTCAGAAAATGAGCTAAATATCTCATCCAGTTGTATAAATTGTGGAATGGGTGGCGGTACTATCAATCAACTGAGAATTAAACTAATAGAATATGGATACAAGCTACTACCGAATGGGGTGATTTTTTCGGGTAAAAAAACAAAATTAACGTTAAAAGATTCTCAAACTACAAGAGCAGCAATAAAAGATTTTCAAAAAAGAAATGGAATAGAACCGTATGATCAAATCACTTATGAAGCTTTAAAGGCTTTAGGCATACAATTTTAAAGTGCTTTGGGTAATGTCAATTGTAGATTTGTATATTTTTTTTACAAATAAATTTCCGAATATGAAATTTATTACCTAATTTAATTCTGTAAAATAATCCATTAACCAAACTATTGTTATTATGAGTTTACAGAATTTATTCAACAGACCTTTTTTAAAAGAGCCTTTGGCATTGCTTCGGATTTGGTTGGGAATAGCATTTTTGATACATGGTTTACCTGGTATTTTCGATTCCGATTATATGGCAGGTTTTGCTGGATTTATGGAAACGATTGATATGCCCATGCCTATTGCAATGGCTTACTTATGCAAAGGCGGCGAATTGATTTGTGGTATCCTTTTGTTGTTAGGGCTATTTACCCGTTTTGCAGCAGCAGGTATTATGATTGATATGTTGATTGCAGCTTTTTTTGCGATGCAAGGTGATATTTTCGGCGATTTTCAAGCCGAAATTAGCTTTACTTATTTTGTCATTGCATTGGTTTTGTTTTTAAACAAAGCCACGCCATTTTCCTTAGATAGAAGTTTGTGGAAAGAGAAGATTCAAATGGGCTAAGGTCCAGAAATGATTTTAAAATATAAATCATTTATACGATATGATACCAAAAAGCGTTCAATATTGGACGCTTTTTTTTGTGGGAAAAAATCCTTAACTTACGTCCCCTTTTAAGCCCCTCAACATACAAAGCCCCAATTTAATATTGTTAAGTATTTGTATAATAGCAACTAACATATAGATTTATAGTTAGTATGAAGGACTTTTGTCTTTACCAAAAATAAGAAACTACTTTTTACTCAAACAAATTTTCATAAGAAACTCATGAATATCAGACAATCATGCTTACTATTTATTGCATTTTTGGCAATAAATACTACTTCACTTCTTGCACAAGATACCCTCAATATTATATATTATAATATCTTAAATTTTCCCAACCCTAGCAATAGTGACCCTGATGGAAGTGATGCTGCTCGCTCTGTTGCCTTCCGAGAGATTGTGGAAGAAGCGGACGCAGACATCATTGTAGTAGAAGAACTCAAAAGTTCAGCAGGAGCCGATATTTTATTGACAGAACTCAACAATAATACGCAAGGAAAAAACTTTGCAAGAGCACCATTATTTTTTGGTTATGGGGGCAACAATTTGGGGAATATGCTTTTTTATAACTCCAATTTGGTTTCTTTCCTGCAACAAGACGAAGTGCCTCGAAACAATACGGGCATTGCACCTGATGGTAA
The DNA here is from genome assembly GCA_020628755.1 of Saprospiraceae bacterium. GTDB lineage: Bacteria > Bacteroidota > Bacteroidia > Chitinophagales > Saprospiraceae > JAHDES01. The sequence continues at coordinate 13,022 of JAHDEQ010000010.1, forward strand.
TGTCAATGTTGCACCAAGAGCCAATTCTTATTATGAAGTTGAGATTTTTAGTCCGAGCAATCCTGCGGATAAAGATAAACTTCACCTTTTTGCAGGTCATTTCAAAAGTAGTAATACCAATGGCAATTCATTTACCATACCCGACGACGAGCGACGTGTTTTGAGTGCCAAAGATATGATGGATTATATTGCGGCCAATATCCCAACTTCTGAAAATATCATTGCAGGAGGAGACTTTAATTTTTATTCTTACACTCCTGCACAAGAACCCGCCTATGATACCTTGGTGAATCCCGTTTCTTATCCGATGAATTTTATAGATAAATTGGGCCCTTGGACGAGAGAAGATTCTTCGCCTTCTAATGTGTGTCAATACACGCAATCTACACGGACCGCCCAAGGCGAGTTTGGCAATGGCGGAGCTTCTGGAGGCTTAGACGATCGCTTTGATTTTATCCTTATCAATGACGCACTTGACTTAGGTTTAAACAAAACCAAGTATATCAACAATTCGTATTTATCGTTTGGTAATGCTAAAGTACTTGACGGAGCAGCAACAGATGGTACAAGCCCTGTAAAAAATCAATTGCACCAAATGTCTGATCATTATCCTGTGATAATGGGATTGGAACTAAACTTTTCATTGGATTGCCTAATCACAGGTACAACAACTACTGCAGGTAGTTGTGCTGGCACTGATTTCAGCTTTGACGTAAGTTTTACCGCAGGCAATGCGAGTGGTTCTTTTGAAGTAATTGACCTTTCTAATGGAAATACCATTATCGGAACAGGCTCTTCTTCACCTATTACAGTAACTTTACCTAATAGCAATTCTTCTACGCCATTTAATTTTCAAGTACGAGATGCCAATGATATAACTTGTGTAGG
>JAHDEQ010000010.1:14009-22207 GCA_020628755.1 Saprospiraceae bacterium
GGTACAGGCGTGACTTGTTTTGATGCAACTACTTACAACGAACCCGATTGTGTGACACCTAATTGTATGATTAATGTTGCACAAGTGAATACGACTTGTTTGGGAGATAATACTTATGATGTAGAAGTTTGCTTTACCTATCAAGATCCCATTTCTTCTAATGTAGAAATATTGATAGCAGGCACATCCTATGGTTTGTACGCCTATCCAGCCACCTCTGGTGGCTGCATCACGATTTCTGGAACGACCTTAGGTTTGCTTGGCGATGGAACGTCGGGTATGACACTTGATATTATAGATGGATCTAGTAGTTCTGGCCCTGCAGGTTTACCTTTTATTTCAGAAATTCACTATGATAATGCCAGTACAGACGTAGGAGAATTTGTTGAGGTTTCAGCTCCTGTTGGAACGGATTTGAGCCTTTATGAATTAGTAGCTTATGAGGAGTCTGATGGAGCAAGTGATGCAACGGTTCAATTAACTGGTGTTATTGGTGATGACGGAATAGGTTGTGGAGCTATGGCATTTACGGTTGCTGATATAGGTACCCAGTTTTTTGAAAATGGAACTGGTGGTGCCGACGGCTATGCACTCGTAGAAATTGCTACTCAAACCGTTATCGAATTTATCTCCTACGAAGGTACAATAACAGCTACCAATGGCCCAGCTCTCGGTTTAACTAGCACCGATATTGGAGTTGGCGAAAATAGTGGAACGGCAGCAGGCTCTTCACTCAAAAAAGAAGATGCAGGCTGGGTCGTATCAACGGATGATAGTCCTGCGGTATTCAATATGGGACTTAGCTCTTGCGGAGGTTCAGGTGTACAATGTTCAACTTCTACTACTTATAATGAACCAACTTGTACTTCGTCTTGTCCAGCCAATTTGGTCGAAAATGGAACGTCAATTATGAATGGAATATATCAAGTTTCCAATAATATTCAATCGGCTGGTTCGGTCTCCAATGGCGGCAATGTAACTTTTGATGCAGGAGTTGATATTGATTTACTTCCTGGATTTTGTGTGCCTTTAGGTGCGGAGTTTCATGGTTTTATAAATGGCTGTACACCTGTAGCTGAAGAAGAAGCACAAAAATAAAGTGGCACATACTTTAGCTTGCGCATAAAAGAATAATGTATGTTATACCGAGAACGGGATAAAACCCGAAAAAAATTAAGGTTTTCCCCCTTCTCGGTATAACATCATTTAACAAACTTTATCCGCACAACTCGAACTGGCAAAAGCATCAGGCTTAGCTTTGAAGACAAAGCCCATTCCTAGGATATAACCCATTGCTTCTTTCAAAGCCGTATTAGATTTGAAGTGTGGGTCGGTATTGATGTCGGCATGAACTTCGAGTTCAACATCATACAAATCCAACAAGTCACAAAGGTGATAAGCAATTTCTACTGACTTTCCTACCTCCAAAATCATACGAGCTCGCAAACTCATCTCTTGCTCCATCTTATCGTTAGAAATATACATAAAACCACCTTTCTTTTCACGCAAAAAAACAATAACCGTAGCAAACTCCACTACCCCACCTCGTACTTGTGAGTCCGTGCCGATACAAACCTTGAGTTTGTGTCCTGCCTCCGTTTCTCGAATAATGGTTTTTTCTACCACATCAAGAATGGGCAATTCAAAACGATTTCCAGCCAATGTTCTCCAATTTTTAAGTGTCATGGTAATAGCATTTGAGTTTATAATTTACGAATAACATAATATACAAAATAATACTTGGCAAAACCAGTATTTATTAAAATATATAATCAGTATATTAGCTCATTTACAAATTATTAACCACTAGAATACTAAAAAAAGTTCCCTGATGGGTAAAATTTATTGCTTTGTGTTGTATAAATTCGTAAATTGGGATAGTTGTAAGGTCAATAAAGAATTTTCATACCTCATTTCTTTATTCAAATCTTGCAAGTCAAACTAAACTTTTATCAAATACTTATCACCTAGCCTGCCAAAGCTGTCCTCCTTCCTGTTTTGGCAGGTTTTTTTATTCTCCACTTTTTCGACCTACCTTTGCGCCAAACTCTATCATGAAAAAAATATTCTATTTTTTTTTAGCATTTATTTTTATTGTTTTAATGCTCAATTGCAAATCTCCTAATGGGAAAGTGCAGCACGGAAATCATGCCTATACCAATCATTTGATTAACGAAAGTAGCCCCTATCTTTTGCAGCACGCCCACAATCCTGTGGACTGGTTTCCTTGGGGCAATGAGGCACTTGATAAAGCAAAAAAAGAAGATAAACTCATTGTCATTAGCGTGGGATATGCGGCTTGTCATTGGTGTCATGTAATGGAACATGAGTCGTTTGAAGATACTTTGGTAAGTCAGGTTATGAACGAGCATTTTGTAAGTATAAAAGTGGATAGAGAAGAACGACCTGATATTGATAATGTTTATATGACCGCTTGCCATATCATTTCGGAGCGTAGCTGCGGGTGGCCTCTCAATGCTATCGCATTGCCCGATGGTCGGCCTGTGTGGGCTGGCACTTATTTTCCTAAGGATAAATGGATTGAAATACTTGAATATTTTGTCAAAGCAAGAAACGAAGACCAAGCAAAAATGGAGCAATATGCCGAGCAACTGACCAGTAATCTTGATGCCAATGATCGCATACAACTCAATCCAAATCCTGCTGAATTTCAAGGAGAAGCACTCGATAAAATTAATCAAAATTTCTTAAAAAACATTGATTTCAAAGAGGGCGGCCGCAAAGGCGCACCCAAATTTCCGATGCCCAACAATTATGAGTTTTTGCTAAAATATCATCACCTCACAAAGGATGCAAAAGCACTTGAAGCGGTAACGACCACCCTTGACAAAATGGCTTGGGGGGGAATTTATGATCATTTAGGTGGCGGCTTTGCTCGCTACTCGGTTGATGGCCTTTGGAAAGTACCTCATTTTGAAAAAATGTTGTATGACAATGGTCAGTTAGTGAGTTTATATGCACACGCATATCAAGTTACACAAAAGCCATTGTATCAGAAAGTTGTAAGTGAAACTTTGGATTTTATAGCACGAGAGATGACCTCTAAGGAAGGCGGTTTTTACTCGTCTTATGATGCTGATAGTGAAGGCGAAGAAGGGAAGTTTTATGTATGGACAAAAGAAGAAATTGATGCGATTTTGGGTGATGAAAATGAGAGTAAAATCTTTAATGATTATTATGAAGTAACGGCTAGTGGAAATTGGGAACATCACAATATTTTATATCGAAAAAAAGAAGCTGCTAAGATTGCTAAAAAATACAATTTGACTGAAGCTGAACTCGAAGCCAAAATAACTGCGGCGAAGCAGCTGTTATTTGATGCTCGAACAAAACGAATTTACCCTGGATTGGATGATAAAATTCTCACTTCTTGGAATGCACTCATGCTCAAAGGCTATGTAGATGCTTATCGTGCTTTTGGTCAACAAAAACATTTAAAAGCTGCCCTCAAAAATGGTGATTTTCTTTCTAAAAATATGCTTCAATCCGATGGGCGTCTAAATCGAAATTATAAAGATGGCAAATCCGTTATCAATGCTTTTTTAGATGATTATGCTTTGCTGGCAGAGGCTTTTATTGATTTGTATGAAGTAACTTTTGATGAACAATGGTTGCAAAAAGCTCGCAAATTGATGAATTATGCGGTTGAACATTTTTATGATAGCGAAAGTGGAATGTTCTTTTATACCTCCAAACTCGATCCTGCGCTTGTTGCCCGTAAAAAAGAGATAAGTGATAATGTAATTGCAGGTTCTAATTCGAGTATTGCAAGAACCATGTACAAAGTTGCTTTGTATTTTTATGATACCGCTTTATTGGATAAATCCAAACAAATGATGCACAATATGAATGAGTTGGTAGCGGAAAGTCCTCAACCCAATTTTTACTCCAATTGGTGTCAACATTACCTCGATTTGGTCAAACCGCCTTATGAAGTGGCTATCGTTGGCGACGATTTTGAGACAAAACGCAATGCAATGATGCAAAAATACTTGCCTCATGCAATATTGTTAGGCGGCAAAAATGAAGGAAATTTAGAACTCTTAAAAGACAAACTACAAGAAGGCGAAACTATGATTTATGTTTGCCAAAACAAGGTCTGCAAATTACCTGTCACAGACATCTCCGAAGCCTTGGAATTGATGAAATAGTACTTTCCTCTATCGAGAAATACAAATCAAAAAAAAAGATAGGCTACAACTTGTTATTGAAACCATAGAAAGCCCAAAAAAGGCATAATATTTGTATATATTTTAGTTGATTCAAGTGGCGAATAGTCCAAAAAGTGCTTTGATTTGTCATTTTTTATGTAAAATCTCGTCAAAGCTCATTATGAACTACTTGATTGATAAACTACACATGACAAGTTATTTACGTTAACCAGTATTCATAAACCGCATCTATGAGAATACAAATACTAATCTTCTTTGCATTCCTAGGTTTTTCGCAACAAAGCTATGCGCAACAAGACCCGATGTTTACCAAATATATGTTCAATAGTTTGGTATTCAATCCTGCTTATGCAGGTAGTCACGAGCATATGTCTGTCCGTTTACTCTATCGAGATCAATGGTTAGATATAGAAGGTGCTCCTACCACTCAAAGTTTTACGATTCATACACCAATGAGCGAACGGATTGGTTTAGGTTTATCGGTCATCAATGATAAGATTGGTGTTCATGGTACTACTTCGGCCAATTTTGCCTATGCTTATCGTTTTCAGTTTGGAAGCGGAAAATTGTCAATTGGTCTGCAAGGCGGAGCGATGAATTTCCGTTCTAACTTTAATAATTTAACTTATAGAGAACCACAGGCAACAGATAATTCTTTTAACGAAATTGTTCCCAACCAATGGTTAATTAATTTTGGTGGAGGTCTATTTTATTATGCTCCAAAATTTTATCTCGGTTTTTCTGTACCAAAATTATTGAATCAAAATCTAAAAAGAACCAATGCTACAAGTGTTGGTGGTAATGTCGCCTCTACTTATAGACACTACTACTTTACCGCAGGTGCTGCAATTCCAATATCTGGTGATGCACTTATTTTTAAGCCATCCTTATTGGTAAAAAGTGTAGGTTTGTTTGGAGCATTTGCAGACAACAGCACCGTACTAAGACGTATCGGCGCACCCACAGAATATGATATTGACCTTTCATTTATGTTTTACGAAACCTTGTGGGTGGGAGCTTCTTTCCGTTCGGCAATCGAAAAATTGACCAACAACACTAGCTCTAATGATAGCGTAGATATTTGGGCATCTGTTTATCTAAACAATGGAATGCGTATCGGTGCTGCTTATGATTATATCATTTCAAAAATAGGCAATCAGACCAAAGGGAGTTTTGAAGTGATGCTAGGCTATGACTTTTCGTATGATGAAAAGCGGGTCAATCACCCAAGATATTTTTAATATTTCTTTGCAAATATTCATGTCAAAAAAGCCTTTCTGCGAATAGCAGAAAGGCTTTTTTGATTTTAGTCGTATATTTTTTTGCTTTAATATTTGAAAATATCAATTTCCTTTTTTAGATTTACATATCATAAATATTTTACATATTTATTCTTAGACATTTTATCTTCTTCTGTTGAACACTTATCACTTAGGATTACCACAAATATATTTACACATTTAAGTTTGGACTATTTTATTGATTGAATAGCTTTTGGGCTGTTTAAATTGCTGTCATCAATAATTCTCAATTTGAAAAATCAGCTTTCCTAAATTTGCGAGAAGCTTGTTAAATGGTGTAGTTTAGTAAAGCTTAACTTAGACAAACTGCTCTGTATTGCATAGCACCTCGCAAGCTTGTCTAGTAGCAAGGTAGATTTATTAAAATAAATACAGTTAAATTGAGAATTGGTGTTTTGATAGTGCTTTCAAGTTGGGTTTTACCTTCTTTGAATGGTTGCTCTTGTGTGCTCGATTGGTACAATTTGAAATCCATACTTGACTTTGTAGCTTGCCCGCCCCTGTCGGGTTCGCTTGGTACAGACAAGTTCGATTGCTTGGTTCAATTTGAAATCCAAACTTAACTTTGAGCTTGCCCGCCCCTGTCGGGTTCGCTCGCTTGAATGTCCACTGGACATTCATCCCGCCTGCGGCGGGAATCGCTTGCTCATCCCACAAACCGTCTATCATAGTGAGGAAGGAGTCAAGAACCCTATGTCTTGACTCCGCTTTTTTATTCGGCCATTTCAAATTGTAGTTTGGCAAGATGGTGGTAGGCTCCGTTTTCTTTGGCGGAGAGTTCGAGGTGTGTTCCTTGTTCTATGATTTTTCCGTTTTCGAGTACATAAATACAATCTACATCTTTTACGGTGGCAAGTCGGTGGGCGATAATGATAGAAGTTCTATCTTTCATCAAATTATTAAGGGCTTCTTGGACAACTTTTTCTGATTCGGCATCAAGTGCAGAGGTTGCTTCATCCAATAACAATATTGATGGATTGCGCAATATGGCACGGGCAATGGCAATTCGTTGCCTTTGGCCTCCTGATAATTTAACCCCTCGCTCTCCAATAAGCGTTTCTAGTCCATCAGGAAAAGACGAAATAAATTCCCAAGAATTGGACTGCTTGGCAGCTTCTATGATTTCTTCTTTTCTTGCATTGGGTTTTCCGTAAAGGATATTGTTATATATAGTGTCGCCTAGCAAAATCACTTCTTGTGGCACAATAGCCATATTGCCCCGATACTCACTAATTGGGTAATCTTCAATTGGTTTTCCATCAACTAAAATATTGCCCTTTTGATAATCATAAAAGCGCAAAAGCAATTGCATAATAGTCGATTTGCCGGCACCACTCGTGCCGACTAAGGCTACTTTTTGGCCGCTTTGTATCTTTAAATTTATTTCTTTCAATACTTGAACATCAGGACGACTCGGATAGGTAAAACTAATTTTATTAAATTCAATATTACCTTGAAAACGATTAAAAGTTGGCGAATCAGCTTTGCTTAAATCCACTTCTGATTCCATATCCAAAACCTCACGAATACGCTCGGTTGCTCCAAGCGTGCTAATCAAATCAGCATAAAAATTTCCAAGACTTGCAATAGCTCCACCTATCAAAGCGGTATAAGAAATAAAGGCCAATAAATCACCCGACTCAATCTTATTGGTTTGTACCATCATCGCAGATTGCCAAATGATGTAGCACAATGCACCAAAAAGAATCGTAACAATAAATACCGTAAACAAAGCCCGAAATTTTGCAAAATTCATTGCAACATCAACAATTTTATCATTGGATGCTTTGTATTTGTCTCGTTCAAAGATTTCGTTGGTAAAGGTTTTTACAGCGCGAATGGTTTGTATAGATTCGCTCAATAAAGAATTGGTATCTGCAATTACTTTTTGTCGTTGCTTGGAAAGTCCACGAATATATTTTCCAAAAAATAAAGCCACTACAACCACGACAGGAAAAGTAGCCAACATGATAAACGTCAACTTGGGACTCGTGATATACAACAACATTACGCTACCAACAAGAATAATAAGTTGACGAATGATCTCGGCCAAAGTAATCGAAAAAGTGCTATACACTCTATCAATATCCGAAGTCAAACGACTCACCAATTCACCTGATTTGTTGGTTTCAAAAAAGTAAATGGGAAGGCTAATGATTTTGCTATACAATGCTTTACGCAAATCGGCTGTACTTTTTTCGCTGGCATAAGCAAACAAAATAACTCTCAGATAAGATACCACACCTTGAAAAATCAAGATTCCGACCATCAACATTCCAAACTGTGGCAAGGAAAACCCAAGTGGGTTTTCGGCTCCGTCGGCTGTATTTATCATCCATTTAAAAATCGTAAAAAAGGATAGAAAAACCACACTCGAAATAAAGAGCAAAAATAGTCCTACGATAAGTCGCCATTTGTACGGAGCGACAAACTTAAAAATAGAGAGGGCTTCACTCAAACTCTCTTTGGAAAGTTTTGGTTTAAGCTGCTCTTTTTCATCCAATTGTGATGTAGCGTTTTTTGACATATTTATTCCTCTATCTTGTTACGTTTGTACAAACGATGAAGCTGCTTCTCGGAAAAAGCAACAAATATATAAGTTTTAAACATCGAATGTAGTATTGAGGTTGAATAAGTTTGTAAGAAGTATGTAAGGTTAACTTAAAGTTTCCTAATTTCACCACCTATATTTCATAACCAATAA
>JAHDEQ010000010.1:22307-32543 GCA_020628755.1 Saprospiraceae bacterium
GTGATGTACGAAGACCGCTTGGTTGCTCTTGACAAAATGATGGCGGCCAAAGGCTATCCTGTCATTGCTATCAATCCCAACGACCCCGAAGTAAAGCCTGATGATAGTTTTGACAATATGATTGTTCGAGCTAAGGAAAAAGGATTTACCTTCCCTTATCTTTTCGATGAAGGGCAGAAGGTTTATCCTCAATATGGTGCAACCAAAACACCGCACGTGTTTTTGCTAGACAAAGCAAGAACCGTCAAATACATTGGAGCTATTGATGACAATCCACAAGATGGTGCTAAAGTAGAAGAAAAATTTGTCGAAAATGCCATTGCCAGCCTCGAAGTAGGCAAAGACCCCGACCCAAATTTTACCAAAGCAATTGGTTGTTCGATTAAGAAAAAATCGTAATATCTCTTTAAACCATATAAGGCATCTAAGTTCATTCAAGGCAAAAAACTTATATGTCCTTCCATGTCTTATATGGTTTAAAAACAAAGCAACATTTCTAACAATATAATTTCTAAATAAAAACACTATATTGTCAGCGCAATTTTAACCTAAACTCTTCAGTTTTCCCTACAAATTTACTTTAAGCTATGAAGTATGTCCCCCAAATTTCCACATACTTGTTAGTAATTCTTTTTGCAAGTATCTACCAAATCGCACCTGCACAAATTATTATTAACGAATTTTCTGCTTCTAACAAATCTGACTTTCCTGATAATTTCCAGGACTACGAAGACTGGATTGAACTGCTCAATACAACCAATTCTAGTATCAATTTAGCAGGATATTATCTGAGCGATAAAATTGATAATCCGACCAAATGGCAATTTCCCAGTGGCGTAACGCTTGCTGCCAATCAACGCCTTGTAGTTTTTGCATCCAGCAACGATTATGTCAATGGGAGTTATGTACACACCAATTTCAAATTAACTCAAAACAAACAAGAACACATCGTATTGAGTAATCCTGATGGTGAATTATTGGATGTGATTCAACTCCTCAACCCTACCCAAGGCAACCACTCGCGTGGTCGCATACCTGACGGAGGAGAGGTATGGGCGGTATTTGATAACCCAACCCCTCGATTCTCAAATGCCAATAGTAGTTTTATAGAATATACCACCAAGCCGATTTTTAATCAGCCCTCTGGATTTTATACAAGCAATCAAACCATCGAGATTTTTGCGAATGCTGACGCTACTATACATTATACTTTAGATGGTACAACACCAACGTCTAATTCTCTTGTTTACAATAGTCCGATCACTATATCTGAAACAACTGTTGTACGAGCCAAGGCCTTTAGTTCAAACGATGATTTGGGCGATAGCTTTGTCGAAACCAATACTTATTTTATCAATGAAACTACACATCTCCCTGTGCTTTCGTTGGCTGATGACGAGTATGAGTCGGTACTTTTTGGTCAAAAAAACGAAATCATGACTTCTTTGGAATTTTTTGATGAAAATAAAAATTTCCAATTTGAGATGGATGGCGATATGCGTGGGCATGGCAACGATTCTTGGTTTTTTGACCAAAAAGGAATGCGTTTTTATACCCGTGACCAATATGGTTCTGCTAATAACATAGAGTATCCTCTCATTCCGAGTACACCACGTGACGAATACGATGTTATCATTATTCGGGCTTTGGGTTCTGACAATTATCCAGGTCAAGGTTGGCGGCCTAGCACCCATGTACGTGACCCTTTTTTGCAATCTCTTGCTGATGACAATGATATGCACCTTGATGTGCGCCGACATAGCCCCGTTGTCGTTTTTATCAATGGCGAATATTGGGGACTTTACTCCTTTAGGGAGCGTATAGATTCCGATTTTACCAAATTTTATCATGATCAAAAAGAATCTAATGTCGATATGTTGGAGTATTGGGGCGGACTAGATGTGCGTTATGGAAATGCTTCTGCTTGGTACGACCTTTACGACTATATGCTCACCAATGACCTCAGCGTACAAAGCAATTACGATTATGTAGATGAACGAATGGATGTGTTATCCGTTATTGATTATTCTATACTTAATACCTTTGTGGTCAATACCGATTGGCTCAATTGGAATACCAAATGGTGGCGAGGTACCGATGGCGATGGCACGGGCTGGCGTTACTGCCTCTGGGATATGGATAATACTTTTAATTTGGGTGAAAATTATACAGGTTTACCAACAACTACTTATGAGTCAGACCCTTGTGATGTAAATAATATTTATGACGATGCTGGCCCTAGCATTGGTCATGTGGACATGCTCCTCGCCTTGATGGAAAATGAAGATTTTAAAAAAACATACTTTGAGCGTTATGCCGAATTGATGAATACCGTCTTTACTTGTGACAACCTCATTAATCATTTGGATAGTATGCTCCAAATGATTGAACCTGAAATGCCTCGCCAAATACAACGCTGGGGAGGCACTATGAATGAGTGGCAAAGCAATGTTGACCGTCTCAAAAACGAAATTCTAGGTAAATGTACTATTGTGGGCGACCAATTAGTAGATTGTTACGAAGACGAAGGTTTTGAAGGGCCTTACACTATATATATTAATGTCGAACCCGAAGGTGCAGGTGTCGTTGTCATGAACGAAATTGTCGCCCCCTCCTACCCTTGGGAGGTCACTTATTTCGGAGGTCTCGAGGTCAATCTTAGTACTTATCCTGATGGCAATTTCACATTTAGCCATTGGGAAGTAAACAATAATCTTTTTTCGCCCGATGAATTTTCTAGCGAAATCAATTTGACACTCAATGCAAGCGACCAAATCACAGCCGTATTTTCAGAGGAAAATCCCTGTGAGGGAGTCAATGTCAATCCTACCATTGAAGGTAACATGACAATTTGCGAAGGTAGCAGTACAACCCTAACAGTCCATGAAAACTATAGCAATTATCTATGGTCAACCGAAGGGCAAAGTAACCAAATTGAGGTTACCGAAGCTGGCGTTTATACCGTCATTGTAACCAATGACTTGGGTTGTACTGGTGAAGCTAATTTTGAAGTTTCAACAACTGACATCGTTTCTCCAAATATTATTGGCAATTCTGTTTTGTGTCCAGATGGAAGGATTTATCTAAGAATAGAAGAAGATTATGAAAGTATCCTATGGTCAAATGAAATGGAAGGGGATCTCATTGAAATTACAGAAACAGGCATTTATGAAGTGACTGTCACCAATGATTTGGGTTGTACCAGTTCTAGTAGTATTGAAATTGTTGAATCTGTTCCCTTTGAATTTACGATTGAAGGTGATAATAATATATGTGAAGGAGTTACAACACAATTTACTTGTATGACTATTTCCCCTGGAACTTTTCTTACATCTTATACCTGGTCAACAGGCGAAACTACTCAATCCATAGATATATATGCCGGCACTACTTTTGGTTTTGTAGAAACCTTTTCTGTTACCGTAACTGACCAAAACGGTTGTTCGGCTAGTGAATATATTGAACTCATCATTAATGAAACGCCAGAACTCAATATCTCAGGCAGCTTGTCCATCTGCGATGGACAAGCGACTACGCTTCAAGTCACCCCCGACTATCCGAATTATGAATGGTCTGTTCCCAATACAGGAAATGAAATTACCCTTTCGGAGGCAGGAACGTACGAAGTCACTGTTACCAATCAGTTTGGCTGTACCAACTCCAGCAGTTTTGAGATTATTGCATCTGACCAATTGGATGTTGCCATCCTCGGAAATACGAGTGCTTGTCAAGGCGACAGTATTAATTTGACCCTTGCTGGGGATTTTGAAAATTATACTTGGAGTACCGAATCTCAAAATTCAAGCATCGAAGTTGCTGAAACTGGAACATATACGGTTACAGTCAGCAATGCAAGCGGATGTACGGGTATTGCAAGCCAAGAAATATCTTTTTTTGAAAACCCTACAGTAGAATTGGTCGGAGCGACCGAATTTTGCGAAGGCGGCTCCTCGACCCTCTCTGCCAATATCTACTATGAGAACAGTACTTCTTCGCCTATAATTACCGATTATGTTTGGAATACAGGTGAAAACAACTCTATCATAACTATTTTAGAACCTTATACTTACTGTCTAAGCGTTTCGGACTCCAATGGTTGTACTGCGGCTTCCGAAGTAGAAGTAGCAACTTTTGAAAATCCCGAACCCGAAATTATTGGTTCTACGATTTTCTGTGCAGATGCCAACACGACTTTGTCGGTTGATGATGGGTATGAAAACTATTTTTGGTCAAATCAATCTACAGAAAATACTACAGAAATCACAGAATCAGGACTTTACAGTGTTACGGTTGTGGATGAAAACTTTTGTGTAGGTACACAAAGTGTCGAAGTTACTGTAAATGAAGTCCCTGAATTTTCAATTCAGGGAGCGACCAGCTTTTGTGAAGGCTCGACTAGTACTTTATCTATTCAAGAGGAATTTACAAGCTACACTTGGTCAAATGAATCTACCGAAAACAATATTGAAATTGAAAACGCTGGTACTTATACCGTGACAGTTACAAATGCAAACGACTGTTCAGCAATTCAAAGCATCGAAGTCAGTCAAAGCGATGCTCTTGAATTTTCAATTCAAGGAGCGACCAGTTTTTGCGAAGGTTCGACGAGCCAATTAAGTGTTCCTGATAATTTTCAATCCTATCTATGGTCTAACCAAATGACCACGCCAAATATTGAAATCGCCGAAGCAGGTAGTTACGAAGTAACGATAACAGACTCCAATAGCTGTACGGGATCGCAAAATATTGAAGTGATTTATAAGGAAGACATCCAATTTGAAGTTTCAGGAAATACCAGTTTTTGCAATGGAAGTGTTACGACTCTAAACGCACCGACAGGATTTAGTGCTTACCAATGGTCTAACAGTTCCCAAGATGCAAGCGTAGAAATTAGCGAAGCTGGCAATTATATAGTAACGGTCACTGATGCCGATGGCTGTACGGGCGAGCAAAGCGTTTTGGTCACTGAAAATGAAAGCCTACAATTTACGATTGAAGGCGAAAATAATATTTGTGCAGGTGCTTCAACGGTGCTGGCTGTTCCAGAAGGATATTCTTATCAATGGTCTAACAATGCTCAAACCGAAACGATAGCTATTAATGAAACAGGTTTTTATTCGGTCACTATCACCGATATCGAAGGTTGTACAGGCGAAGCAAACACAGAAGTTTCTAATTATGATTTGCCTGTATTCAGCATAACAGGCGAGCCACAAATTTGCTCTAATTCTACAAGTAACTTAAGTGTCATTGAAAATTTTGAATCCTACCTTTGGTCAACGGGTGACACTACTCAAATTATAGAAATCTCGGCTTCTAATAATTATCAAGTCACGGTAACCGATAGTAATGGATGTAGCAATACAAATGCCTTTTTTGTAGAAGAATATGTAGTGCCACTTGCTGCTGTCAATGCGCCAAGTGCCTTCTGCGAAGGCACTTCCGTAGAAGTGTCGGCAGCAGGTGTTTTTGAAAGTTATCTTTGGTCAAACGGATCAACCGAGTCTAGTACAATTCTATCAGAAAGTGGAACTTACACGCTCCTTGTTACCGACGAAAATGCTTGTACCAGCGAAAACTCTTTTACTTTAGAATATTTTGACAATCCAAATCCAATAATCGAAGGAGATTTATCTATTTGCGAAGGTGGCTCAACTCAATTGCAAACCACCCAAACTTATCAAAATTATCAATGGTCAAATGGCCAAATTACGCCTCAAATAGAAATCTCCGAAACAGGCAATTATACCTTAACCGTTTTCGATGAAAATGCTTGCTCCGCAAGCATTGATTTTGAAGTTTCTAGCATTTTCACACCTTCTTCGACAGAAGTCGTTCAATTGTGTTACGGAGATTCTTACAATGGCACATCTTACTTTCAAAACACAAGTTTTGAACAATTTTTCGAGAGCAATTTTGGTTGCGATAGTTTACATACTATTTTTATAGAAGTAAGTCCCGAAATCAATTTGGACTTAGCTGGTACAGATAATTGTGATGGCACAGGAACAATCATTTCTCAAACCAATATCATAGGCAATACATCTTATTTATGGAGCGACAATTCTACAAATGCCTACCTCGAAAATGTACAAACTGGTACCTACAATCTGACAATCACCGACGAACAAGGCTGTACTCAAACGAATAGTATCGAACTCGTTTTGGAAAATGCCTTAAACCTAGAAATAGAAATTCTACAACCCAATTGTGCAGAAAATGGAGTTGGCACAGTCTATCTTGAACCCAATGGAGGGCTTCCCCCCTACACCGCTACTTGGTCAAATGGAAATCAAGGCTTAATACAAGAAAATTTACCTGTTGGCAATTATACCATTTTAATCAATGATGCCAATGCTTGTCAAATCGCTACTTCTGTCCAAATACAAGCACCTGCTGCGCTGCAAAATTCATTCATCAATGAAGATACCCAAGATGGAATTTTGACGACAGCCTTTGTCAATGGAGGCACGCCACCCTACCAATATACATGGAGCAATGGAGGTACAAGTCAGAGTATTCTTGAACTCGAAGCCACGACATTTTACTTGACTATTACCGATGCCAATGGCTGTATTTTGGAAACATCTATTAACACTTCTACAACCTCTAATCAAGAGGTGCAGCAAAGCTTTGATTGGGAAGTTTTCCCAAATCCTACCTCTGGCAATTTATCTTTACGGGTACAAAAAACAACTCAAACATTATTAAATTTTAAAGTATATAATGTGTTGGGTAAAGAACTTTTACAAGGAAAATTATCTGCTTCTACTAAAGTACATCATCTAAACCTTAGTAAGCTTACAGAAGGCGTTTACTTTATACAACTAAGCGACTCCACAACTTCGCAAACCAAAAAAATCGTGAAGCAATAACAAAATATCGACTGCGCTAATCAAAGCGCAGTCGAGCATTTCCTTCCTCAAATATTTTTTTTCATTTTTTTCAATTTTTTTTGAACACAATTAAATCTACTCTGTTAGGTGTTCATAAATTAATGTTTTTTGTTTGTTTATAGTTATAAAGGGTTCGCCTTTCGGGGTGACCCTTTATTTTTTTGGCAGTGTATCACAAAAGCTTCTATAAGCCTTGAGGCTTAAAAACAATGCGAAATCAAGCTTCCAAGCTGTTAAAAGGCTCAATAGAAGCCCCTACCCTTACATCTTTTATATCGCCTATTTTGTTATAAACAGAAAAACTAATTGATGTGCAAAAATACCTACTTCCTTATTCTATTCCTTTTTTTAATTCATGCTTGTAACACAAACAAAAAAGAAAAAGGCATTACTATTGCTGTTGCCTCCAATGCTCAATTTGCGGTAGAAGCAATTGCAAAAGAATTTACTCAACAAACAGGTATTTCTTGTCAAATAACAAGCAGCTCTTCGGGCAAACTCACGGCTCAAATCAAAGAAGGCGCACCTTACGATATTTTTATTTCTGCGGATATGAAATATCAGCATGAACTTTTCCAAAGTGGTTTGACGCTCGAAGCTCCCAAAATTTATGCACTCGGAAAAATCGTACTTTGGACAAGTCAAAAAAACATCAATCCCAATATACAAGCCTTAACTTTTGAAAATATCCAACATATTGCAATAGCCAATCCCGAAATTGCACCTTATGGAAAAGCTAGTCAACAAATTTTAGAACACTATGATATATATAATAAAGTAAAAGAAAAATTAGTTTTTGGCGAAAGCATTGCCCAAACCAATCAATTTATCTTGTCTGGTGCTGCCCAAATTGGTTTCACGGCGCAGTCTATCGTAAAAGCTCCAAAATTGCAAAACAAAGGCAAGTGGTTTGCGCTCGACGCAAACAGCTACACGCCCATACAGCAAGGAATCGTACTGTTAAACACTTCAAATCAAAAAAAAGCCCAAAAATTTTACAATTTTCTCCTCTCTAATGCAGCCCAAAACACCCTAATCTCGTATGGATATGTTTTACCCAAATAGTTTAACAAATAAAAACAGCATTTAAAGCCAAAATAGCTTACTTTTGCAGGCTTAAAAAGTGCTCACGTGTTCAAGTACTCACGTGTTCACGTTATTTACCAAATTTATCAACCTGAACACGTAAAAACCTGGCTGCCCTCAGGCAAGCGTGAGTACTTGAACACAAAAGAAATATGAATATCAGAAATATCGCAATTATTGCCCACGTAGATCATGGCAAGACGACGTTGATGGACAAAATGCTCCACGCAGGAAAATTGTTTCAAGACCACGAACGACCTGGCGAGTTGATTATGGACAATAATGACTTGGAGCGAGAACGAGGCATTACTATTGTTTCCAAAAATGCTTCGATTACGTATAAAGACCACAAGATTAACATCATAGATACTCCTGGTCACAGCGATTTTGGTGGAGAAGTCGAGCGTGTTCTCAACATGGCCGATGGTGTTTTGCTCTTGGTAGATGCCTTTGAAGGCCCAATGCCTCAAACGCGTTTTGTATTGTCAAAAGCCTTGGAGTTGGGACTCAAACCAATTTTGGTTGTCAACAAAGTAGATAAAGAAAATTGTACGCCTGATGAAGTACAAGAATCTGTTTTTGACCTTATGTTCAACCTCGATGCAACCGAAGAACAACTCGAATTTCCAACCATATTTGGCTCTGCCAAAAATGGCTGGATGAGCCTCGACTGGACAGAGCCAACGGACAATATCCATGCACTTTTAGATACCATTATCGAACACGTGCCACCACCAAATATTGAGGAAGGTACAACTCAAATGCTCGTTACATCGCTGGACTATTCACGTTATACAGGTCGTATGGCTATTGGTCGTTTGCACAGAGGTACGCTAAAAAAATCACAGTATTTAGCCGTCATTAATAATGACGGTAAAAAACTCAAACAACAAATCAAAGGACTCTATATTTTTGAAGGTTTGGGTAAAAAAGAAGTGACAGAAATCCATGCAGGCGAAATTTGTGCCGTACAAGGTATTGATGGTTTTGATATTGGCGACACACTTGCCGATGTTGAAAATCCTGAAGCAATGGAATCCATTGCCATTGATGAACCAACCATGAGTATGCTTTTTACCATCAACGATTCGCCATTTTTTGGACAAGACGGTAAGTTTGTTACTTCACGTCATGTCAAAGAACGTCTCGAAAAGGAGACCGAACGCAACCTTGCACTAAAAATTGAAGCCACCAATTCTGCTGATTCTTTTCGAGTATATGGGCGAGGCGTTTTGCACTTGTCGGTCTTGATAGAAACCATGCGCAGAGAAGGGTACGAGTTGCAAATTGGCCAGCCACAAGTTATTCTTAAAGAAATTGATGGTGTAAAAAGTGAGCCAATTGAAGATTTGACGATTGACTTACCCGAAGTTGTCTCAGGTAAAGCCATTGAAATGGTGACTCGCCGCAAAGGGATGATGCTTTCGATGGAACCCAAAGGTGACCGTATGATTTTACAATTTGAAATTCCATCAAGAGGAATTATTGGATTGAGAAATTACTTGCTCACTGCCACCGCTGGCGAAGCCATCGTGACCCACCGCTTCAAAGAGTTTCAAGCATGGAAAGGAGAAATACCTGGTCGCCAAAATGGCTCGATGATTAGTATGGAAACAGGAAAATCTATTCCGTTTAGTATCAACAATTTGCAAGAGCGAGGAAAGTTTTTTGTAGCTCCTAACGAAGATATTTATGAAGGGCAAGTTGTTGGCGAAAATAGCCGCCCAGGCGATATGGTCGTCAACCTTACTAAGACCAAAAAATTGACCAATATGCGTTCTTCTGGTGCTGATGACAAGGTAAAATTAGTACCACCAATCAAGTTTTCGCTCGAAGAAGCACTTGAATATATCCAAGCTGATGAGTATGTTGAGGTAACACCCAACTCCATGCGACTCCGTAAAATTTTGCTAAAAGAACACGAACGCAAACGTGCTAAAAACGCAGCTCTTTCGGTATAGGATACAAACTAAAATCGCTTGTCGAAGAATTCTTCTTCGACAAAACATATCCTGCAAGATTGTATCTTGCAAGAAGAAATTTGTAGCAATGCCCCAATTATGGCTGTTGTAAAATACGCATTTAAACATATTTTTCTCCCTTTAATTTTGGGAGTTTCAATCTATTTTTTTTGTTCAAAATCCGAAATTCCTTTGCTAGGGATTTCGGATTTGCTTTTGCAAATCCCGCCCCTCCAACATTTAAAAGAGACCACTCAACATCTCAATTTTCCTGACTTTCTTATCTACCAAGT
>JAHDEQ010000010.1:32643-33772 GCA_020628755.1 Saprospiraceae bacterium
GCAATTATTGTCTTCTTTATTTTGGCAACAGCCACCTCAAGAGATGAAGATTTCGCAGTCATTGAACTCCAAAACATGGAGGTCGAAGTTTTGGATGCTAGTCTTATCCTTAGCAATAACGATACAATAGATATACAAAATGCTTTTTTGAGTTTATCACACAACATCGAAGAAATCAACAATAATGGAATCTCCGTACGAGTGTATATTCAAGACAATTACAACTTAGCGATTGGTCAAATTGATACGATTCCTTTTTCAACATTTAAAACTGGCAGTGATTCCTTTCCTAATGATTCCATTCCCACTTTTTTTTATCTAAACTTTTTACATGATAATTATGAAGTCGTTTTCAATAAAGAATTGTAAACTTTGTAAACCATCCTTCAAAAAAAGCGGCTCTATAAATTGGAATCCTGATTCATTTTTTTCAATTTTGATTGAAAATAACAGGTTTGAAAATTAGTAAGTTTGTAATTCCAGCAATTGTACTTGGCTTCATCATCATTTTATCCATGATTCCGATAAAAAATGAAGCCAATAATTATCATAGCCCACAGGAGTTGGCCTATTTTAGATCTTTTCATGCCCAACCGCCGCTAGATTCTAGCGTGATTTTTCCGACGGCTACCAATTGTAATGGCTGTCATGGCTTCGATTTACAAGGCAATGCTATGCTCGATAGCAAGGGCAACGATGTCAATGTCCACGACGATTGGTCATCAAGTATGATGGCCAATTCTGCCAAAGACCCTTTTTGGAAAGCCAAAGTCAGTCACGAAGTCCTCATCAATCCCGCCCATAAAAACGAAATCGAAACCAAATGTACCGCTTGTCACGCTCCACAAGGACATTATACAGCAAAACTTCGAGGCCACGAATATTATACAATGGATAGTCTTCGTATTGATACTACGGGTCTGGATGGCGTTTCTTGCGGTGCTTGCCACATGATGAAGGATTCACTACTTGGCGATCTACATTCAGGCGGAATTGTTTATGATACCAATCGAGTTTCTTACGGCCCCTATGAAATGCCTTTTGCACAACCTATGGTTAGTTTTGTTGGTTTTGAACCCATCTATAGCGAACACATCAACGATGCAGGTATGTGTGCAGGTTGTCATTC
>JAHDEQ010000010.1:33872-36664 GCA_020628755.1 Saprospiraceae bacterium
GCTTGGCATCAATGCAACCGACGAAGCCTTCGACGAAACCATCCGCAAAACCGAACGCATGCTACAAGACCAAACCCTCGACCTCGAAGTTCGATATGATTCCATTACGTTAGATACGGCTTATTTTACAGTTGATTTGAGAAATAAAGCTGGCCATAAATTTCCTTCGGGCTATCCAAGTCGTCGTGCTGTCGTTGAATTTTTGCTCACTAGCGAAACAGGAGATACTCTTTTCCATTCGGGGGCTTTTGATGAAAATTTTGAAGCGATTGGAAATAACTATCCTGCCGAACCGCATTATGATGTGATTCGTTCAGAAGAAGAAGTTCAAATCTACGAAGTCGTGATTGCAAATGTAGCTAGTGAATTTTCGACCGTTTTGGAACGGGGAGCTATGAATTTAAAAGATAATCGTATTCCGCCTTTAGGATTTACGACCACACACCAAGTTTATGATACGACCACTATTGTGGGAAATGCTTTGAATGATGACAATTTTAATAAATTTAATGGAATTGAAGGTTCAGGTAAAGATTTGATTCATTATCATTTTCCGATTGATGGCTACGTAGGTGAAGTCAATGTGACAGCAAGGGTCTGGTACCAGCCCCTTCCTCCGCGATGGTTAGCACCCATGTTGGAAGAAAGCACACCTGAAATTGATACTTTTAGAACCATGTACAACAATGCCGACCAAAATCCTGTCTTGATGGTCGAAGATACAATTCAAAATCTCTTTGTCGAGACAATGGTTGCTAATCAAAATATTGCTATCTCCAATAGTAAAATTTACCCCAACCCTAGTTCCAACGGACAATTTTTCATTGAGCTAGGCGAAAATGAAAAGCTAGGCCAAGTCCAAATCTACGATCTCAAAGGAAGACCAATTCAAAATTTAAACACTCAAAATTTCACTATAAAAAATCAAGGTTTTTACATCATCAAAATCATAACCAACAAAGGTCAAAAAATAGAAAAAGTGCTAGTTCTTGAATAAGAAAGCACAAAACTGTACTCTCATTTTACTTTAATGCATATCGCATCGTAGTTGAAAACTACGACGAACTTCCCATAATCCTCGTTAGTCGCAGTTTGCAAAGCTATACAATGTGCATACGACAAAAAGTACACTTTATGCCATTTATAAGTACAGCAAAGTACATTAAGAGTGTAAATCATTTTTGCATTCAAAATTTTCACATTTATGCATTGTATAACCTCACATTTTTGCATTCAAAAATTTTTCCCAAAATTTTAAAGCTATATTATAAATAATTCCTATTTTGAAGGATGGAAAAAATACTAAGTGACTCTACCTTTCAACGAACGCTTGCCGACATTGCGGCACAGAAGGGAAAAAGTATCAAGTCCATCAATGAAGAAGCGAGAGAATACTTAACTGAACTCTACACAGCGCATAATCCTATGGCAAATATGCTCGGAGCAGAATTTGCCCAATATGTTTTGTCTCGTGCTTACGACAAAACCATTGATGTCAAACCTACGGAGATAAAAAAAATAGCCAAGCTATCTCGTAAACATCCCATTGCATTTGTGATGACGCACAAAACCTATATTGATATGCTGGTTTTGGGATTGGTCATGCTGCGGCATGGAATGCCTTTGCCTCATATTTTTGCAGGTATCAATATGAGTTTTATGGGAGTTTCCCAGCTCGGACGCAATAACGGCGTGATTTTTATTCGTCGAAGTTTCAAAGACAATCTAGTTTATAAAGCGACTCTTCGTCATTATATCTCGACCTTAGTCAATCAAAAGTCGCATTTTATGTGGGCAATTGAAGGGACGCGCTCTCGTACTGGAAAACTCGTTTGGCCTAAAATGGGTATTCTCAAATACATTATGGATGCCGAAAAGGACTCGAAACAAGAAGTCAAATACGTTCCTGTTTCGATTGTTTATGATCTTATTCCCGATGTAAACGAAATGACCAAAGAAGGACGAGGCAAAGAAAAGAAAGCCGAAAGCCTCGCTTGGTTCATTGATTATGTCAAAAAAATGGGTGATAAATTTGGCAAAATCTCCCTCCGCTTTGGCGACCCCGTGCAAGTAACCGATAAGTCCGTCGGACTTATCCCCGAACAAGATGGCAACCCTTTGATTGAAGAAAGTCGCCTCTCGCTTTTTGCATTTGAATTGGTACATCGTATCAATCAAATTACGCCCGTTACGACAACTTCTCTCATTTGTATCAGCTTGCTCGGAAAATTTGCACTCTCCAAAAAAGCAATTACCAGCGATTTGGCAACGATTATGAAATTTATCGAGAGCTACAAACCCGAAGCACTCGTAGATAGAGGAATGCCAATTGGCGAAAGCACACAAGTCGGAATCAACCTGCTTCAAAAAGCAGGTTTGATTCAGCAGCAAGGTGTTCGGAAACGTGCCAAATACATGATCAATTACGAGCATTTTATGGCAACGACCTATTATGCTAACATGGCAGTACATCATTTGTACCAGCACGCTTTTATAGAACTTGCCCTCACCAAACTTCAAAAAGTACCCGTCGAAAATCGTATTTTCACCTTTTGGGAAGACATCATGCATCTGCGTGATGTGTTTAAATTTGAGTTTTTCTATTCGGGCAAACCACAATTTAGCGATGAGATTGAATCCGTCTTAAATTATATTGATAAAGACTGGGCCAAACATTTCAATAATCCTGATACAGACGTACTCGAAATACTAAAAGAGCAAACCGTTTTGGTTGCACCTGTTATTTTGAATACTTATGTGGAAGCCTATATCGTAGTAGCCTATACGCTTTT
>JAHDEQ010000010.1:36764-39276 GCA_020628755.1 Saprospiraceae bacterium
GATAGAACTCTTATCAAAAATTTCTCTGCCAAAGAGTTTGTACAAGCACGTTTGTTGAGTGGCAAATCAACGACTCGTGAAATCGTTGCACAAGTAGCAGGAGTATTTGTTTATGCTATTGGTGATGGCAATTTTGCAGGTTTGGCTGCCCTTAGTGTCAAAGGTGTGAAAGGTGTAAAAGAAGAAGTTTTTATCGAACTCGGCGAAGAGGTCTATCGTAAACATTTGGCTTCCGAAATTTATCCTGAATCAAGAGCATTGGTTGCAGCACATATGGCAAAAGGTCATACTGTAGCTATTATCTCGGCAGCAACGCCTTATCAAGTCAATCCAATTGCTAGAGACCTTGCCATCGAGCACATCATGTGTACCCGAATGGAAGTCAAAAATGGAAAATTTACAGGAAATGTCATCGAGCCAGCTTGCTGGGGCGATGGTAAAGCCTATGCCGCCAAAGAATTGGTCAAGCAATTTGATTTGGATTTATCAAAGAGTTATTTCTATACAGATAGTGCCGAAGACATGCCACTCATGGAAATTGTTGGCAAACCTCGCCCTATGAATCCCGATACCAAATTGGCAGCGATTGCCTTCAAAAGAGATTGGCCTGTTTATCGTTTCAACGATGAAGTGCGTCCAGGTTTAGGTGGTATGATGCGAACAGGTTTGGCTTTGGGGAGCTTGTTGCCTGCTGTATTTAATAGTGTAATTTCTGGTACGAGCAATTCCTCTTGGTCGGAAGGTATCAATGCACTGATGTCAAATACTGGAGATTTAGTTACCAAAATGGCAGGTATCGAACTCGTTGTACACAACGAGGAATACCTTTGGTCGCATCGCCCTGCAGTTTTCATTTTTAACCATCAAAGCAATGTGGACTTATTTATTGTTTCCAAATTGATACGTAAAAATGCAACTGCCATTGCCAAAAAAGAACTCAAATATTATCCTGTCATTGGTCAATTGATGCAAGCAGCAGGTGTAATTTTTATTGATAGAGGCAATCGTGAAAAAGCTATTGAAGCCATGCAACCTGCTGTTGATGCTTTAAAAAATGGAACTTCCTTGATTATTTTCCCTGAAGGAACACGGAGTTATTCGTATGAATTAGGAAAGTTTAAAAAAGGAGCTTTTCATTTGGCGATGCAAGCTGGTGTTCCAATCGTACCCGTGGTCATTCGCAATGCCCACGACGTGATGCCCAGAGGTACAAATGTATTTCGTCCTTCGGCAGTAGAAGTCAAAGTTCTAAAACCTGTCTCGACCAAACGTTGGACTCCCGAAAATATGGATGGTCATATTGATAAAATTCGTAAAAGATACCTCAAAGAATTGGGACAAAAAGATAATATTCAAAAACAGTTGCCCTCAAAAAGTAAGGCATCACAAAATGGAGTTCATAGCAAATCAAAAACGAAAAAATAAAGTATGTGTTTATGTGTTTACGTGTTTGTGTGTCTATGAATTGACACCTACACGCAAACACATAAACACCCAAACACCAAATTATGAAACTAAAAGTAGGCGTACTCGGCGGTGGTTCTTGGGGAACTACCGTTGCCTCCCTCGCAGCCAAAAATGCAGATACCAAAATATGGGCAAGAGATACCAAAACGGTTGATGATATCAACAACAATAACCGTAATGAAAAATATCTTCCCAATGCCAAACTAACCGAAAGTCTCAAAGCTAGTTATTCTATTAAAGAGGCCATTCATGATGCCGATGTGGTCGTGATGGGAATACCTGCACAGCATTTTCGCCATGTCCTGCAAGATGCCGCCCCTCATATTCGCCCCTGGGTACCCATTATTAGTCTGTCCAAAGGTTTGGAACGGGGTACGCATAAGCGTATGACCGAGATTATTGAAGAAATCATGCCTGGCCATCCTGCGGGAGTTCTGACGGGGCCAAATTTGGCAAGGGAGATTGTAGCAGGTCAAGCTGCTGCAAGTGTCATCGCAATGGTGGATGACACCATTGCAATCGCTTTGCAAAAAGTTTTTAAATCGGGACTTTTCCGTGTTTATACCAATGAAGATGTCGTTGGCTGCGAATTAGGAGGTGCTTTGAAAAATGTAATTGCCCTTGCCGCAGGTATGGGCGATGGTGCAAATGCAGGTGACAATACACGTGCGGCCATCATCACACGAGGACTAGCAGAATTGACTCGTCTGGGAGTAGCAATGGGAGGCCAACCCCTTACCTTTGCAGGACTCACAGGAATGGGTGATTTAGTCGCCACTTGCAACAGTACGCAAAGTCGAAATCGCCACGTTGGTTTTCAATTGGGACAAGGTAAAAAAATTGACGAAATCATCGAATCTATGTCAATGGTTGCCGAAGGGGTAAAAACTGTTGGCGTGGTAATGGAATTGGCCGAAAAGTATAATATTTCGATGCCGATTACGTCAGAAGTTTATAAGGTTATCCATGAAGGCAATACCGTACACGATGCTTTTAAAGGGTTGTTGAGACAAGAGTCAGGGTCAGAATATGACCCAGGATAATT
>JAHDEQ010000208.1:0-1862 GCA_020628755.1 Saprospiraceae bacterium
GACTTTAATCAACTCAATGCAAAAACATCTGCATCCTATGCTTGGAATCTACCGACTAGAGGCGGTGATTATGATTTTAAAAGCAATGTAAGCTAGATTTTCCAGTTCATTTGCTATTTTTGACTTATGTCTAAAACGTATAAACATCCAAAAGACTCGCAAGTGACGATGTCCTTGCTGATGCTGCCCTCGCACTCCAATTTTAGTGGTAAAATACACGGAGGTTATATCCTCAATTTGATGGATCAAGTAGCCTTTGCTTGTGCTGCCAAACATTCTGGGAATTATGCCGTGACGGCTTCAGTCAATAGAGTAGATTTTCTCAATCCAGTTGAAGTAGGCGAATTGTTGACCCTCAAAGCCTCGGTCAATTTTACAGGAACGACTTCTATGGAAGTGGGTTTAAGAGTAGAATCCGAAAATATACAAACGGGTAGTATCAAACATTGCAATTCCTCTTATTTTACGATGGTAGCCAAAAAAGAGGGTAAAGCAACTCCCGTTCCATGTTTGATTTTGGATTCAGAAGAAGATATTCGACGATTTACGAGAGGCTTATTGCGTCGTATTCAGAACAAGCAGCGCAAAAGCCAATTTTCGGATAAGAAATTTCAGGTCGAAGAGTATATTGACTTGTTGGAAGGTAAAAATATGATATTGAAATATGTGCCATAAAAAAGGAAGACATTTATCAATGCCTTCCTTTTTTGATATTATCTGATATACTTTTTACTGAATGTAACGTTCTGCTGTGAACCTAAGAAAAAGCTGTTTTTTAAAGCTTCCAAGCTTCACCAAGCCACTCAAAGCTGGAAGCTTTTGCTCGTAAACCTGTTTTTATCATAGCATCTAAATAGAACAAATCAGCCTTTTTTTACTATCAACGCAATCCGTTATAATCAGACTTTTTAAAAGAATCTTGGTTTGTATTGATAACCTTTTACATCTTTTTGCTGCCAACAATATTGAGCAAAAATTTCAAACGAACCAATACTATAATTATTCAACTCAGACAAAGTAAAATCAAATGCGCCACCTAAACGCAATTGTTGATTGACCAAAACAGTTGCTACCACATCAATAGACTCGCCAAAACCTTGGCGAGTAGAACCTCCATAACGATAACTCAGCCCCAAGATAAAACGTTCTACAAATACCAAACTCAAATTGAAATCAAAATCTATCGGTGCATTACGTACATATTTTAGCAATATAGCAGGTTTTAACTGTAAGTTTTCACTTATTGGAATCAATGTTCCTGCCATCAAATAAACATGATTTTCTTCAAAAGAATTTACATCTGTCGAACTTGTATTGTTGAGTAAACTTATATCGGTACGAATGATGTGAGGGATAGACGCTCCCATATAAAAACCATCTTGCTCAAAGTAAATCCCTGCCCCAACATTTCCAAAAATATTGGATTGGTCAGCTCCCGCCACCAAATTATCGTTCAGGTGCGAAACCTGTGCATCTGTCCAGTTTACCATATAGCGATATAAAGAACCTTGCAAGCCTATACTTAGTCGTCCTTCGTCAATTTTTAGGCGATAGGCGTAAGCCATACTGGCACGCCAACTATCTGTTGGGCCAATATTGTCGTGTGTAATGTTCAAGCCCAAACCCACTCTATTGTCAAAAGCAGTTTGATGATAACCCAAGGTTTGACTTGTAGGCGCACCCTCAATACCTTGCCATTGGCTACGATGTAAAATAGATAAACAAGGTGCTTCGTGACTACCTGCATAAGCAGGATTGAGTGCCAACTTGTTAAACATAAATTGTGTAAAGTGTGGGTCTTGCTGCGCCTGCAATCGTCCCAAACTAAATAAGATGATGGATAGTATTATATATTTTTTCAT
>JAHDEQ010000208.1:1962-7167 GCA_020628755.1 Saprospiraceae bacterium
TTACTCCCTCTGAATATAAACATAACCTGTCAACTCCGTATTAGCAGCATCATTGACTCGAAGTACATAGAAATATGTTCCTACAGGCAAATCAACACCTTGGAATGTTCCTCGCCAATTGTTGCGGTAATCATCGCTACGGAAAACTTCATCGCCCCAACGGTTGAAAACCAAAAGCTGGCTTCCTGTATAATTTTCGAGACAGTAAATAATAAATTCATCATTCATACCATCGTCATTAGGTGTAATAACGGTTGGCGGAGTACAATCCGTTGTAAAACCTATATCAAAAGTAACCGTTACCTCGGCACAGTCACCTGGGCAAATTTCATTACAAATGGTGTAAGAAAACTCGTCCATACCAGAGTAATTATTGGCTGGTGTATAAGTAAATGTTCCATCTACATTTTGCTCTACTTGCCCAAATGTTGGATCATTGAAATCAAAAACATAGTGATAAGGGTCAAGCAAAACGTCATTGGCAAGTGGATCGAAATTTTCGATGGCCGATTCAAAATTGGTCGAGTAACTATCTGTTTGTAGTTCAGGAGAAGTCACGTAAGTCACGACTACCGTATCGCTAGCAGTGAGGCCGCAGGCCTCATTGGTCAGTTGCCAAACAAATTGATTGTCGCCAGATTCTAAATTGCTTACAAAACTATTATTATCCACAGGAGTCAAAACGGTCGTATTGTCGGGACTTCCGACCATAGACCACATACCCGAAAGACTGGTATTGAGTGGAATAGAAGCAGCATTGAGTTGATATACATCTTCGCAAATTACAGCGTCTAAACCTGCGTTAGCCGTAAAATTGACTTCGGACGAAACGTTCACGGCTGTAACTCCAGCCGTTTCAGAACTCAAATTGATACTTGGATTATACGTACATCCATTTTCATTTTGAACCACTACGTAGTAGAAACCATCATCTGAAGCTGTCGCCGAAGATACGGCTGCCGTTATGCCTGTACCAATGGTATCACCCACTTCATTAAACCAAGTATAATTATAATCTAAATTTGGATTAGAAACAGCAAGGTTGAAGTCATTGCCTTCGCACACAGGGCCATCGTTAACGATAGCCACATCGCTAGGCAGTTGATTCAATTCTATTATAACTGTACTTGACGGAGAATTACAATCATTTAGAGAAACAAAGAGTTGATATTCGCCCACATTAGTACTATTGGCATCCGAAATAATAGGATTTTGTTCGTCAGATGTAAATCCATTTGGACCTGTCCAAGTATAAGTCGCTCCTTGAATAGAGTCCGCCATCAGTTGTATATCTTCTCCTTCACAAACTAAATTGGAACTGATAATATTAGGAGGATTGTTATCCAAAACCGTAATTTCCAAAGGCTCAGAAGGCATTGTAATACAACCATTTGCAAGTACTTGTACCGTATATACACCATCGTGTATAGCAGGATTGGCATTGTCAATCGTCAGTTGAGGCGAATCCGTTGTTATAATCAAAGTATCATTGTTTGCAATTGTCCATTGATAGCTTATATCGTCTCCAAAGAAAACATCGGTCAATAATTCAATTTGCTCATTGGCACAAAAACTGGTGTTATTGGCCGTCAGAGTTGGTACTTGACTCAGTACATTTCCAAATGCTACGTCCAAAGGAAAACTATTGGTACAGCCAGTAGCTATATCTGTCGCTACAGCAATATAAGTCCCCATTGCAGAGCCAGTCGCATTATCAATTGTTGGATTTTGGAGGTCAGAAGTAAAGTTATTTGGGCCAAACCAATTGTATTGATATTGTACATTTGTATTGTTGGAACTTGCCATCAATTCTAAAGTTGTACCGCAATCACCGCCAGCGTAGCTTACGCTGATTTGAGGTGCGCCAGCAACCTCAAATGGAACTTCAACGGCATCGGACGAACAAGTACTGGTATTCGCAACAATCCAAAAACTTTGATTTCCTACACTTAAATTTTCAAAACTTGGATTACTTTCATTAGAAATAATCATAGCGTCGGTATCTGTAAATGGATTGGCATCATACCAAGTATAAGTTGCATCATTTTGTATATTATCAACTTGTAATTGGAGTGCATCTCCTTCGCAAATCGTACCTGCACCAGTTATCACAGGTGCAGCAAGCG
Organism: Saprospiraceae bacterium; assembly: GCA_020628755.1. Classification (GTDB taxonomy): domain Bacteria; phylum Bacteroidota; class Bacteroidia; order Chitinophagales; family Saprospiraceae; genus JAHDES01. Next base: position 4,089 of record JAHDEQ010000208.1, read on the forward strand.
TTCCATTAAGGACAACCGAAGTAGGATTGGCAGCCTGACCATTGCAACCAGCAACAGAGGTACATATCAAAGACCAGTTTCCAGCTTCGTATATGCTTTCGTCGGCCGAAATGATAGCCGAAGGCCCCGTTGTACTCAATACAATAGTTCCGCTAGGATTGACCCATTGATAAGAATTACATTGATTGTTGGTTTGTAATACAATATCACCTCCCGAACAAACTGGACTATTGGAACTTATCTCAACCGCATCAGGATTGGCGTTGATAATCAAAATTTGTTGAGCAGGAACGGACGTACAACCATTCATACTCAAAGTCAAGGTATAAAGGCCGCCATCAATCGGACTTGCATTGCTTATTACGGGTTCTAACTCATTAGAAGTAAATCCATTTGGCCCCGTCCAACTAGCCGTCATATTATCATTCAATACCAAAGGTGCAATTACATTGAGTTGTACATCTTCATTTTCACAAGCCTCTATCGTTTGTTGTACAAAGGGCGCATTGGGTGCATCAGGGTTGGTTAACGTAATCGTATCGTCAATTGCTCCCGAACAACTATTGCTCAAATTGAAAATCGTAAAATTAGTATATTCAATTTCGGCAGCAGCTCCAATAATGATAATTGTACCATTGTTGGCTACGCCACTAAAACTATTTTGCAAAACGCCGTCGGCGGTGTAGCTTATGCTATAAGCAACACCATCTTGAAGCCCTGTAATGATAAGTTCACCATTATTGTTATTACAACTTGTTGGATTGTTGCCCGAAACAGAAATTCCATTGGCATCAAAATCAGCATCTGCAATTTGCGTGGTAAAGGTCGTTGATTGACAGCCTAAAGGATTTTCTAAAATGATATTGGTATAAATACCTGCCGATAAATCGCTTAAAATGATTTCACCATTTACAGCCATCATATTATTTATGGTTTGAGTCGTACCATCAGGCGTAAGGTAGGAAACATCATAGCTCGAATCGTTCAAACCTCCAAAAAGAATACTACCATCGCTACCACCACAAGAAGTAGCATCCGTAACAATAATTGAAATACCAAAAGTACTAAATTCGTTGATTTGTACTGTGATTTCTTGTGTAGCAGACACGCAACCGTCAACGGTAACAAAGGATTGTACTGTTGTATTTTCTTCAACCATCAAGGCAAGAAAGTTATTTGGTGTCACCACAACTGGATCATTATTGACTATCCAATGATAAGTAATTGTACTTCCAGTATAAGATTGAGTATTGGTAATATTAACCGTACTCCCTTCGCAAACAACCGTCTCGCTAGAACTAAGTACGGGCGTTGCAGGAGGATTATCAAAACTTACCGTTACTGATGCCTCACTTGTACAAGTACTTGAAGTTCCCACAACTAAGGTGTAAACACCTGCTGTATTTGTACTTAAAGTACTAGCAGGAATGACGGGATTTTGATTATTAGAAGTAAAACCATTTGGCCCTGTCCAATTGTAGCTGCTATAAGTACCACTAGGATTAGCCAATAATTGCAAGTCTTGTGATCCATTTAAACATACACTATTAGCTGTAGGGTTTACAACTGGACCGTCATCAACGGTCAAGTTGATTGCGGCAGCATTAGAGGAACAACCATTTTCTACAACAACGAGTGTATATGTTCCTGATTGATTTGCTGCAAGATTTATTAATGTAGGATTTTGATTATTAGAAGTAAAACCATTTGGTCCCGTCCATTGATAAACCAATGTACTGCTCGGATTATTTGGCGTAACCGTTGTACCCAAAGTAACCGATTCGCCAATACAAGCACTAAAACTAGCATTGGAAACTATTGGTTGGCTAGGAGCGACTAATTGAATAGTTGCTACTGTATTGCTTGAACTACAACCCGTTGTACAATTGGTCAAAACAAAATCTTGATAAGAACCTGAAGCGAGTTGGTCAATGACTAGACTGTTGGATGCTCCAACAGTCATACAATTGCTTACAATCGTATTGCCATTAAAGGTATAAGTAATCTGGAAGTCCTCATTAGCTGTCAAACCATCAAATACGATAGTTCCATTATCCATATCGCAAGCCGTAGGATTTGTAAACTGAGGATTTGCATTAATATTTGGCAAAGGATTTACCGTAACTGGAATGATTAATTGACCACTACATCCAGTAGCATTTTGTAAATTCACCGTATAATTTGTTGAAGCCGTTGGGCAAACCGTAAGATTTGCTCCAGTTGTATTATTGGCATCATTCCAAGTATAAGTATCGCCACCCGAAGCCGTTATAGTAACACAGCCACCAGAACAAATGATTCCATCATCGGCAATATTATCAGATTCCGTATAAGTAAACGTACCATTAACACTTGGTATAATTGAAACGTCAAGTGTTGTACTGGCCGTACAACCATTGCCATCGCTCACCGTAACTGCATAATTGGTATCGCTTGTCGGCATAACCGTAATACTAGATGAACTTGAACCATCGCTCCATACATAAGTATCAAAACCATTGCCTGCATCCAAAACTATTGTACCATCGGGCGTTCCGACTGCATCAGCACAAATTTCATTTGTGCTAAGTGGGTTTCCATTGATAGAAGCTGAAATTTCTACATTCGGCAATTCATTAATCGTCAAGCTAACAGGCGTTCTGGATTCGCTAACACAGCCTGAACCATCTATAGCCAATATTTGAGCATAGACTGTAGCAGTATTGCCAGGTGTAGGAAGTGGAGGATTGGAAATTGAAGACAAACGAATTTCACTATTTGCAGTACCACTTATAGGAGCACCTGTAACAAATGTACCTCCAACGGGTGCATTGTACCAAAAGATAAGTTGACCCGCCGTACTAGGCGCATCTACAGACAAAACTGGTACATCATCACCATCACAAATCGTGGCATTCATCGGATTGCTTGGTGCAAGAATGGTTGGGCAATCACATTCAGGAGAAGGGATGGAGAGAATCGTACTTGAACAATTTTCTGATTCTGCTACCAATTGAATAGATTCTCCTTGTGTAATATTATTGATGGTATAACTACCACTTCCATTATCAATAATGGTCTCGGTTCCTGATGTTGTAGT
>JAHDEQ010000209.1:0-2242 GCA_020628755.1 Saprospiraceae bacterium
GGCAACTTCTTAGATTCTGACGCTGATGGCATCTGCGATGCCAACGACCCTTGTCCGAATAATACTAACAATAATTGTACATCAACTTCCTATTGTTCTGCACAAGGCGAAACGACGAGCTATGAATTTATCCAACAAGTACAATTTGCGAATATCAACAACAATTCTGGCAATAATAATGGCTATGGTGATTATACCAATTTGATAGCAACCGTTTATCATGGCGAAAATGTCCCTGTGGTACTTACACCTGGTTTTAATAGTTCAACCTATAATGAATTTTTTAGAGTATGGATTGATTTTAATCGGGATGGTGATTTTGATGACTCAAACGAAATAGTCTTTACAGGAATAGGCAATGCAACTGCTGCAACTGGAACAGTTTCTATCCCTTTTAATGTTCAGGCAGGAAATACCCGAATGCGGATAGCCATGCAATGGAATTCGGCACTTGACGAACCTTGCGAAGATGTTAGCTATGGCGAAATCGAAGATTATAGTATTAATATCAATTCATCTTTGTGTCCGATTGGCTCTCCTTGTAACGATGGCGATGATTGTACCATAAATGATAGTTTAAATGAAAATTGTGAGTGCGAAGGTACTTTCTTAGACGACGACAATGATGGTTTATGCAATATGGATGACCCTTGCCCCAATAGTGTGAGCAATGATTGTTTAAGCTCTGAATATTGTATTGTATCTGGTACAAATACGACTTACGAGTACATCCAAAAAGTAGAATTTGCGAATATTAATCATGCTTCAGGAGATAATTCAGGATATGCTAACTTTACGAATTTGGCCGCATCAGTTAGCCGAAACGAAACCTATCCAATTACGCTTACTCCTGGATATAATAGTGCTATTTATGACGAATATTTTAAGGTATGGATTGACTATAATCAAGATGGCGATTTTGATGATTCCAATGAAATGGCTTTTGAAGGTATTGGCAATTTGAGTCCAGCAAATGGATTGATAAGCATCCCGTCTAATGCTTTGTTGGGTAACACGCGTATGCGTGTGACCATGCAATGGAAAACTGCTGCCGAAACAGCTTGTAGTTTTGTCAATTACGGAGAGGTTGAAGATTATACCATCAATATTGGGACTGCAAGTACTCTAGCAAGCAACAATTCCTTGATGTTCAATTTCAGGCCTTTGCAATCTGCGACCGCACATTTAAGGCCGAATGTATATCCTAATCCTACAAGCAAAGATATTACAATACAATGGAATCCTGTCGTAGAAGTCCAAAATATATTGATTTATTCTAGTACAGGTCAATTGATGCAATCGCTTTCCATTGCTCAAGAGCAAATGCAAACTTCGGTAGAGGTTTCAGATTGGTTAGCGGGCATCTACTTTATACAATTGCAACTAGCCAATGGTCAAAATAAAATTCAACGATTTAAAGTGGTAAGTAAAAATTGATAGAAATATGCACATCGTAATTTCCCTTCAGCATCTTTGCTGAAGGGAAAATGATTATTTCTAGGTTTTTGAAATATAATCTTTTAAAAAATCACGATATTTTCCGCCTACAGGCACTTCATATTTGGTCGAATGTATATCGTAACGCAAGAAAATTTTACTAAAATTTTCATGGCCAATGATGTAATTAAGATTGACCAAAAATCCATTGTGAATACGCATAAAAGTAGTTTTGGGCAAGAGGGTTTCCATTTCTTTTAGCGTTCCACGCAGTTCATAATTTTCGGTCAGGGTCATCAATAACAAGTCATTGCCTGAGCTTTCGCAATAAATGAGTTCTTTAAAATAAATTTTAATCTCTCGTTTTTTGATTTTGAGGAGGCAGTAATCTTTTTCGGTTTTTTCTTCCAAAACCTTGCTATTGCTTTGAAGATTATTGACGACTTTATCAATCGCACGAAACAGTTTTTGTGGAAAAACGGGCTTGACAATATAACCCGCCACATCGTAATTGTAACCTTCAATGGCATATTCTTCATGCGCTGAGATGATAATAGCCTGCGGCTTAGTTGGCAAATTATTGATGGATTGGAGCAAGGACAAACCGTTTTGTTCAGGCATTTGAATGTCCAAAAACATCAAGCCTACTTCTTTTCCTTCCTCCGATGTCAAAAACTGAAAAGCATCCATTGCCGTATTGAAAACACCGACTCGTTGCAAATCGAGTCGCTCACTCAAAATCTCAATCAGGTTTTCTACCTGCAAAGGTTCGTCTTCTACTATAATATATTTGTGTAACATAATT
>JAHDEQ010000209.1:2342-7165 GCA_020628755.1 Saprospiraceae bacterium
CTCAAAGGTACATTCAAATGCATCTGATAAAGATAGCCATTCTCTTTTGATTCTAAAACATATTCATTGGGGTACATAAATTCAAGGTAACGCTTGGCACTTTCCAGTCCCAAGCCACTCGATTTTTGGGCTTCAATATCTCGTTCGTTGACCACATTTTTCTTAAATGTATTTTCAGTAATCAAATCCAAGCGACCATTTTGAACATTGATTTTTATATCAATTTTTTTCTTACCATCGGGCGAAGGATTGCAATGTTTAAAACAATTTTCTATGATATTTAAAATAATCATGGGTGCAATTTGGTACTCTTTTTCGGTATCGTTTTGGAGTTCATAATTGAGAATACTCGTACCTCTAAATTGTACTTTACTTAGATTGATATAAGATTGTATAAAGTCCAACTCGTCTTGCAACATCACCAATTTGGTATTGGTTCGATAAATCAAATAGCGCATCAAGGTAGCCAACTCTAACATCAAATCGGGCAATTCGTCCGATTTTTTCTTCGCCAAAATTTGAAGATTTTGAAGTGTATTAAATAAAAAATGAGGACGAATTTGTTTTTTGACAAATTGCAATTCACGCTCGGCATCTTTGCGGCGGTCAATGGCTTCTTGGCGTTCTTTTCGTTCAAAAGCACGCAATTGTTCATTGCGTTCTTTTTGATACGAAACGGCGGTCGTGAGCAAAGTCAATAAAAAAATCACAATCAACGTATGATACCACAACCTCGACTCAATTATCGTCAAATTATCTTTGAAAAAATAATACAAGGGAAAGGTAAATGCAAAGGCAATCAAACTGCTAAGTACTAAGAAAAAATACAACTCCCAATTGCGTACTTTTTCTTCATTCATATTCCAGTAACGAGCTAAAAAACTCCTTAAATAATCTCGGTTTCGATAGATAAAAAAGTAATTGAAATACACGGGCAACCCCATCACCAAAGTATAAATCATAGCTTCGGCAAAAACATGAGCAAACTTCTGTAAGCGAGGCGAATATTCAAATATTTTGAGATAAGCACTCCATTTGGGATAAGCAATGGCATCAAATATGACATTTTCGTACCAAGCATGAATCGAGAAAAAAGAAAAAATAATAATAAAAATAGACACCCCCAACAACAAATGTTGAGTGACCTCACTCGTCATCAATTGATAAAACCGAGTTTGGCTTCTTGCAATGGCCATATTTTGTTGTTGTTCTGCTTTCACTGCCCAAATCTATAACAAAAATTGGGGTATTCATCACATAAATTTCAAAAAATCAACATAAATCAGCACTTTAGCATTGCTTTAATTCAAATATTATCCATATCCGAAAAAGCTCGCCATAAATTTATGGCGAGCTTTTTTCTTTAGTCGGATATTTCTAGGAGCTTATCTTAGAAAATAGAAATCCCCTTTCTTTTTGCTGAAATTAGATAGTATTCAATAACCCTTAAAACCAATACTATGAGTTTCGGAGGATCAACGAGCGCAGCTATAACCAGCCTAAAAAACAGTAGAAGTTTAAGGCCAAGCAATCGCAGGTATTCATATTAAAAAAAGAAAAAAGGCACATTCACTTTACCTTCTTCCAACAAGAAATCAAAAAGAGAGCAAGTCGAACTTGAAATGGCTCTAAAAAAGGCTGTGGCCAAACGAAAAGAAATGATCTACTATGCCATAGTTGTAGTAGGAATTATAATTTCTGTTGCGGCTAGTTTTTGGTTTTGGAACTAAATCAATTCACCTTTTCCATGTCGAGTAATTTCGGGTTCATCGCCTGTACAATTGACAATAGTTGAAGGTTTATTATCGCCTGTTCCGCCATCTACAAATAAGTCAACTTGCTTTTTGAAGTCTTCATATATTTCGTCAGGATCGGTAAAATATTCCAAAATCTCATCGTCTGATTTTAAAGAAATGGAAAGCAAAGGACGGCCAAGTGCTTTGGTGATAGCCAAAGAAATATTGTGGTCAGGAATACGGACTCCTACTGTTTTTTTCTTATTCTTAAACAGTTTAGGTACTTTATTATTGGCTTTCAAAATAAAAGTGAATCGCCCTGGCAAGTTTCGTTTGAGCAAACGAAACAACTCATTATCCAATTGTACCGTATATTCTGCAATTTGACTAATGTCTTCACAAATAAAGGTAAGATTGGCCTTGGCAGGATTCAGTTTTCTAATCTGGCAAATTTTCTCAACTGCCTTTTTACTGAAAATATCGCAACCCAAACCATAAACCGTATCGGTCGGATAAATAATAACACCATCGTTTTCGAGTACTTCTACGACTTGGCGAATTTTTCTTTCTGAAGGATTCTCTGGATGTATTTTTAGTAGCATTGTTCTTTTTTTTGGGGAGGTGTCAGGAGTCAGGGCTTTTCGCTTTGCGAAAATAAGGAGTCAGTTTTTAAGTCTTGCAAAACTGACTCCTCTAGCTCCGCTAAGGAGCGACCTGACACCTGACTCCTCCAAAAACCTCAACAAATCAATTCTCATTAAACATATCGTCATCAAACATATTGGCTAGCAAATCTCGGAAAACAAATTTGGACTCCAAAATATCTTTATTTAAAATTTCTAAAGTCGCCAAACCATGAAGCACCAACTCCATAAAAACATATTTATCAGAGCCTTTGGGCAAGTCTGTTTTGTCTATCAATTTTTGTAAGCCAGCCACTCGATTCAATTCTTTTTGGTAGGTCTTATCGCTACAATCGTTTAACAAATCAATCGTATTGCCAGCCGAAAACCAAGCCCGTATCGTACCATAAGGGTCACGGTCTTCTCCTTTTTTTATTTCGTCGGGATTAGGAAAATAATTTAAAAATTCGGTCTGAATCGCCTTGTTCATTAAATTCATTGCAACGACATAAGGGCCTTCTTGTTCGCCCTCATAAACCAACTCAACCTTGCCCGTTATGGCAGGTATAACGCCCCAAAAATCAGAGATTCGACCCGACGTTTTTTTATCCTTATTCATCAACATTCGGCGTTCGGCAGTACTTACGAGGTTTTCATAACCCGAAATACTCATTCGAGCCGAAATACCACTTTTTTCATCTACAAATTCACTTTCACGTGCTTCAAAAGAGATGCGTTCCAACAAGTCTTTACAGACATCGTCCACCTTGACGGTAGCTTGTTCTTTGGCCAAATTTGATTCTTGTTCTGTGATTTTTCGAGCAATATCCAAAGTCTTTGGATAATGCGTCAAAATTTGACTTTCAATACGATCTTTCAATGGTGTAATGATACTACCTCGATTGGTATAATCCTCTGGATTGGCCGTAAATACAAATTGTATATCTAAAGGCAAGCGCAGTTTAAATCCTCTAATTTGCATATCGCCTTCTTGTAACATATTGAACAAAGAAACCTGAATACGGGCTTGCAAATCAGGTAGCTCATTGATAACAAATATGCTTCGATGCGAACGAGGGATAAGTCCAAAATGTATAACCCTTTCATCAGAATAAGGTAACTTTAAAGTAGCTGCTTTTATCGGGTCAACATCGCCGACCAAGTCGGCAATGCTCACATCTGGTGTGGCCAATTTTTCGACATAACGTTCGGAACGATGTACCCATTCGATGGGAGTTTTGTCTCCTTTTTCAGCAATCAAATCTCTAGCAAATCTTGAAATTGGCTGCATCGGGTCATCCATCAATTCACTTCCTGCAACGATAGGTGTATATTCATCCAGCAAGTCCACCATGAGGCGAGCCAAACGGGTTTTGGCTTGGCCTCGCAAGCCAAGCAACAAAATGTTGTGTCGTGATAAAATGGCTCGTTCCAAATCAGGAATTACCGTATCTTCAAAACCTAAAATACCTTTAAAGACCGTTTTCTTACTACTTAATTTGGCAATGAGATTTTTACGCATTTCGTCTTTGATAGACTGTGGAAGGTAGCCACTTTTCTTTAGTTCGCCTAATGTCTTTGGTGTACTCATGTATAGCGGTTAATGATTGTTTTTTGAGGAGTCAGGTGTCAGATCGCTCCTTAGCGGTGCTAGAGGAGTCAGTTTTGCAAGTCTATAAAAACTGACTCCTCTTTTCGCAAAGCGAAAATCCCTGACACCTGACTCCTCAAAGATTTCAAAAAAAATAAAACAAGTTCGACGGGCAAAAGTTTACTAAAATTAGTCCTTATCCCATTTTCGCAATTGCTTTACGACGGCTGAAAAATCTTTTGGCAGTTCGGCTTTAAATTCGACTCGTTCTCCTGAAGTGGGATGGTCAAAAAGAATGCGTTGTGCATGCAAAATAGAACGGCTGATGAGTGGTCGCTCATCTTGGTCTTTGCCTAAACGATATTTTTTACCTTTAATTTCCGAAAGAAAAAAAGCATCTCTACGGCCATATATTGCATCTACAGCCAAAGGATAACCCATAGACTCAAAATGTACCCGAATTTGATGCGTCCGACCTGTTTTGATTTTGGCTTCTACCAAACTAAAGTGCTTGAAACATTCTACTACTTTGTAATGGGTAAGCGAGGGTTTACCTTTTTCGGTAATAATCATTTTTTCTTGCCGACTCGGATTTTGAGCGATGGCTTTATCAATTACGCCTTCTTGTTGATACATTTTTCCATCAACGAGCGTTAGATAGAACTTGTCAATGCTGCGTTCTTGAAATTGCTTCGACAAATGCTTGTGCGCCTGTTCTGTCTTAGCAAAAACCAAGATTCCACTTGTTTCCTTGTCTATACGATGAACCGTAAAAACCTCATCTCTAGTGTTTTTCAGGTAGGCTAAAATATTAGGCTTCTCGACGGCGTAGCGGTCGGGAATCGTCAGCAAAAAAGGCGGCTTGTTCACTAC
>JAHDEQ010000210.1 GCA_020628755.1 Saprospiraceae bacterium
TTCCAACTGTACCAACCCAGACTTACATCTACATTGCAAACCAATCGAGCAAAAGTAGTGGCCAAGCCCCAAAGGAAAAGATAGATTAGCGAGATTTTATAGACCTTATTATTTGGAATAAATAATCCAATAGCAAAAATAAAATCAAGTACTCCTGCCCAAACCAAAAGCGACTTGGCAGCCGATTCGCTCACGCCAAAGCCTTGTATCATCATATCTATAAAATGCCCAGGTTGTGGATAAAATCCAAGTGCATATAAACCATGACAAACAAAGGTAAGCGCAACAGCAATTTTTATCCAGAAGCTGATTTTAGAATTGTTTTTTTCTTGAATAACGATATGATAAAACAATAAAGGCATGGCCATTTGGCTGGCGTATTCAAAAAATTGCACCAACTGATTTTGCTTGCTCAAATAGAAACAGAAAGAGATAAATACCAAAATACCAAAAGTAGAATAAGAAAGAATCCGATGCCAAGACAAGGCGAGTTTTTGCGCCGCAAAACTCGCCAGCCCCACCAAAATCAAATAGATACCAATAATTTGGACAAATAGAATTACATTTTCTCGAAAGGTCGGTGAAGCCAAAAATTCCTCTACATTTTGATTGGTAATCGTTGCCCAAAAATCCTCCAAATAAGGATGATAAAAAAAGGAGGTAATGGGCGCAGGTTTTTTGAAAAGCAACCATGCCCGACCAATACACAGTGCCACAAATGCAATGTGGATAATTCGTTTTGCAAGCATGATTAATTGGTTTTAAAAAGGACTTGATAGAGTTTTTTGCCATCAATTTCTTGGACATCACCGATTTTCATATCCTTCAATTGCAATCCTTCAATCGAATGGCGAACGAGGCGCAGCACAGGAAAACCAATCTTAGCGCACATTCTACGGACTTGGCGATTTTTACCTTCAGTAAGGGTCAATTCTAACCAAGTATCGGGTACATTTTTACGAAATCGGATGGGCGGATTGCGTTCGGGTAAGCTCGGATTTTCTAAAATCCGAGCTTGGGCAGGGCGTGTGCGGTAGTCTTTTTTATTGATGCGAATTGTTACACCAGTTTTGAGTTCTTGCAGATGCTTTTTACTAGGAATACCTTCAACTTGAACCCAATACGTGCGCTGATGCTCAAACTTGGGGTCGAGCAAGCGATGCGTAAGTTTTTTATCATTGGTTATTATCAGTAAACCTTCGCTATCTTTATCCAAACGTCCTACAGGGTAAACGTCATTTGGAAAATCATACAAATCGGCAAGCGTTTGGTGCGTTGGCACTTCCTTTGTAAATTGACTAAGAAAGCCAAAAGGTTTGTAAATAGCAAAGTATCGAAAAGACATTAGAAATAATTAATCGTGTTAGTAACGACGAAAAAATAAGGTGAACAAGTTAGAAATAGAGATTTTGTGCCAAGACAAGGCAAAAAACGCAGGCGATGCCTAGCATCGGCGAGTATTTTTAACGTAGTATTGGTGCAAAAGATCATAAGCTAAATGTTCATTTATTATTTTGACGTTACTTAATATTTTCTTTGAAAACAAAGACGCTGCAACGTACCTTTTTTTATAAAATTTACGTCTAATTTCTTAGAATAATTCACAAATATAATTCAGATGAACAGGTTTTTGACAATGATGATTCGAATGTTTGCCCGTCGGGCAATATTCAGTTCAGGAAGGAAATTAATAAATACTTGGACCAAAAGTACCCAAAAAGGCCCTGATTTGGAAAATGTTGATATGTCTGAGATGACTCCTAAACAAAAAAAGGCACATCGTAGAAAATTGCAACGCCAAAGACAGCAAGCAAAAAAACAACCGAAAACAAGTCCTTGGATTTATATTTTGTCAATCGTCGTAGCAGTCCTTGTTTTGTATATCATGTATAAAAAATAGCGACTTGCCATTCCATAAAATTCCTATCTTTTTTACATCAGGTAATGGTGCAGATTCACATAAAGTTGTTATATTCGTAGTATAGATAAAGATAATACAAGAGAACTTTTTAAGAAACATTAGAGTTGGATTTTTATAGATAAAAACTAATGTTCTATCAAAGAACCCTTCTTTGCTTGCTTATCCCATGCCGTACGAAAGCGATTATTAACCTCCAAACATATAACTCACATGATGATGAAAATGAATCTGACCAAACCATTTATTAGCCTTGTTTTACTGGTTTTCTTAGCTCTAAACACTACAATAGCACAAGAAGAACACACTGTTTTGCGTGAAGCGGATATTACATTGCATCGTGGCTTGTTGCAGCAAGAAAAAATTGAACTCCGTCTTTTTGACGACCTCAAAATTATAGCCCAAAAGGCTTTTGTGGATGTACATCCACAAGGCTCAAAAGTATGGGTCGGAAAGCTCAAGGATGAAGCTAAAAGCGCTGTTATTTTGGCTCATACAAATGATACTTTCTGGGGTAAAATCGAAATTCCTAATCAAGATTTGATATTGATTAGAACAGTTGACCGAAAATTGAAAGTACAACAGCTTAGTATTACTCCGATTGATGAAGAATGCAATCACCTTAAAGAACAAGCTAGATTGGAGGAAGAACCCGAAGAAGAAGACCATATACAACGTTCTCAGGTTGCCGATGTTTGTTTGAGTACAAGTACATGTGCGCCTCAAACCATTGATTTACTCATCGTTTATACACCTGCAGCAAGAACCGATTTGGGAGGTTCTGATGCGGCCGCACAATCGGCCATCGCAGCAGCCGTTTCTGAAATGAATCTTATCAATGCCAATTCTGGTGTTTCACATTCGTTTGCTCTAGCACATTCACAACTGGTAAGCTATACTGAAAGTGGAAGTTTTAGTACGGATTTGAATAGTTTGAAATTTCCTAATGATGGTTTCCTAGATGAAATCTATGATATGAGAGACGAATACTATGCTGATGCAGTGGCAATGGTGCTTGCGTCAGGAGGTTGTGGTTTGGGTAATGTGAATTCTAATTCTATTCAGTACGAGTCTATGTCTGCATTCAGTGTAGTATCGGATGGATGCTTGACCACAAACAAGAGTTTGGCACATGAAGTAGGACATAATCTTGGTTTCCGTCACGACCGTTATGCTTATACCTATGAAGGCGATCCTTTGCCTTCAATCGTTTGCGATTGGGGCTGGGGTTGGGTCAATCCCGATGCACAAACAGGCTCTACTTCTGACCGTTGGCGCACAATTATGGCTTATAATCAGCAATGTTCGGATTGGGGTTTTAATTGCTCCCGTCAAAACTATTGGTCTAATCCTAATCTCACTATTGGGGGCGACCCAATTGGTTCTGCCATTGGCAATGCCGATGAAGCACATATTGAGTATTTATTTGAACGAGCAGCTTGCCAGTTTGCCGAATTTAGAGTACCCATTGTTTGCTCTGATTGCGAAGTATATCAGTCTTGCGAAATGTACAATGCTAATACGAGCAGTGGTCCGGGCAATACAACCGTAATTAATATGACAGGAAGTTTTGAATCTGCTAATAGTACAGGTACAGCACCAGAGGTTTGTATTTACTACTATGGTGATAATAGCGGCAGTTCCGAACAGTTTAATGTCATTGATGAAAATGGGAACACCTTAGGACAAACAGTCGCTTCTTTTGACTGCGATATACCAACAAGAGTATGTTTTACTTTAGCTCCAACGACTTATAATAGTTGGATTTCAGATAATAATGTAACGATTACATTAGACCCGATCGGGACAAGTATCAATCCTTCTTTTTGTACAGTCAATAGAGCTTGTGTCGAATTAGTCGTTTATGATATTTCAGTTGCTAGCTGTTTTACAAATCTTAGTGTAAACAATAATCCTATTCCTAACGGCATCTATGAAGCGTCTTCCGATATAAACTCCGCTTCAACGGTAGCTGCTGGAGGAAATGTGATTTTTAGTGCAGGTAAGCAAATCTGTTTAGACGAAGGTTTTGAGGTAATATTGGGTGCTGTATTTGAAGCCTACATCCAAGGATGTACCCCTTTAATTGAGGAAATAGAAGAACAAAAATAATCATACTCTCCAAAGAAAAAGGAGCTATGCGACTTGTCGCATAGCTCCTTTTTCTTCGGAATAAATTTGAGAATATTACAACTTAAACATTGAATCGAAAGTGCATAACATCGCCATCTAGTACAACATATTCTTTGCCTTCAACGCCCATTTTTCCTGCATCTTTGACCGCCGACTCTGAGCCAAGCGCAACATAATCATTGTATTTGATAACTTCTGCACGGATAAATCCTTTTTCAAAATCGGTATGTATCACGCCAGCCGCTTGGGGCGCTTTCCAACCATTCCGAATTGTCCAAGCACGGACTTCTTTCTCGCCAGCCGTAAAGTAAGTAATAAGATTAAGCAATTTATAACAAGCCTGAATGAGCTTGTTTACACCAGGTTCTTTTAAACCCATTTCTTCCAAGAATTCGAGGCGTTCTTCTTTGGTTTCAAGTTCTGCAATGTCGGCTTCTATACCTGCGCTGACGAAAATGACTTCGGCATTTTCGTTTTTGACGGCTTCTTTAAAACGGGTCGTATGTTCATTACCATCAATAACCGATTCTTCGTCCACATTACAAACATAAAGAATTGGTTTGTTGGTCAAGAGCATCATTTCTTTCAACAAGTCGGCACCTTCGGCTTCCATTTCGAGCGTACGAGCAGGATTTTCTGCTTCAAGATGAGCAAGAATTTCTTCGCCAATCGCAACCATTTTTTGGTCTTCTTTTTGACCACTTTTGGCTTGCTTGCGGAGTTTTTCCATGCGTTTTTCAACGGTCTCAATGTCTTTGAGCAAGAGTTCCGTATCAATAATATCTTTATCCCGAACAGGGTCAACGCTACCGTCAACGTGTATCACATTATCGTTTTCAAAGCAGCGTACCACATGACAAATGGCATCTACTTCACGTATATTGGCCAAAAATTGATTGCCCAAACCTTCTCCTTTACTTGCTCCTTTTATCAAACCTGCAATATCCACAATTTCGATAGTTGTAGGTTGCACCTTTTGAGGATTGACCAGTTCCGATAATTTATCCAAACGAGTATCTGGTACGGTTATCATGCCTACATTGGGATCTTTGGTAGCAAAAGGATAATTTGCTGCCAATGCCTTAGCTGAAGTCAAAGCGTTGAAAAGCGTAGATTTTCCGACGTTGGGCAAGCCAACAATTCCACATTTTAAAGCCATTATTTAAGTGTTCACGTTTGTAGGTGTTCACGTGTTCACGATTCCGTATTACACGTTTACCACATATTAAAAATTATGTATGTTTTAAAAGCGGTGCAAAGGTAAGGTTTTTATTGATTTAAAACCGAAAAAAATATTCGTTTCCTAACATTAATATTGCTACCTTTGCAGCCTTTTAAATGTACCGATGTATCTAAGTGTTTGTGTGTTTACGAATCATAGACACACAAACACTTAGACACCTAAACACAATAGAATGGTAACAGTACAAAACGTAAGTTTACAATTTGGCAAAAGAGTCCTTTTTGACGAGGTCAATCTCAAATTCAATAGTGGCAATTGCTATGGCGTGATTGGTGCAAACGGGGCGGGGAAGTCCACGTTTTTAAAAATATTGTCGGGCGAAATTGATCCCAATCAAGGTTCGGTTAGTATCGAGCCAGGTAAGCGTATGGCGGTTTTAAAACAAAACCACTTTGAGTTTGAAGAAGAAGAAGTGCTCAATACTGTTATCATGGGACACAAAGAGATGTACGATATAATGGTAGAAAAAAATGCCATTTATATGAATCCTGATGCGACAGAAGCAGAAGGATTGCGTGCTGCGGATTTGGAAAATACGTTTGGTGAAATGGGCGGCTGGAATGCTGAAAACGATGCAGCAGAATTGTTGAGCCACATGGGTATTAAAGAGGATTTGCATTATAAAAAAATGAAGGAGCTAAGTGGTGGCGAAAAGGTAAAGGTCTTGCTGGCGCAAGCCCTCTTCGGTAATCCTGATTTGCTGCTTTTGGATGAGCCTACCAACGACTTAGATGCGAAAACGGTAACTTGGTTATCTGAGTTTTTGGCAGATTTTAAGAATACAGTTATCGTCGTTTCGCATGACCGTTATTTCCTAGATATGGTGTGTACACATATCGTGGATGTGGATTATAATAGTATCCGAATTTTTACAGGAAATTATACCTTTTGGTACGAGTCGAGCCAATTGATGAGCCAACAAATGGCCAATAAGAACAAAAAAATGGAGCAAAAACGCAAAGAAATGATGGAGTTTATCCAACGTTTTGCTGCCAATGCTTCCAAATCTCGACAAGCTACCAGCCGCAAAAAAGCACTCGAAAAACTCAACCTCGAAGAAATCAAACCTTCGACTCGAAAATATCCCTTCATCCATTTCAAACCCGAACGTGAGCCAGGTGATCAAATCCTGAAAGTCGATAATCTGAGCAAGCGAAACGAAGCAGGTGATTTATTATTTGGCAATGTTTCTTTTACGATGAATCGTGATGAAAAAATTGCAGTTTTGGCAGATAATTCTGCAATATTAACGGCATTTTTTGAAGTTATTTCTGGTAAACAGCAAGCCGATTCAGGTACAATTGAATTTGGCGTTACCATAACCAAAGCCTATTTGCCAAACGAAAATAGCGAGTTTTTTACCGACGAAAATGACCAAGATTTAATCAATTGGTTACGTCAATATTCAGAAGAAAAAGACGAGCAGTTTATTCGAGGATTTTTAGGACGAATGTTGTTTTCAGGCGAAGAAGTACACAAACAATCGAGTGTACTTTCGGGAGGGGAGAAGGTGCGTTGTATGTTATCTAAAGTCATGTTATCCAATCCTAATTTCTTGATTATGGATGAACCAACCAATCACCTCGATTTGGAATCTATCACGGCACTCAATAACGGTATGCGTGATTTTAAAGGCAATATGTTATTTGCTACACATGACCACAAATTGACTTCGACGGTTGCCAATCGTATTATTGAATTGACCCCCAACGGTATCATTGATACCTTGATGGATTATGATGATTATATCAAATCAGATAAAATCAAAGCACAACGAGAGGAGTTGCAATTAGCAACTGCTTAGACCTTGATTTTAAAACTGATTTTAGGCAAAACCCAATAGTCTGTTTCAAAGATTATTGGGTTTTT
>JAHDEQ010000211.1 GCA_020628755.1 Saprospiraceae bacterium
ATACTAGCAGCCAATCCATAACGAGTATTGTTCGCTAATTTGACGGCTTCTTTGTGCGTTCTAAAACTCATTGCTACGAGAACAGGGCCAAAAATTTCTTCTTGTGCAATGGTTGAAGAAGGTGTCACATCGGTAAATAGAGTTGGTGGATAAAAATATCCATCCTTAGGGCAAGCCCAAGAAGGCTGCCATAAAGTGCTGCCTTCATTCACTCCTTTTTGAACTAATTCTTCAATGACTTTGAGTTGAACTGGAGCGACAATTGCACCAATATCTATAGATTTATCTAAAGAATTTCCGACTCGAAGGGTTTCCATACGAGCTCGAATTTTCTTGTATAATTTATCCGCAACCGACTCTTGTACCAAGAGTCGTGAACCTGCACAACAAACCTGCCCTTGGTTAAACCAAATCGCATCTACAACTCCTTCTACAACCGAATCCAAATCGGCATCATCAAAAACAATAAAAGGAGATTTCCCACCTAATTCTAATGAGATTTTTTTACCAGAACCTGCCGTTGCTCGACGAATAATTTTCCCAACTTCCGTAGAACCTGTAAATGCAATCTTCTGAACATCAGGATGTTCTACGATAGCTGCGCCAGTAGTTCCGTGTCCAGTTACGATATTGACAACTCCTTTGGGCAAGCCAATTTGTTGACAAATATCTGCAAATAATAAAGCTGTTAAAGATGTAAATTCAGCTGGTTTGAGAACAACTGTATTTCCCATTGCGAGAGCTGGAGCAATTTTCCAAGCCAACATCAACAATGGAAAATTCCAAGGAATAATTTGACCAATCACTCCTATTTCTTTGTATTCTTTTAACTCCGTTTCCATGAGTTGCGCCCAGCCGGCATGATGGTAAAAATGCCGTGCGACAAGCGGAATATCAATATCTCTTGTTTCTCGAATTGGTTTACCATTATCCATCGATTCTATGACCGCAAAAAGACGAGAATGCTTTTGGATTTGGCGAGCAATAGCATATAAATATCTTGCTCTCTGATGTCCACCCATTTCTACCCAATTGGGGAGGGCAGCTTTAGCGGCAGCTACGGCTTTATCTACATCTTTGGTGTCCGCTTCTGATATTTTAGCTAATTTTTCCTTGGTGGAAGGACTGATGCTATCGAAGTATTTTCCTGAGGCTGGTTTCTGCCATTTGCCATTGATGAAGAGCTTAAACTCTCGTTTATGAGAATCGAGAAATTCTTGGGCTTTGGTAGCACTTTCAGGAGCTGGACCGTAGGTCATAGTATCGAATATTTCTTTTATTTTCATTATTTATAGTTTTACCACAAAGTGGCACTAAGTTTCACAAAGTTTAAAAAACATAGGTACATAAACACTTATACACGTAGATACGAACTAAGACATTGGGTGACGATAGGATGCGGAGTAGCGTCCAGTGACAAAGTGTTCGAGCTGTCGTTCGATGTCGCCGAGTAAACTACTTGCTCCAAATCGGAAAAGGTCAGGTTGTAACCAATCGTGTCCAAGCTCTTCTTTCATAAGGATGAGCCAACTTAGGGCTTGCTTGGCTTTGCGGATACCACCTGCTGGTTTGAATCCTACTTTATATCCCGTCAATTCTTGGTACTCGCGGATGGCACGTATCATGACCAATGATACGGGGATTGTGGCATTTACACTTTCCTTACCTGTACTTGTTTTTATAAAATCAGAACCTGCCATCATACAGACCCAACTTGCTTTGGCAACTTTGGTATAAGTTGAAATTTCACCTGTTGCAAGAATAGATTTCATGTGCGCTTCGCCACATGCTTTGCGATAAGCTTTGACTTCTTCGTACAATTCTTTCCAACGACATTGAATCACCAATTCTCTTGTAATAACAATGTCTATTTCCTTTGCACCTGCTGCTACCGAAAGTTCAATTTGTTTGATTTTTTCGGCAAGCGGAACATTGCCCGCAGGGAATCCTGTTGATACGGCTGCGATTGGAATATTTGTTCCTTGCAAAGCATTGACTGCCGTCGGAATATGATTGTGATACACACAAACTGCTCCGACTGTCAGCTTTTCTTTGCCCATGCCCATTGCATCGAGCAAGTCCTGACGGACAGGCGTACGAGCTTTGGCGCATAAGCGGTTGACATTGGTTGGTGTATCGTCTCCTGCCAAAGTCGTCAAATCCATACAAGTGATGGCTTTGAGCAACCAAGCGGCTTGCCATTGTTTTTTGACAGAACGACGTTTGCCTAAAGTGGCGGCGCGACGCTCAACCGCACTTCGGTTGACATGGATATTTTCGAAGAGCGAGGCATCAAAAGGAATTCCATCGTTGCGAGGATGGGCAGCAGCATGCTGCTCTTTGTGGATGCCGTTTTGTTTTGCTTTTATTTTAGATTTTGCCATCTGTGATTTTAGATTTTAGATATACGATTTCAGACTTTAGATTTTGATGGGTTATATCTTACTGTTTTATGGATTAAAGGTTGTTCTTGGGGTGCTTTGTCGCTGAATTGATAGGCTTTGTCCATAAAGGATTCTGCCTTTTCAAAAAAGGATTCTTCATTTGCATACAAAGTTGCTAAAATATCGCCTTTTTGAATAGTATCTCCTATTTTTTTATGTAAAATAATACCTGCACCGTAATCAATTTGGCTTTCTTTGGTGGCACGACCTGCACCTAGTTGTACCGATGCCAAGCCAATTTGCATGGCATCCAACTTATTAATATAGCCTGCTTGTGGACTTTTGTAATCCTTTAGAAATTTGGTAGATGGTAAATCTCCCATATTCTCTACCATATTTATATCTCCTCCTTGTGCTTGAACTAACTCTTTGAATTTATCAAAGGCTGCATCTGATTGGATGAGTTCTTCAAGTTTGGATTTAGCCGAATCGAAATCAGGAGCGACTTCGCCAAGAACGAGCATATGACTTCCCAACTCTAAACACAAATCGGTCAAATCTTTTGGGCCTTTTCCTTTAAGGGTTTGAATGGCTTCTTTGACTTCGAGGGCATTTCCTACCGTTCTTCCGAGGGGTTGCTGCATGGCAGAAATGACAGCAATGACTTGGCGATTCATATTTTTTCCAATTTGAATCATCATTTTGGCTAACTCCTCTGCATCTTTGACATTTTTCATAAATGCACCTTCACCAACTTTGATATCAATAACAATTGCATCTGCTCCGCAAGCTAATTTTTTACTCATGATGCTTGACGAAATAAGCGATACATCTCCAACTGTTCCTGTTACATCTCGGAGTGCGTAGAGTTTTTTATCCGCAGGAACAAGACGAGCATTTTGACCGCAAATCGCAATATTAATTTTTTTGATTTGGGTTATAAATTCTTCTCGTGTCATATCCACAGAAAGTCCTTTGATGGATTCCATTTTGTCGAGCGTTCCGCCTGTGTGACCGAGTCCTCGACCAGACATTTTTGCTACAGGAACACCTGCCGCCGCTACCAAAGGACCTAGAATAAGTGAGGTTTTATCTCCTACTCCACCTGTACTATGTTTATCTACTTTTATACCTTCAATTTCGGAAAGGTCGATGAGGTCGCCAGAGCGCATCATGGTGTCGGTTAGGTTCGCTGTTTCTTCGGGATTGAGTCCTTTGAAATAAGCTGCCATAAGGAAAGCTGCCATTTGATAATCTGGTATTTTTCCTTCTACAAAACCATTGATAAGTTCTTGATATTCCGATTTATTGAGCGCTTGACCGTCTCTTTTTTTCTTGATTAATTCTATCATTTCATTTTGTGTCTAAGTGTTTATGTGTTTGCGTGTTTAAGAATGTTAATCGTAGGCACATAAACACACAAACACATCGGTACGCATACTACTTGTTAATGATACTCCAGTAGCTTTTTCCCTTGGTTTGTAGTGATACGTTGAGGGCATCGGCAATTGTTGCAGCAATGTCGGCAAAAGAATTTCGAGTACCGATATTTACGCCTGATTTGACAGTTTTTCCGTAATTGAGAATTGGGATGTATTCTCTTGTATGGTCGGTGCCATGAAATGTGGGGTCGTTGCCATGGTCTGCTGTTATAATGAGTAAGTCGTCGTCTTTTAGGTTTTCTAAAATTTCAGGAAGGCGATTGTCAAAGTGCATTAAAGCTTTGGCATAGCCTTCGACATCTCGGCGATGCCCGTATAACATATCAAAGTCAACTAGGTTAGTAAAGATGAGTCCTTCGGAATCTTCTTTGATTGCTCGGATGGTTTCGTTGATACCTTCCTCGTTACTGGCAGTTTTGGTGTATTTTGTGATTCCTTTACCTGCAAAAATATCAACGATTTTTCCTATAGAGATGACTTCTTTACCATTCGTTTGAATGGAATCTAATAAATTATCAGGTGGTTGTACAGAAAAATCTTTTCTTCTGCTAGTTCTTGTAAAATTACCAGGCTCTCCAACAAAAGGGCGAGCGATAACTCGCCCGACTTGGAATTCGCCGACAAGCATTTCTCTTGCTATTTGACAAATTTCATATTGCTTTTCAATTGAATAAACTTCTTCGTGCATTGCAATTTGAAAAACACTATCTGCCGATGTATAGACAATTGGTTTTTTAGTGGCTAAATGTTCTTGACCTAATTCGTTTATAATGACTGTTCCAGAAGCTGATTTATTTCCTATAGTCTTTGTTCCAATAGCTTCTTCAAATTGATTGATAAAGTTTTGAGGGAAACCATTTGGAAATGTTGGAAAAGGTTTTTCTAAAGTAAGTCCTGATATTTCCCAATGTCCTGTTGTCGTATCTTTACCAGCTGATTGCTCAATGGCTTTGCCATAAGCAGCCGTTGGGGAATTTGTACTTACCAAAACATTATTAGCATCAATATTCCCCAATCCCATTGTTGTCAAATTCGGCAATTTCAGACTAGAATAATGCTTTGCAATATTTCCTAAAGTGTTAGAACCAACATCATTGTACAAATGTGCATCAGGTAATTCTCCTATGCCCACACTATCGCATACTATTAATATAACTCTATTAACTTTCAATTTTACATCTTTTTTGGAAGTCAAAGATATAATTTTTTTCGAGATATGATACTTTTGAAAAAAGTTACTTTGTGTAAAAAAGAGGGTAAAAAGCTAAATACAAGGTGAAATTTAAAGATTTAATGTAATAAAAGAACAAATTTTGCTTTAAAAGTTTTGTTTTCGACGAGAAGCTGCCTATTTTGTTGCCCGTTACTGCTAATCTGATACTAACAATCCCACAATATAACATATATCCATTCCACTCTTGCAAGTAGTGATGCTAGTTTGTATAAAGCCCTATTTAGAAAATCAAAAAGTGCTTCAAATATTGCTTCTATGTAAAAAGAAAACAATACATTTGTAGCGTAAATTAAACTTAAAATATCTCAATTTAGGAAAGTTATTTCTTTTCTTTATTAGATTTCATAATTGATTGAATTAACTTATTTTATTAATCGTTCAAAGCAAAACCTTATGACAAGGAAGATTACAATACTATTAGTGTTGCTATGCGGTGTGTTTGTTTTTGGTAACGCACAAGACGGCAATGGCAACTTGAAAATTACAGCAAAACCCAAAGACATGTGGGAGGTTGGTATCCATGTTGGGCATCATATCCTCACAGGTGATGTAGATTGGAACTCCGATTTTGGAGTTGGTCTGCACGTAAGAAAAGCTCTAGATTATTCTTTTTCTGTTCGTTTAGATGCAGGTTACTATCGTTTAAATGGAACTGAAGATGAGACTATTCGTCGAGCTGATGCAGAACGCTGGGGCTTTAGTTCCAATTGGTTGCCTGAGTATAGTACTAATTTATTGGCTGGAGATGTTACAGCTCTATTGAGCCTTAATGCATTTAGAATTGGAAAAACAGGAAAAGTTAATCCTTATGTTTTCTTAGGTGCTGGTCTTGCATCTATCAATGTAACAGCTATAGATGGTGACAATGAAATTGATATATTAGATGATGAAGATCGCTTTTTTGATGATCCGTGGAAAGTATCTCCGTATGCAACTGCTGGTTTTGGTTTAGGCTTTAAATTAGCTGAAAAAATCAGTTTGGGTATAGAGCATAAAGTTTCGATGGTTGTAGGTCGTGGTGGCGATTTGCTAGATGGTGCTGAGCGATTTGGAAACCCTGGTAGCTTTTCTGAAACTTCTGCGAATGATTTGATGCAATATACAAACCTTCGTTTGGGTATTGCTCTGGGTAGTACTGACGATAAATCATTGCCACTTTGGTGGGTTAGTCCTATGGATATGTTGACTGAAGATTTGGCTGAAGTTAAAGCACGTCCTAAATTGGATTTGACTGATACCGACGGTGATGGTGTTATTGATATGATTGACCAAGAAGTTAACTCTCCAAAAGGTGCGGCTGTTGATACACGTGGTATCGCTTTAGATAGTGATGGCGATGGTATTGCTGACCATAAAGATAAAGAGCCTTATTCTCCTCCTGGTTATAAAATTGACTCGGAAGGTGTTGCTCAGATACCTGAGCCACCAGCTCCTATTACAGAGAATGATGTAAATCGTATCGTTGATGCTAAAATTGCGGGTATCAAATTCCCTAGTCCAATTCCTCCTTATGATTGGTTCTTCCCAATGGTAAATTATGATAATAACAGCTATGCTATCAAAAATAGCGAATATGCTAAATTGCGTCAGATTGCTACTGTTATGAAGCAAAATCCAAGCATCCGTGTTTTGGCTAAAGGTTTTACTGACCGTAGAGCTTCTAACTGTTACAACGATGTATTATCATACAATCGTGCGCAAGCTGCTATTGATTATATGGTAAGCAAGTATGGTATCTCTCGTGACCGTTTCGTATTGAATTACGGTGGTGAGAATGATACTTTGGTTGATACTAATGGTTCTAGCTTGGCTAATCGTCGTGTAGAATTTCAAGTTGCTAAAGGCGAATCAACCATGGGTCGTCCTGACTGCGGTGTAAACAATGCAGGTAGAGGTGGCTCTAGTTTCTCTGGAAACAAAGAAGCTGGTTACTAGGATTTATTTTTAGAATTACTCTATATAAAAAGGGCATTCCGCAAAGCGGAATGCCCTTTTTGTTTTTATGCCTGAAGTAAAATTATTATATACCGAGAACGGGGTAAAAAACCGAAAATGTAATTAAGGTTTTACCCCTTCGGCATCACT
>JAHDEQ010000212.1 GCA_020628755.1 Saprospiraceae bacterium
ATGAATATCTCAATCATCGGCGGCGGAATTACAGGTTTGACTACAGCTTTGGCATTGGCGAAGTTGGGAGTCCAAACAACAGTGTATGAACAATCCAAAGAGGTCAAGGAGATTGGGGCAGGCGTATTGTTGCAACCCAACGCTGTCCAAGTTTTGGATTGGCTGGGCATCAAAGACGAAGTGCTTCAATATGGAGTGCCTTTGAATAAGATGGAAATTAGTCACCCAACTTTAGAACCGATTAAAAAAATCAATCAAGACAAGATTAAAGATAAATTTGGAAATTCCATGATTGCCATACATCGAGGGCGTTTGCAAAAGGTGTTGTACAACACCTTTGGGCAGTTTGGAGAGGTGATTTTAGGAAGAAAATATATTTCACAGTCAGAAAAAGGAGACAAAATACAAGTCAATTTTGAAGATTCGAGTATAGAAACAGATATGGTTTTGGGGGCAGACGGAATATACTCCAATGTACGAGCTGCCTTGTTTCCCAAGGCAGCTACACGTGACTCTAAGCAAACCTGCTGGCGTGGAGTAGCCAAACTAAAATTGCCCTCACACCTGATGTATAATGGAAAAGAGGCTTGGGGCAAAAACCGACGATTTGGCCTAATGAATATCTCTGAATCAGAGGTTTATTGGTTTGCAGTGGCCAATAGCGACCAATATGGAAAAGACCTTAGCCGAGAAGAATTAAAAAATATGTACGCCAAATTTGACCCGATTGTTGGCCAAATCATTGAGGATACCGAATACATCCACACGGCTCAACTGGAGGATTTAAAAAGACTCGACACTTGGCATTCAGGCAAAACCTGTTTGCTAGGCGATGCCGCCCATGCTACCACCCCTAACATGGGACAAGGAGCTTGTCAAGGCATCGAAGATGCTTATTACATCAGCAATTTATTGGTACAAAACAAGTTATCCAAAGCTGCTTTTAAAGTATTTGAATCCAAGCGTCGAGCAAAAGTTGATCAGATTGTCAATACTTCGTGGCAATTTGGGCAAGCAGCACATAGTAGCTTTGCACAACCTTTGTTGAAATTAATGATGAAAGCCATGCCAGAAAGTATGCTTTCTAAGCAAATGAATAAAGTTTTTGAAATAGAATCTTTTTAGTGTGTTCGAGTGTTCAGGTGTTCAAGTTGCTTGGAACGTGAACACCTGAATACTAGAACACTTGAATACCTTAGAATATGCGATTAAAAAATATCATTTTTCTCTTATTATTTGTAGTAATATTTACTTCTTGTGAAGAAGAATTTTTGCCTGAAATATCCTCTGAGCCACCCGAAATTGTGGTCGAAGGCTATATCGAAGCAGGCGAAGATGCCAATCCGCCTTATGTTTTATTGACAAGGAGTTCGCCTTTCTTTTCGGAAATCAACCTCAACGAATTTGATAACTTTTTTGTACACGATGCCGAAGTTACCGTGAGTGATGGTACAAACGAAGTGCAATTGCAAGAATTTTGTTTAAATGATTTAGCTCCTGAACAACAAGAAATTGCAGCAGAATTATTTGGCTTGGATGCCGACAGTTTAGCGGTTAATTTTTGTGTTTATTTAGATCCAACTTTTTCTATTATGGGCGAAATCGGGAAAACCTATACGCTTGACATTCGTGCCGAAGGCAAGACACTAAGCAGTTCTACCACAATTCCTGAGCACGTTCCTTTAGATACCTTGTTCTTTACCGATGCACCTGGCGAACCCAACGATACTTTGCGCCAATTGCGAGGTTTTATTACGGATATTCCTGACCAACGCAATTATTACCGTTTGTTTACTGGGATTAATGATGAAGCCCCTTTTCCGAGTTTTAACTCAGTTTTTGACGATGGTTTTTTTGATGGATTAGAATTTGAATTGGTTATCCCCAAAGCCGAACCTGCCGATACCGAAGCAAGCATCAATGAATTTGGACTTTTTGTGGTTGGCGATACCGCCACCCTTAAATGGATAAATATGGACAAAGATCATTATGATTTTTGGAGCACCCTCGAATTTAATAATGCCAACCAAGGCCCATTTAGTTCTTATACTCGTATTGACTCCAATATAGATGGAGGACTTGGTTTGTGGGGCGGCTCGTCTATTTCGTACTATCAAATTATCGTGGAGTAGAAATTTGTGTCTATGTGTTTGTATTCTGATGTCCACAATCACTCAAAAGGAGACGTTTCGCATATTTGTTTCGTTTAATATGTAAAGTGATTTTGATGAAAAAATCACTTTAACCAATATTTAGACGACAAAGCACACAAATTTGACCTGTTATTTTTAAGGTGATGCTATTAAAAATTTGTAATTTTGCGATTAGATTATTACACAAACTGCAAAGCATAATTATAGCCCGTCTAATAACATTGTCAAAGAACATATCTCGAAATAAGCCTCAAGTCAAATTGTGTTTGTGATTTTTTTGAGTGACTTGCTGTGCTATATTTTAAGATGTAACTAGAAATTATGCCACGAATTTTATGGTGTATTCTACTCGTTTTTTGGAGCTTTATTTTGATGGCAACAAACGAGTACAAAGGCGGAGGGCATATCAAAACCATACCCGATTTTGAGCGAAAGTCCGCTATTGTTAATTGTAACAATGCACCAATTTTTTTGACCTACTTTAACACGACCACCACTTCAGTTGACCTGTCTTGGACTTCTACCAATTCGCCTGCCGAGACCAATTGGGATGTCGAAATTGTAGAAGCTGGAACTCCTTTTTCTGGCCTGCCTACGATAAGTAATACCAATCAAAATCCACTTTCAGTTACGAGTTTAAATGCTGGTACACGTTATTGTTTTCGTGTTCGAGGACAATGTGGAAGCACTGCTAGTGCTTGGTCTAATACACAAGTTTGTTTCAATACAGATATTGTCAACCCTTCTGATTGTGGTATTGGTTTTCCGATTGATGACAATAATTGTGGAACTGGTAATGATTTTCCAATTCTAGTAAGTGGCCAAAATGGTACAAGTTTGGGAACGGACATTCGACTAGAAGAAGTTCGTTTGATAATAGACCATGTATGGGAACAAGATATTCGGATTCGATTGAGCGCACCCGACGGAACAAGCATCAATTTATCTACCGATCATGGAGGAGCGATGGTTAATCCGCCTTACGGAGATTTTGAAAACACTTGCTCCGCCTATACTTCTTTCCGAAATAATCAATTTTCATGTTTCAATTATCCGAGTATTGCCAATGGAGCTTTGACGACTTTTACAGGAGATTTTTTGCCCGAAGTGCCATTTTCTAACCTCAATGGAAGCAATCCCAACGGAACTTGGACTTTGCATATTTGTGACGATGCCAATGCCAATGTTGGTACACTCGAATACATAGAATTGATTTTTGTTGAAACTCCTTGCCCTGAACCGAATAATGTGCAGTTTTCGGCAGTTTCCTCCAATTCTGCTATCGTCAACTGGACAGCAGGTACAGTTGGAGCGATGTCTCAAATCGAAATTATTGACTCTAATAATAATAGTACCTTTTTTTCCAATGCGACCTCACCTTTTACCTTGACAGGACTCAACTCTAGCGAAGCCTATCAGTTGTTGATTCGAGAAGAATGTGGAAGTAGTATTTTTTCGACTTCATCTTGTCCACAAATATTTTCTACGGATTGCATTACCTTTCCAATGAGCGAGTCCGAGGATTTTGATGCTCAAACTTTGTGTTCTACCTCTTGTACCACGACTTGCGATATTTTTGGTTTATGGTCAAATGCAACGGATAATCGAGCTAACTGGACGGTACATTCTGGAGCTACACCTACGCAAAATACGGGGCCAACCGAAGATGTTAGCGGCACAGGAAATTACATCTATCTTGAAACAAGCAACGGGACTTGTAATAATAAAGAAGCGATTTTAGAATCAAATTGTATTTTAGTAAAATCAGATCAAGGCGATTGTCATTTTTCTTTTAATTATTTAATGTTTGGAAATGACGTGCAGGGGCTGACCGTTGAGCTGCGCCAAGACCAGTCCCTGGCTTGGCAACCAATTTGGTCGGCGGCAGGCAATCAAGGTCGGTTTTGGCAAAAAGCCTATCTCGACCTCAGTGCTTATGACCAAATGGTGCTTCAGTTTCGATTTAGAGCATCGTCGGGCAGTTTTGATACAGGCGATATTGCACTCGACGAGTTGGTATTTTATGGGCCAACGGATGCAGGACAACCTTCTTTTGTACACTTTGCCGATGTTGACGGAGACGGATTTGGAGACGGCGGAGCTACTTATAATTCTTGCTCAGCTAATCCTCCGATTGGTTTTGTGAGCAACGACGAAGATTGTAACGATACTGATTTTCAAGTCAACCCGATGGCTAGTGAAATCTTTTGCAACCAGACCGATGAAAATTGCAATGGTATGGCAGACGATAGTGCCATACCTGCACCCCAAACGATAAACCCTGCCCCAATTTGTTTTGGCGACAGCCTACTTTTACAATCCAATTCTACGGCAACGGGTACATTTGAATGGTTCGATAAATCAGGAAATTTACTAACGATTGGTAATAGTTTTCAAAGTTCAGCCTTAGCTCAAAATGATACCTTTTATATAGAAGATGTCATTACGGTCAACCCAGGTTTGCGTATTACCGAAACGCATTTGAGTTTTAGCAATTCGGCTGTTGAGCTACACAATATGGGCGATGCAGCCGACTATACTGGCTGGAAAGTAGTCATTAGCGACGATAACTCTAATATTAATAATCCAGTTGCGACATCATGGAATTTGGGGATGTTCGGTGCAGACGAAATTCAGAGCAACGATAGTAATAATTGGGGCGAGACTTTTTCATGGCTCTCCCTTTTTAAGGGTTGGGTGCTTTTGATAGATGATAATGACGAAATAGTTGATGCTCTTTTTTGGAATTGGAGTAATACAGATATTCTTAATTTTAATCTTACCTATAATGGTGTCAACTATCTCAATAACGATTTGCCTTGGGTAGGTGGAGGCGTAAATATTTCTTTTTCTTGTGGACAATCGGTTTCGATGGTCGGAACATTTGAAACCAACAATGCAAGCGATTTTATATGTACATCACCTTCTATTGGAACACCAAATCCCAATCTGGATTTGGCGATTACTTGTCGTTCCCAAAGTGTACCAATCGTTATCGAAGTCAACGAAAAAATAGAAATAGCCAGTTCAACAGCAACACTTACTTGTGACAATGGCAAAGGTGATATTTTTCTAACAACTACAGGAGGAGTTGGGCCTTATTCTTATTTTTGGACGGATGGTAATACTAACCAAAATAACATCCAAATCCCTTATGGAAATTATAATGTAACCGTAACTGATTCAAACGGATGTACCCAAACTCTTGTCAATCCTATTAGCCTTCAAGCTCCGACTGTGGCTTTTCAAGTACAGATTATAGAGCATGAGGATGTTTCTTGTTTTGGTTTTAATGATGGCATGATGAAGGCAGAGGTGGTAGGCGGCGTTCCGCCCTACCAATTTAATTGGAGTGCTGGTTTTGAACGAGATTTGACTAACCCTGCTGACTCTTTGATGAGCCTAGCTGGCGGAATGTATGACTTGACCGTAACGGATGGTCAAGGTTGTGTGGACACGTCTAATATGGTGTTTTTACTAGAGCCGCTTGCACTCAATTATAGCATTAATGTTAGCAATATTAATTGTCATAATGAAGATGATGCAATGCTTTCTGTTGCCGCTTCGGGAGGTATTGGCCCCTACAATTATTTGTGGAGTAATACCGAAACGACTGACACGATTGATGGTCTAAGTGCTGGACAATACAATGCCACTATTTCAGACCAAAACGGTTGCCAATTAATAACAGACCCTACACAAGTTTTTGAGCCTCAACCCTTAGCAATAGAATTGCTCGACAAAAAAGATGTTTCCTGTTTAGGAGCCAATGATGGTTTTATACGACTGAGTATTACAGGAGGAACGCCCAATTATCAATACGATTGGAGTGGGGGAGTAGGGCAAATATTTGAAGAAAATATGCAAGGACTTTCAGGAGGCAACTATCAGTTGACCCTGACAGATGCCAACAGTTGCCAAGTTGTTTCGGATACATTTTTTATTGCTGAAGCTGATAGTTTGCTCCAAGTTGATGTTACGATAGATAGTGTGAGTTGTGTAGGTATGCATACAGGAACGATTGCGCTTGATGTGAATGGTGGCGTAGCACCATACACTTACCAATGGAGTAATTTTGAGTCCAATAGCTCAATTAACAATTTAGGAGTAGGAACTTATTTTTGTACTGTAATTGACGATTTGGGTTGTCATTTTATTACTCAAGCCTTGAATGTTGTTTCTGATGAAACTGCCGCTTTTGATGTTCAGATTTTGGCACAACACACGCCTTCTTGCCATAATATAGATGATGGGATGATTGATATTGAAATTTCGGCAGGAACACCTCCCTATACTTATCTTTGGAATAATGGACAAACATCGCAAGACCTTATTGATGTAAATGGCGGTCAGTACCGTTGTACGATTAGCGATGCCAATACTTGCCAACAAGTATTGGGTTATATTGATTTGATAGAACCTAGTCCTTTGATTATCCAAAGTTCTTTTGTGGTCAATGATGATATGGGAACAGGGCAAGGGAGTATCTCCATTAATGTGAGTGGCGGAACGAGCCAATATACGTACGATTGGAGCGACCCCTTGATGCAAGATTCTTCGGTTTGCCTCAATCTTTCCCAAGGTGTTTATACGGTGACTGTGACCGACCAAAATAGCTGTTCTTATGTCGAATCTTTTTATGTAGATGGTATCACTTCAGCAGAGCAAGCCACAGCACTAAAATCTTGGTCTTTATATCCCAATCCGACCCAAAACCACTCAATTTTAGAGCTCGAGTTAGAACAAGCGCAAGATTTGGAGATTCAGCTTATCAATATTTTAGGTCAAACCATCCAAACTTTTGAATATCACAATCAAAGTCGAGTCCGACAAATGATTGATTTAGCCAATGCTCCAAAAGGAATTTACTTTGTGAAAATTCGAGTTGGAAATTCCCAGATTACTGAAAAATTAATTCTTGAATAATAAAATACCCTAAAATTTGAGGGAGTTCTTTGTCAAGTTATAAATTGAGTGGCAGCAGATT
>JAHDEQ010000213.1 GCA_020628755.1 Saprospiraceae bacterium
TAATAGGCTTATTTAAAGAATATTAAAATACATTTAGAAAAATAAGAAGAGAACATTACGATATTTCTTGACATAAAAACGATAGGCTAAAAAATATCTACATATTTTTTAGCTGCCAATTATTTGTCAAGAAAATTTAGAAATATATTTTGCATCAAGGGAAAACTATCATTAAAAATAGTTAGAGATGCAACATGAGGAATCGATATGTTCATTTCTACCAATTAAATTGTATTTACGGGATTCTTACTAATACTGCCAGCAAGATAGAAATTCTTTTGCAGAATGCAAAGTTTTTTAACAGATATATAAATTTTTAAAATGTTTTTTCTACCCAAAAGCTTTATAAAAAAGAAACGGCTTTTTGCTCTACAGAATCCTTGTCTTGGTTGATAACATATTGAAAACCAGACTGTATGGCATATCCTCCGTATTCACCTTTTTTATTAATAGCGATGTATCCTACTTGAAACTCTTTATAATCCTTCTGTTTGTTGACAATTCGCATTACTGCTGCTTTGCACGCATCAGTTGGAGACATTCCTTGTCGCATAAACTCCACCACCAAAAACGAACCTAAGGATTTCAACACCAATTCGCCCATGCCCGTCGCTGCTGCTGCTCCTACTTCATTGTCCACAAACATACCTGCTCCTATGATTGGAGAATCTCCTACTCGGCCATGCATTTTATAAGCCAAACCACTTGTGGTACACGCGCCCGAAAGGTTTCCTTTTTGGTCCAAAGCCAACATCCCAATCGTATCGTGTCGCTCTATATTAATCACAGGTTTGTATTTTGAAGTCTTCTTCCATTCCTCCCATTCTTGCAAAGATTTTTCTGTCAATAGATTTTCTACTTCAAAACCATTTTCTAGCGCAAATTGTTGCGCCCCCTTCCCTGCTAAAATCACATGAGGCGTTTTTTCCATCACCAACCTTGCCACCGAAATCGGATGCTTGATACCTTGTAAAAAACAAACCGAACCAGCATTGCCTTCTTCATCCATAATACAAGCATCAAGTGTAACAAGTCCTTCACGGTCAGGTCGTCCGCCATAACCCACAGAGCGATCTTGTACATCGGCTTCGGGTACTTTTGCTCCAGCTTCAACCGCATCTAAAGCAGTTCCTCCTTGTTCTATAATTTTCCAAGCAGCATTATTAGCTTTGTGATTTGCCCAAGTTGAAATAACTGTAGGTGTAAAATCGCTTTCTTTGTTTTCTGTTGTCATAGTATCCAAAGCGCAAGCTGTTGGGACACCCAACAGCGACGACCCTATGATACCCAAAGAGGATTTGCTGAGAAAAGTACGTCTGGTCTGTTTCATGATTTTTCGTTTTGAATTGAGGACTCGAAATTACTAAAAATATTATCAAAGGAGTATTTTTAGCACTTTAGTATATATAAGACAAATTGCCTTTAAAAAAAAGGAGTTTTACTAAACTTCGCAATACTGACAAACCGCCCGCAAGTTTAGGAAAACACTTATGACCGCTTTTCGCTGCTTTCCTAGACTTGCAGTCGGCAATCATTGAAAGGTAAAGTTTAGAAAAGCTAAACCGCAAAAGAAAAATTTATGAAATTTGTACTACATACAAATATCTTGGAATAGGGAAGAATTTGGTCTAAAAACTTACATTTAAAAGCAATTATTCTGTTTTCAAACCCAAAAAATCATTTCCTTTTCACATAAAAAAATGTATCTTTGCGTCCGCTATTTTTGAAATAGATAAAATTATGGATACTTTAAAGGAATTTTCCATTCCCATAAAAGGACTTAAAACTGGTATCCATCATTTCAACTTCACACTTGATAAGCATTTTTTTGATGCTTTTGAAGATTCTATCATTAAGGATGGAAATTTCCAAGTGCAACTCGAATTTGATAAACGACCAGATTTATTTGTTTTGGTCTTCCAATTCAAAGGAGCTGTAAAGACAGCTTGCGACCGATGTCTTGAAACGATTGATTTGCCTGTAGAAAACTCGCAACAACTTTTGGTAAAGTTTTCGGACGAACCCAAAGACGACAGCGAAGTCGTGTATATCACGACTACACTCACTGCTTTCAATGTTGCCAAATACATTTATGAGTATATCAATTTAGCATTGCCTCTAATCAAGGTTTACGATTGTGAAAATGACAATCCTCGCCCTTGCAACGATAAAATGCTAGACTATTTAGACCCATCGGAACAAGAAGACGGAAACAACAGTAATCCTATTTGGGATGAATTAAAAAAATTGGGAAAATCAAGTGGCGATAATTAATAAATCGCAACTTGGGACACAGAATACAATTGATAACAATAAAGTTGGGAAATCTCCAACTATATAAAATGTAGAATAATGGCACATCCTAAGAGTAGAATCTCAAAACAACGCAAGCATAAACGCAGAACACATAAAAAAGCGGCTACTCCACAAATTGCTACGTGCAAAACAACTGGCGAAAAACACTTGTACCACCGCACTTACGAAGTAGAGGGCGACTTGTATTATCGTGGTCGTGTAGTTGCTCGTTTTGATGAAGATATAGATGTAGAATAGTTTGAGCCTTTGTCGCTCAAATTGCATCAAAAATAGTTAAAATAAGGCTCCCATTTCATATTTATGAAATGAGGGGCTTTTTGTGTTTTCATAAAACATACTCTCCAATGAAAAAGATTATTGAAACATCTAATGCTCCTGCTCCAGTTGGCCCTTACAACCAAGCCATCGAATACAACGGAATGCTCTTTGCCTCAGGCCAAATAGCCATTGAACCTTCTACGGGCAATTTGGTAACCGATTCTATCGAAGCCGAAACCCACCAAGTCATGAAAAATGTCAAAGCCATTTTGACCGAGGCAGGTATGACTTTTGAAAATGTCCTCAAATGTTCTGTTTTTGTAAAAGACATGCACTTGTATGGTCGTATCAACGCAGTCTATGCCGAGTACTTCGACGAAGCAACTGCACCTGCACGCGAGCTTGTAGAAGTAGCCAATCTTCCTAAATTTGTCAATATCGAAATCTCTGTTATCGCAGCGCGATAAGTACCTATGTGTCTAGGTGTTTGTGTGTTTATGATTGCGAACGTAAACACATAAACACACGAACACGCAAACACATCTTCAATGAAAAAAGTACTCTCTTGTATTCAGCCTACGGGCGATATGCACTTTGGAAATTATTTTGGTGCAGTAAAAAATTGGGTGGACTTACAGTCCGACTACAATTGTGTGTATGGTGTGGTAGATTATCATTCGATGACCATGCCGTATAAGCCAAAAAAATTGAGGGAAAATACATGGAGTTTGATTTTCAATTTATTGGCCGTTGGCATCAAACCCGAAAATTTATTTATCCAATCGTTGATACCAGAACATGCGGAGTTGTGTTGGATTTTTAATTGCTTTACCTCTTATGGACACTTGCAACGCATGACACAGTTCAAGGATAAAAGCTCTCAAAGTTCAGAAAAGGATAGTGGTTTTATTTCGGCAGGTTTGTTGGATTATCCTGTTTTACAAGCGGCGGATATTTTGATTTATCATGCCGATTATGTGCCTGTGGGCAAAGACCAAGAGCAACACTTAGAATTATCACGTGCAATTGCTCAACGTTTTAATAATCAAGTTGGAAAAGAGTATTTTGTACTGCCCGAATGCTTGTTTACGGAAACGCCAAAGATTTTGTCAACGGCTGATCCAAGTCGCAAAATGAGTAAAAGCGCAGGCGAAAAACACTATATTAATGTTTTCGCAGAGGAGGCTCGAATTCGTAAACAAATCAAATCGGCCGTTACCGATACAGGTGACACACCAAAAGGCGAAATAAGCGCTGGTATAAAAAATTTATTTGAATTACTCAAAGCCTGTGGCAAATCAGAAGCCCATGATTCGCTTCTTGCTGACTATACCAATGGTAGCCTCAAATATGTTGACTTGAAAGAAACCGTTGCCAATGCTCTTGTTGAATTGAATACTCAATTTAGCAATAAACGCAACGAATTGATGTCCAACAAAAAAGAAATCAAAAATCAAATCAAACAATCTTCATTCGAAATCCGCCAACGTGCCCAACAAACCGTCAAAGAAGTAAAAGATTTGACAGGTTTGGTGAATGTGAGATTCTAAAAACGTGCTCAAGTATTCGAGTGTTCACGTGTTCGAGTTGCCATACTAACGTGAACACTCGAACACGTGAACACTCGAATACCCTTTCTATGAAAATCATCTGTATCGGACGAAATTATGTTGATCATGCGAAGGAATTGAACAATCCCGTTCCGAAGCAACCCCTTATTTTTATGAAGCCGCCCTCGGCTTTGCTCATCAACAACAAACCTTTATACTATCCTGCCTTTACGGAAAACTTGCACTACGAAGCCGAAATTGTCCTGAAAATTTGTAGAAATGGTCGTCATGTGCAGCCCGAATTTGCTCATAAATATTATGACCAAGTAGCTTTTGGAATAGATTTTACAGCACGTGATGTGCAAAAGAAATGTAAAGAAAAAGGACATCCTTGGGAAATTGCCAAAGGATTTGACAACTCAGCAGGGCTTAGCAAATTTATTAATCTTTCTAGTCTCAAAGACAGCAAACATATTGAGTTTCGATTGACCAAGAACGACGAAGTCGTTCAACAAGGCAATACCAAAGACTTGATTTTTGATTTTAATTATTTGATTTGTTATATCTCACAATATTTCAAATTGCAGCAAGGCGATATGGTTTATACGGGAACGCCTGCAGGAGTTGGCCCTCTTGAAATTGGTGACCAATTAGAAGGTTATATCGAAGACCAACATTTGTTGTCATGCGAGATAAAGTAGATTTATACCGAGAACGGGGTAAAAAACCGAAAATGAAATGAAGGTTTTACCCCTTCGGCATCACTATTCACGGGAAAATTCCCTTTAGGGTAAATTCGGAAATTTATCCCATGAACAGTATATCAGTATTTAGCTTTACTAAACTAAGCTTCTCCTATAGAGTCTCCCACAAATTTAGGAAAGCATTTACTTCAACTTTTCATTATTGGCGTGGCGTTCCTTGTCTCGCTTTGTTTTTTTAGTTAGATTTTTTTGGAGAGCCTCTGTAAGGTCAACCCCCGTTTGATTGGCAAGGCAAATCAACACAAAAAGTACGTCAGCCATTTCGTCGGCAAGGTCAGCTTGGGCAGTTTTTTCTTGCTCTTTGGACTTAAAGGATTGCTCTCCATGAAGGCGTGCCATAAGGCGCGCCATCTCCCCCACTTCTTCCATTAAGATTGCCGTATTCGTCAATTCATTATAATAGCGAATCCCAATCGTATTTATCCAATTGTCAACGGTTTGTTGTGCTTCTTGTAAAGTCATGTTTTAGTAATTTCGATGAACCAAACTTAGCTCCATAAACTATGATTCTTTGACTTTTTACCGCAAAACACAGAATTTGTCAAAGAAAGTAAACTATAAAATCTATTTTTTTCGCTAAAGATAGCGATAAAATCAAGGTTAAAAGGGAACTTTTCATTTACCAAAATTTGTTTTGGTAAATATGTTTGCAAGCTATCATATAAATCTGTATTTTTGCAAATGTTATTTGATAACAGGTCCTATAGCTCAGTTGGTTAGAGCACCTGACTCATCAAAGAGTAGTTCATTGCATTTTTAGGTTGATACCATGACAAGAAAAATTTGTGTTGTATGCGATAAAGTACTTTATGGTCAAAAGCAAAAGTATTGTAGTAATAATTGCAAACAGAAGCATCATTATCATAAAGTTAAAAACCAAACCAACACTTATCATTCTCAAACCTTAAGAGCATTACGAAGAAAACTTTTGCTCATAGAACTTTTTGGAAATGCTTGTCAATCATGTGGATATAATGCTAACTTAGCTGCATTACATTTCCATCATATTGATTCTACATTAAAAAATTTCAAACTTGGAATGAGAATTCTTTCAAATCGAAGTTGGGAATCTATACTTGAAGAATCAAAAAAATGTGAATTGTTATGTGCTAATTGTCATGCAGAAAAACACAATCCAGAATTAACATTAAAAAATGTTATAAAAATTACTCATGGTGCCGCTCAATAGAAATATTGGGATGGAAAGGGGTTAATTCAGGGAAACCTTAACGGATAGTGCCGATGGCAATCCTGAGCCAAGCCTAGTGAATGGTCAAAAAATGTAACTAGGAAGGTGCAGAGACTAGAGAGTGAGGATGACCTCCCAATAAGCTCTCAATAACGCCCCTCACCTAAGTTCTCCTTCCGAGAATATGGTGGTGATATAGTCCTACCCCATGGCGAAAGCTGCGGAAGGTGAATCAGGTGGTCCAAGGTTCGAGTCCTTGTGGGACCACATCCAAAGAGCATTCAATTGTATTGAATGCTCTTTTTTATTGCCCAAAACTGATAGGATTCCACTCATTTTTTATCCCTTCTCACAAAGGATTTATCTATAATTTAGAACTTTTCCCAACAAAATATTATCTTTAGAAGTTCTAAATAAAAAACAAATGGCTCAACGCAATACCAATTCGGCTAATCCTCTTGGAAGTATTTCAGCAATCATAGGTTTAATTATCTTTTTTGTGGTGGCTTACTATCTTTTAAGTGCAGTATTATCCTTTTTTGCTTGGATAGTAGCTCCTGTGCTTTTGCTCATCACTGCATTTATTGATTATACGGTCATTACCGACTTTGTAAAATGGATATTTAATCTGTCTTCTCGTAATTGGATTTATGCCTTGGTTGCTTTAGCTGTTATTCTTGGATTATATTTCTTAAGTTTTGATTTGTTAATTAATGCTTTGCTTTCAAGTGTCTCCGCTTTTCTTTTTGGAAAAGCTTTATTTAAGCAAAAAATCAAGTCAGTAAAAGAAAAATTTGAAGAACGAGAAAAAGGTGAATTTGTCGAGTACGAAGAAGTAGAAACTGAAGTCCACGATGTTACTGAAACGACTGACGAGATCGAAACCTTGGAACTCGAACCACCGCCAAAACCAAAACCTATCAAAGAAACTCGCCAAGCCA
>JAHDEQ010000214.1 GCA_020628755.1 Saprospiraceae bacterium
AAAGACTTACTCCTCATAACGCCTCCTTTTACACAACTCAATACGCCCTACCCTGCAACGGCTTATCTCAAAGGTTTTCTCAATACCAAGGAGATTTCGAGCTTTCAAATGGATTTGGGAATTGAGGTGATTTTAAAAATCTTTTGTAAAGAAGGCTTGATTTCTTTGTTTGATTTTGCTTTAAAAGAAGAACGAATCGAGTCCGAAAATGCTCAACGTATCTTTACCTTACGGGAAGAATATATTAAAACCATTGACACCGTCATCGCTTTTTTGCAAGGCAAAAAAGCGACCTCAGCTCGACAGATTTGTTCTGATTTTTTTCTACCTAGAGCTAGTCGTTTTGAACAATTAGACGACCTTCTTTGGGCTTTTGGAAGTATGGGTTTGCAAGATAAAGCCAAGCATTTGGCGACCTTGTATTTAGAAGATTTATCCGATTTTATTGTAGAAAGCGTGGACGAACATTTTGGTTTTAGCCGTTATGCTGAACGATTGGGAAGAAGCGCAAATAGCTTTGATGAATTACATGAGGAGTTACAAAATAAACCTTCCTATATTGACCAAATTACCCTTTCGATTTTGGCGGCACGGCTGGAGGAAGTGCAACCAAAATTGGTTTGTTTTTCTGTTCCTTTTCCTGGGAATTTATACAGTGCCTTTCGTTGTACTCAGTTTATTAAAAGCAATTTTTCTAGTATAAAAACAGCAATGGGCGGCGGTTTTCCAAACACCGAACTGCGTTCGGTGTCGGATAAACGAGTGTTTGAATATTTCGATTTTATCACACTCGATGATGGAGAATTACCGATTGAATTATTAGTCTCCAATATTTTAAATCCTTCTTCAAAAAATCCAAATTATAATTTTTATAAACGAACATTTTTGCTCGACAAGGGCGAAGTTCTTTACAATAACTTCTCTCTGCGAAAAGATTATCCACAAAAAGATTTGGGGACACCTGACTATTCTGATTTGTTGCTCGACCAGTATATTTCGGTGATTGAAATTGCCAATCCCATGCATAGTTTGTGGAGCGACGGACGTTGGAATAAACTCACCATGGCGCATGGTTGCTATTGGGGAAAATGTACGTTTTGCGATATTTCTTTGGATTATATCAACAATTATCAACCTATTGCTGCCAAAATTTTGGTGGATAGAATGGAAGCGATGATTGAGCAAACGGGCGAAAATGGTTTTCATTTTGTGGACGAAGCTGCGCCGCCTGCACTGATGCGTGACTTGGCCATCGAAATCATTCGCCGCAAATTGGTCGTGACTTGGTGGACAAATATTCGTTTTGAAAAGAGTTTTAATTATGATTTATGTCGCTTGCTACAAGCGTCGGGCTGTATTGCTGTTTCGGGCGGTTTGGAGGTGGCTTCTGATAGATTGCTTGACCTTATTCAAAAAGGTGTAACGGTCGAACAAGTTGCTCAAGTAACTCGAAATTTTACCGAAGCTGGAGTTTTAGTTCATGCCTATTTGATGTATGCTTATCCGACACAAACCGTTCAAGAAACGGTTGATAGTTTGGAAATGGTTCGGCAGTTATTTGAGTCTGGTGTGCTGCAATCGGGTTTTTGGCATCAGTTTGCGCTGACGGCCCACAGTCCTGTGGGGCTTGCGCCGGAAGATTATGGCATTTTACCAAAATATGAAAAAATTACTTTCGCCAATAACGATATTCAATTTGAAGATTCGACGGGAATTGACCACAATATTTTTTCTTATGGTTTAAAGAAATCACTTTTCAATTATATGCACGATATTGGATTTGATTTTGACTTGCAAGAGTGGTTTGATTTTGAAATTCCAGCAACGACAATTGAACCTGATTTTATTGTAAACTGTTTGGAAAAACCCGACCAAAGCCAGCCCAAAACCAATTCTAAATTGGTTTGGCTCGGCGGCGAACCTTTGTACGCTATTTATGAAGTTCAGCAAAAAGAGAAAGTCGTTTCGATGTATGAATTGATTTTTAATAGTAAAACTGCTCAAGCCGAAATTCATCTGGAACAAGAAAAAGCAGAATGGCTTATTGAACAATTGGAGCTACTTAAAATTTCGGAAAACCCTTGTCTAACTTATGGAAAATTAAAAGTAAGTTATGAAACTATTTTCAAAGATTTTACCTTGTTTTGGTATAGCCAAGAGATGGAAGATTTGAGAAACTTTGGACTTTTGGTTTTGTAATTACTTTCCTAAACTTGTGGGAAGAATTGAGTTGTGAAAAGTCTAGTAAAGTTTTTTTTAGTTCTAAAAAATTAGCTTTATCTAGTTCCAGCCCACAAGTTTAGGAAAGCCTTTTGTTCACTATAATTTCTAAATGAACAACCGAAAAAATACCATCAATATCAAAGAACTACTCGAAGCCGAGCAAGTTCACGTACAAGAACGTCGCAAGGCGAAGGGCCTTGATACGCCTTTGGAGGAAGATTCTTTGGGCATTGCTTTGTCGGGTGGAGGTATTCGTTCGGCGACGATTTGCTTAGGAATTATGGAGCGACTCAATGCAATTGGTGTATTGCAAAAAACCGATTATTTGAGTTCGGTTTCGGGTGGCGGTTATTTGGCCTCTTATATACATAGTGTCTTGAATGGGAAAAATCCCGTTTCTTATCAAGACTTGTTTTCCTACGAAACGATAAAGCATTTGATGGATTATCGTCGTTATTTATTGCTTTTTCCAAATCGGACTTTTGGGCGAATTGTGAGTTATGCAATTTTAGGATTGGTCGGAATTTTGGCAGTTGTTTTGAATCTGATGTGGATTATTTTGCCCATAATTTATTATAAAATTCATAGCACTTTTGGATGGTTCGATTTTTTACCGAACTGGGGCCATTTAGTTGTGATGCTAGTGCTGGCAGCACTAGCTGGGCTTTTGTTTTGTCCGAATTTCACCTCACCTCATTGGTTTTATAAATTCCGTTTACAACGAGCTTATCTTTGGAAAAACAAATTCATTTCACTCAAAAATTTAAACAATCCAAAAGCTCCTTACCCGCTTATCAATGCAGCCGTCAATGTCAATTATGACAACTATGCAAGTACCAATTCGGTATCGTATCGAGGTCGGATAAAGTCCAATTATTTTTTGTTTTCGCCTTTATTTTGTGGAAGCCAAGTAACTCGATATATAGCAACTAAATCAAAACATTTTTGCAATATCAAATTGTCAACGGCAATGGCAACAAGTGCGGCGGCGGTCAATACTTTTATGGGCAATTACAATTTGCCTGCGCCGCTTCGAGTATTGTTAGGAGTGGCCAATGTACGAACTGGAATTTTGGCTTCTAATCCACAACTCAAAAAACCGCCTTTGACTTGGTGGCCCAAATATACTTTTCTGGAGTTATTCGGAAAAGCAAGTACAACGACTTTTCAAATCCAAGTTTCAGACGGTGGACATATCGAAAATTTAGCCGTTTATGAATTGCTTCGTCGCAATGTCAAAACCATTATTGTAGTAGATGCTGGTGCTGACAAAGGCTTCAATTTTTCGGACTTACGCAACTTGTTTGTACGAGCTAGAAACGAATTGGGCATCATCATCGAATTTGATAAAGATGCAGACCCAACTGATATTATTCAACCCAATTTGACGACAGGTTTTTCTAAAAATCATTTTGCGGTAGGCAAAATCAGAGGAATGAAAGGCAGTTATTCCAAAGATTACACAGGCGTTTTTATCTATATCAAATCAAGTATTTTGCCGCAAAAGGAATTTACTTTACGTAAACAAAAGCGGGAAGCCAAAGATTTGCGTGACCGCATTTTTGCTTCTCAAACTACTAAAAGCAAAAATACGAATCCTGAACTTGAAGCCAAATACAAAGCACAACGCCGTACTTTAGACCGAGATACGTATCAGATTTATACGCCCAATTTTCCACATCAAAGTACTTCTGACCAGTTTTTTGATGAGCCACAATGGGACGCTTACTATTATCTAGGAAAAGATATTGGACAAAAACTAATAGATGATTTGCAATGGAAAAAAGAAGATTCTAATCGTGCTATTTTTGAAAAATGTAATTCCTTTCAAAAGATAAATTGAGTGTCACATAAACTCCAATTTTGCTAACAACATGTTGATTATGATAATTAATTTCGATTAATTATCTTTGGACTCTCCGCTAAAATTCACTTCAAGAAAGACTATTTTTATTGATAAATATCAAATACTACTTTGTATGAAAATACATTGCAAAAAACTTCTCTTTGCATTTTTGTTGAGTTTCATTTTTGGAATTTTACAAGCACAAGTTTATCAAGACCATTTCGGAACAGGTAACACCATTGGTGTTACCGCCACCTCTAGCGACAATCAAAATGCTAATGCTGCCGAAAACACGCTGAATGGTACTGGTCTTTTTCCTGATATGGCAGGAGCTTCTCGTTTTTTAGCGCAAGCTGGATTTGGAGGTTCATACGAAGAAATTCAATACGTTAC
Source organism: Saprospiraceae bacterium (assembly GCA_020628755.1). Classification (GTDB taxonomy): domain Bacteria; phylum Bacteroidota; class Bacteroidia; order Chitinophagales; family Saprospiraceae; genus JAHDES01. The sequence goes on from JAHDEQ010000214.1 coordinate 4,463, forward strand.
ACAAGTCGGCATTGAAGCATGGATTGACGAACAAATCGCCTTGCCTTACACCAATTATTTAGATACGTATAAACCTTTATACCAAGATATAATAAATATGATTGTTGCCGTTCATCCAGGAACGGAATCAGAAATTAGTCGTGCCCGCACATTTACCGATTTCATTTTTTGGGATAAAGCATTTAAAGGTAATGATGTATTGCGAACCAAAGCTGCTTTTGCTTTAAATCAAATTTTGGTGCTTTCTACCAGAAGCATCGCATTAGGTAATGTTGGTTATGGCGGTTCTGATTATCATGACATTTTATACGAAGGAGCTTTCGGAAATTTTAGAGATATTTTATTTGAGGTAACGATGCATCCTGTCATGGGAAGTTATTTGAGTCATTTTCAAAACCAAAAAGCAGATCCCATTGCAGGTACCTTACCTGATGAGAATTATGCAAGAGAAATCATGCAACTATTTACCATAGGTCTTTGGGAATTAAATAATGATGGTACTCAAAAAACGGATGATAATGGAATGCCTATTCCTACGTATGATATTTTTGACATTCAAGAACTTGCCAAAGTCTTTACTGGACTTTCAGGTGCAGCTTATGATTTAGAGTTGTTTCCAAGTCTAGCAGGACAGTCAGTTGGATTTAATAATCTTTTTAGACGATATGATAAAACACTCCCTATGATTATGTGGGAAGAACATCATGACCAAGGGCAAAAAATAATGATTGATGATTCTGTTATCCCTGCGGGACAACCTGGGATGCAAGACATCAATGATGTCATTGATTTATTATTTAATCATTCCAATGTTGGCCCTTTTATTGCTTATCGTTTGATACAACAAATGGTCAAATCCAATCCCTCACCCGCTTATGTCAATCGGGTGGCTACCGTTTTTAATAATAATGGACAAGGAGTTCGTGGCGATATGGAAGCCGTTTTCAAAGCCGTTTTACTAGACCCCGAAGCACGTGATTGTATATCAATTGATAGCGATTTCAAAACAGGCAAACTTCGCCAACCAATGGAGCGATTTATTACATTGTGTAGAGGCTTTGACATTGATAGCCCTTCGGGTGATTTATGGTATGAAGACTTTAGTGGTCAGTTTGATGAAGTTGAACAAGTATTTATGGGTGCGCCTACGGTTTTCAATTTCTTTACGCCTTTTTATGCCGAAGATACTTATGTAGAACCCAATGACATGGTTTCTCCTGAATTTCAAATTCTACATTCGGTTACTTCCATTCATTATCTGAATTGGATGGAAGATGCTATTCGTACAAGACCATTTAGAAATTTCACAGCAGTCAATCCAAATAGTCCCAGATTAGCTAATAATGATGCGGATAGTCCTTCGCTTGATTTTTCTGATGAGATTGCTATTTTGGATGCCAACGGTGTCAATGGAGTGGATACCGTCATCGATCGTTTGGATATTATTTTATGTCATGGCCAACTATCGGATGGTACAAAAACTATCGTCCAAAATGCAATGACACAATTGATTAATCACAATAACTCCACTAATGAAGATGCCGTCGAAATGGGAATTTATCTCATCGTCGCTTCAGCAGATTATACGATTTTAAAGTAAAAAGGTATTCACGTGTTCACGTATCTACGTGTTCACGTTTATTTAGCCACATGAACACGTAGATACGTGAACACGTGAGCACTAAAAAGAAAGCAAATGGCTAAACATAAACATACACGTCGAGAATTTTTAGGAAGAGTCAGCATGGGCTGTGCTTCAATCGGCGTTACATCATTATTGTCGGGAATTACCAATATGGGATTGATGAGTGCGGCGGCGGCTGCAAATCGTCCTTTTATCCGAACTGGAAATGATTATAAAGCTCTTGTTTGTATTATGCTGCAAGGAGGCAATGACAGTGCCAATATGCTTGCACCTAGAGGTGCGAGCGAGTACGCTCAATATGCAGCCTCGCGTGGTACTTTAGCATTAGCTCAAAACGACTTATTGCCCATCAATCCAAGCAATACGCCTGGTTTAGAATTGGGTTTACATCCAAGTTTGACCAATGTTCAAAACCTATTTGAAAATGGAAATGCTGCTTTTGTAGCCAATGTAGGAGCTTTGGTTCAACCAACTACGGTCAATGATTTTTTAAATCAAACCAATGTCCCTTTTGCCTTATTTTCGCATATTGACCAACGGCAACATTGGCAAACGAGCGTACCACAGGATGTCAATTCATTGGGTTGGGGCGGTCGAATGGCAGACATTTTATACACCAATAATAATAATCAAGATATTTCAATGAATATCTCTTTGAGTGGTGTAAATGTTTTTCAACGAGGAAATTTTGTCAACGAATATGCAATTAGCGCACAAAACACAGGTAGTGTTTTACTGAATAATGCCAACAGCAACGGTTTTTACCAAACCTTAAAACGCAACTCCCTCGACAATTTGCTCGACCAATCTTATAATAATATTTTAGAAACTGCTTACTCCAAGACAGTAAGTAATTCTAATGGTAGTTCCTTTGAATTTAGCTCGGCAATT
>JAHDEQ010000215.1 GCA_020628755.1 Saprospiraceae bacterium
TCAATCTGTCGCTTCTCTAAGTTTGCAGCAGTAATTTTTACACGTAAAGTATCGCCCATTTTAAAGGTGCGACCACTACGTTTTCCAACTGCTTTGAGGCGACTGTCTTGAACTGAAAAGGCTTCATTGAACTGGTCAAACCCAATCATGCCTTCGCACTTGTTGGCCACTAATTCTACGAACAAACCTCGGTCTATTATACCAGAAATGACACCTTCAAATTCTTCACCAATACGTTTTTCGATAAATTCGACTTGCTTGTACTTGACCGACTCACGCTCGGCATCCATTGCTTTGCGCTCCATTGCCGAAATATGCTTACACTTATCTTCCAATTTCTCCTTATTGGTACGATAGGTTTTTTCCAAATTTCGTTCTAAAATTCGATGTGTCAAAACGTCCGAATAACGTCGAATAGGAGAGGTGAAGTGCGAATAAAAATCGAAGCCCAATCCATAGTGACCAATATTTTCGGTACTATAAATGGCCTTTGCCATCGTACGGATGGCAAGTGGTTCGAGCATTTTGAGCGCTGGATCTTTACGAGCCATTTTTGCCAAATTATTGAAGGACTCCACAATCGCTTTTGGATTATTAACATCAATCGTTACACCCAATTCTTTGGCAAATCTTCCAAAATCAGCAACTCTATCTGGGTTGGGTTCATCGTGGATGCGATAAACAAAAGGAATCTCTTGTCCATTGGCTTTTTTATGGATAAATGTTGCTACTTCTCGGTTGGCTAAGAGCATAAAATCCTCGATAAGCATGTGCGCCTCTTTGCGTTCCTTGACATAAACCTCTATTGGATTTCCTTCGTCATCCAATCGGAATTTGACCTCTTCGGCTTCAAAGGCAATTGCTCCATTTTTGAATTTTTTCTTCCGCAATTTCTTAGCAATTCGGTTGAGAATTGTTATTTCTTCTGCAAAATCTCCCTTGCCTGTTTCGATAACTTCTTGTGCTTCTTCGTAGGTAAATCTTCGGTCAGAATGTGTAAGGGTTTTTCCGAACCAACGTTCCACAACATTATCTTTTTTATCAAAAGTAAAGACGGCGGAGAAGGTACATTTATCTTCATTCGGTCGCAATGAGCAAAGCTCATTGGACAGCTTTTCGGGCAGCATCGGCAGCACTCTATCTACCAAATATACCGAGGTAGAACGTTTAAAAGCCTCTTTATCCAAAACCGTGTTGGGTTTTACATAATGCGTTACATCTGCAATATGAACTCCAATTTCGTAATGTCCATTTTCGAGTTGTTGTATTGAAAGCGCATCATCAAAATCTTTTGCCGTTAAAGGGTCAATTGTAAATGTTGTGACCTCTCGCATATCACGTCGTTTGGCAATTTCTTCTTCGCTAATTTCTGTCGAAAGACGATTGGCTTGCGCCATAACATTTTCTGGAAATTCGAGTTCAAAACCATTATTGATTAAGATGGATTTCATCTCAATATCAGACGAGCCAGCTTGTCCCAAAACCGAGGTGATTTCACCGATGGGTTTGTGGCTGGCTTTGCGAGGCCAATTGGTTATTTTTACAACAACCTTATCACGGTTTTCTGCATCTTTGAGTTCACTCAAATCTACATATATTTCGAGTTCTTGACTTTTATTTTGCACATGAACAATCCCAAATTTTCGACTTAAATGCAAGGTGCCGATAAAATGTTCCGCTTTTCGTTTGAGGACTTTCATCACCTCGCCTTCGGGTCTTTGACGACCTCGTGGATAAAAAGCTCGTACTAGAACGGTGTCGCCGTTCATAGCACCATGCGTATATTTGGCAGGTACAAAAATATCATCTTCCAAAGATTCGACTAGAATATAGGCCGAGCCTGTTCGGGTCATATCAACAATACCTTCGTGGTGTTCATTCTTACTTTTTGGATTCAAAATCGCTTTTTGGTCGCTACGAACCAAAGCATATTTATAGTCTGCAATAAGCCGTAAGACCTTTGCTTCTACCAATTTTTTTAAAGCATCTTCGACAGAACTTTTGGTATTGGCTATCTTTAGTTTTTTGATAACTTGTTTGGCACTCAGTCGTTTTCGAGATTGTCTTGTAAAGAGTTTTGTGAGTTCGATTTGGAGTTGTTTAGACGTTAGTTTTTTGCCTTTAATTTTAATTTTTTTTCGTTTTTTAGTCATAGAATAACGTTTGTACGTTCGCACGTGTTCACGTGTTCACGTTTGGTTTTGTTTTAACGTGAACACGTAGATACCAGACTGCCGTCAGGCAGGCGTGAACACGTTTGCACGTTTTTAATTTGAAGTAATAATTTCACCAGTGGCGAGCAATTCGAGGTTGAAGGCTTTACTAGAAGAGGCATCGTAGCTTGTCTGTTCTGCTTCGGTTTTTCCTGATATAATGTAAATAATCCAATCATCTTCAATAGTTGCTACTGACTGTACTAACGATTCGCCGTCCGAATAAGTTCCTGCAATAGCAGCTTTATCAATTAATTCGCCTTTTTTGGTGAGAGTAGCTAAAATGTACTGATAACTCATCAAACCAGCTTTCCAATATACAATGGCATGAAAATCATGTGTTTTTGGAATTTTTAGACAAGGGACAAACTCCGTAAATTCGTCGGGATCTTCGCCTTCAATAGCTGCAATTAATTTGGCAACCATAGCTTGTGGAAGAGGCTCATTGGAGCGACTAAATTCGAGTTGTGTATCATTGGTCAGTGTAACGGGGAGTTCGATTTCTGGAAATTTATCCAGAAAATCGTGAAAACTTACCTTTGGCGGTTTTGGTTTGGACATACAACTTTTTGCTGCAAAGGTAGGGAAAAAAGAAAAGAGTTGGGCAAACAACTTTTAGTTGTCTGCCCAGTGCAAAAAAAAACGAGAGAGAGAGTTTTATTGGCCTTTTGTGTTTTTTTGTTTAGATGCATAATCAAGCTGTTCCTTTTTTAAGGGACAAAGTTTTTGAATCAAAAGATTATTGTCAAGGTCTCGGTTGTAAAATTCAAAATTGACAACACAATCTTCGTGTTGGTTTTGTCCTGCCTTGTAACCCTCTTGCCACAAACCATTCATCACATCTTTTTCAAAAACCAATTGGTTTTTGATTTTCTCTGTATCTTCTTTGGACATAAAATAGAAGTTGACTCTAGTTTTTTGCAAATTTTGTTCGTCGGTACTTAGTTTTTGATTGACGTAAACTTCTAGGGTTTTGAGGTTTTGTATATCAATATCGTTTTGTCGAACTTCGCTTCTAAATATATCAATTGTCTGGCCGAGTAGAGTGGTAATATTCATCTTTTCAATTTGTTTTGGTATGGGTTTGTCTGTACTATGTATTACAACATCAATGTTATAAATATCTCGTTCACGAGCTATTTCTAATGCTTTTCGTAGCGGAATACTTTCTTTTATGCCACCGTCAACATAATATTGTTTTTGATTGTTGGCATCTCTTTTTTTGTACAAAGACATAAATACTGGAAAATTGGCTGATGCCCACATCCAATTGGTGAAATCCTCGTAAGTTTCAGTGAGTTTACTGAGTGATTTGTACTCGACGGTATCTTGGAGTACGTTGACTACAGTAACCAAGACATCTTGTTCGGGATGGTCTTTGATAGCTTGGTAGTCTTCTGGTGAGAAAAGTTCCCGAATCGTTGTTCTTAGGTTTCTACTATCGCCAAGTGTTTTGTATTTAGCCAGTATTCGCCAAAGTGCTAAGACTGGTCTTACTTCTCCTTTTTTTTCGCCGTCAATTCGAAATGGGTTGACTTTGAAAATTTTATCAGAATTGATATTTGTATAGCCTTCTTTGAGTTCGTCGTATTTTTGGTTGATAATGAATGGAGCAATGAGTCCTCCTGTGCTCGTGCCTAGAGCAACTTTGTAATTGCCATTGTATTTTTTGGAGAGTGCAGTACAGAGTCCTGCGCCCCATGCACCAGCAGCACCACCGCCTGAAACGATGAGGATACGGTCGTTGGAAATTATTTGGTCGTTTTTAGTAGTTTGAGCTTGCATAATTGAGCAAATTAGTAATAGACTTATGAAGATTGTTGTTTTCATGATATGGTATTTGGTTTAGTGATCGTGTATGTCAGAATGTTGTGTGATGGCTTCTTGAGGTTTTATTTTGATAAAATTACCGCTTTCTACAATATATCGGATACCTCGCATAGAACCATTAATTACGGTTTTGTAAGCAGCAGCAATCTGTGCAAAACCTGCTGCTTTGGGGTGTAGCTCATTGTACCAATCTTTGGGTCTTTTTATAAGGTTTCGGGAGTCTATAATAGAGACATTTTCGGGGTAACGATGTACGATTTTTTCGAGTGTTTCGTAGTATTGAAAAATAAGAATTTGCATGATCCTTTTTTGTTGGTCTTTATCCAAAATTCCTTTGAGGGTCATGGGGCGCAAGAGCCAATTGCCATTGCCCATAAAAATGTTTGTTAGGATTTGAACGAGACCCGTTCCTTTTTTGTCCGATGGTATGGGATAGTCGTAGCCTTGCAAGATGATGTGCATATCTTCAAATTTTTCGGGGTTGGCTTTTTTTACCTTTTCTATCAATATGATGTATTGTAGTTCTACGAGTTTAAGAAATTGGGTAAATCTCTTATTGACGTATTTAGAAGCATCAAAATGAAGTTGATAGTATTGTTGATATTTTTCGTTTTTTGAGATACTTAGATTTTTTTCCAAATCTTGCAGAAAGATACTACACATAGCTTCTTGGTAGGTATTGGCAAGACTAGCTTGTAAGGTCATTTGAATGGAAGAAGCTACATGGGGTTCGAGTTTGAATTCGGGATCATTGGCCAAAGACTTCAATGCTGCAGCTCTGCTGTAGCATTGGCGCTGCTCTTGTTTTGTACTATCTTCAACAATATCAATGGCATTTAAAAAGGTAGCAACATTATTATTGCCAGCTATATCATTTCCGCCACCGCTTAAAAGCAATACATCAGGACTAATTTTTTTGTACTCATTATAATAAGTATCTTCAGAAATAATATTGGATAACCAGTCTCCACCAAAAGCAAGGCTATAAATAGAAAAGTTCTTTTCTTTGTTGAGGTTGTCAATAATATCACGAATAAAAACAGGATACATAAACCATGAATCTCCTTCGGCCAGGATGGTTTTTTTCTTATCAGTATCATCTATATCTCTAAAGCCTTTTTTCATTTTTTTGTAAAAACGCTTTAGCCTTTTTCGGTGTATTTTTTTGTTGAGATAGCCAAGAACACCTCGTTTGGCAGAGGATTCGTTTTTGAGATTCCCATTATCTTCAATTCGTTGTAGTAGATTATCGTAATCCGAATTGGTGAATTGAAGTTTGACAAGTTCATCAAAATCTTTGGTCATATCTTTAGTTGGATTGTCTATGATGTCATGTACAATCCTGTCTATCAATTGTTGTTTGCTTTGATTTTGAGCTTGAATGGCCATAGTACTGATAAGTAAAAAGGTAAGCGTAATAAATAAGTATCTCATGATACAAAAGGTTGTTCGTGTGTGGAGTATGATACACGTTGGTATTTTGTTTAAATTTGGTTTTGGTATTAAGAGGTTGAATGGAGACAAAATATTTGTCTCCATTCGGGTTTAAGGGTTAGGCAGGATAATCGGTGACTGCCTTGGCGACCCCTGCGATGATTGATTTGGTTTTTGGTATTAAATCAAAAGGGTTAAAATCAGGGTTTTTATTGATATAAGCGTTCTTATCTTGTAGCAGCAATTGTAGTAATGTACCTCCGACTATAGTACCGCCAACTTTGCCCAGCTTGCCACCATTGCGTTCGGCTTCGGCCAAAATATAAAACCAAAGAGGCGTTTGTTTCAGGCCTAGTTTTTTAATTACATGATGTTTTGGAAGCGGTTTAATTCCAATTCTTCGGGCTACTTCTTCGCCCGAAAGCAAGCCAAAGGTAAGCTGACCACGAACTAGATTTCGTTTGGCTAGATTTTTTAGGCCAACTTCGGCAAAAGGTAGGTCAAATAAGGCACTTGCTAGTTTGGTATCAATAGGCCGACATTTAAGAAAACTCTTGCCGTCGAGGTCAAAGAAGAATTTCCAATCAACATTTTTACCAATAGGAACTGCTTCGAAGCCACCAAAATCAAATAAGTTTCCGCTTAGACTATCGTTGACTTGGTAATTTTGGCGAACGTGTGAATGCCCAAAGCGATAGGCTGCCGCTGAAAACTCAACGGGCATATGCGCAACTTTTGACCAATTGATATATTCTGAAGGAAGTTTTCCATTTTCAAAACCTTCCATTAAAGGGCCAAGCACATCGTCGCTGATTATTTCAGGTAAAAATTCTTCGACAATAATTTGTTGGTAAGTATGACGTACAAATTCTTGGGCTTCTTCAAAATTATGGCCTCTATCAACTACCCAATTGTGAAATCGGATAAAAAGGCTTTGCATTTGACTGATAAAAAGATTTTCATCGTTTCGATGGTCGCCGATAATTGCTGTACCTTCTCGATTGCGTTGTACATCGAGTAGATTGTCACTCGTTCCGATTATCATTTTATCGCTATCCTTCTCATATAAAAAGGGGCTTGCTTCTTTGCCTGCCAAATAGATGGAATCTAATTCTAATCGTGGAGTACGAATGTTTTCTAATTGCTCGACATCGTTGAATGCTTCGCCCAATTTAGTGATGACATCTAGCGTAATATCATGGTCAATAAACTGTCCGAAAATAGCAAAACCGATTGGAGTTGGTAAGTCAGGAGTGTCCTTAGCAGGTCTGTCAATCATGCCTTGTGCTATAGCGATTAATTGGTCTTCGCTAAACTGAGTATCATCACCTCGTTCAAAAAGATAACCGAAAAAGCTGCTAAAATTTTTGTTACAAGGATCATCTTTTCTACAAGTACGTTCGATGAGTTCCCACATGGGAACGTGCCTTCCGTGTTTGCTTCTCATTTTGTTTTAAGTTTTTTGGTTAAAAATGAGGCTCAGTTGCTCTTGAAAAGAAGCAACTGAAGCCTAAGT
>JAHDEQ010000216.1 GCA_020628755.1 Saprospiraceae bacterium
AAATATGAGACGATACGATATTTCATTTATATTAATATTTTTTATTATTTCTTTTAGTCAATTGGGAATCGCCCAAAGCAACACCCAAACGATTAGAGGAAACGTAATTGACAAGGACAATCAACAAGCCTTGATTGGCGTGAATATCAGTTTAACTGGTACTGAAATTGGTACAACGAGTGATACTAATGGCAATTTTCGACTAGAAGAAATTCTAGTAGGACGCTATCAAATACAGTTTAGTTATTTGGGTTATCAAACCATTTTAATTCCTGAAATTTTATTAGAAGCTGGAAAAGAATTGGTCTTAAATATTCAACTTCAAGAGTCGAGTAAGGAACTGGAAACCGTCGAAGTGCGTGCTTCTAGCACGGCACTCCATCGGAATGATGTGCCTTTGGGAATTCATACCTTATCTATTGAAGAAACCCGCCGTTTTCCTGCCAATTTCAATGACCCTGTGCGATTAGCAGTAAGTTTGCCAGGAGTCGTTAGTGACAATGACCAAGCCAATGGTATTTCGATTCGTGGCAATTCCCCTGCGGGAATGGCTTGGCGATTAGAAGGTGTCGAAATAGTCAATCCGAATCACCTCAGCAATGCAGGAACATTTAGTGACCGACCCACCGCAAGTGGGGGCGGAGTCAATATTTTGAGTGCGCAATTGTTGGGTAATTCTAATTTTCTAAAAGGAGCTTCACCCGTCAGTTTTGGAAATGCACTTTCAGGTACAATGGATATGCACTTGCGAAAAGGCAATGATGAGCAACGAGAATATACCGTTGAATTGGGCTTGTTGGGAGTTGACCTAGCGGCCGAAGGACCATTTTCTAAATCATCAAAAGCTTCTTATCTGATTAATTATCGCTATTCTTTTGTGGGAATACTCGATGCTTTGGGTGTACAATTGGGCGATGAGGCAATTTCGTTTCAAGACTTGTCCTTTAATGCTAATTTTCCGTTAAAAAAAGGAAGTTTTAATATTTTTGGAGTAGGAGGTATTTCTAAAAATGAATTTACAGCGCAGCGTGATACGAGCCTTTGGGAATTTCAAAAAGACAATCAAGATATTTTATTTGAAAACCAAATGGGAACGGTTGGTGCTAATTTAAAATTAGCACTCAACCAGCGTTTGGCTTGGACTTCTTCTTTGGTGTTTTCGACAGTTGACACCGAAAGACGAAGCGATTTAATTCGAGATGATTTGACCAAAGTCCCACTTTTTGAAAACGATATTCTAAAATATCAGAAACTAGGTTTTAATACGGATTTCTCTTTTAAAGCAAACCCTTCTAATAAGTTTAAATTTGGAGCGAACGCCACATATCACAATTTCAACAATTTCTCAATCCTCAATTTCTTTGAAACTGTAGCAGCAGGAGATTTTGACGGAATCTTATTTCAACCTTATGGCAATTGGCAATTTCAAAAAGGTACTTTTACGAGCAATGTCGGTTTGCAATACAGCCATTTTACACTCAATGGCAGCGATGCCCTTGAACCAAGGGCATCTGTGAAATGGGATTTTAGACCCAAGCAGTTTTTGGCATTAGCTTATGGTTTGCAAAGTCAATTGCAACGTCCACAAGTTTATACCGCCAATGTTTCAGAATTTCAAAATAGAGAATTGGGTTTGAGCAAAGCACATCATGTGAGTTTGGGTTATACCAACTATTTATCCAATACTACAAAGTTATCTTTGGAGGCTTATTATCAACATTTATTTGATATTCCGATTGTCAACGAGGCCAATCGTTCTTACTCGACACTCAATCTCGTAGAGGCTTGGGTAGATGAAGTGCTGGAAAACGAAGGAACAGGTACAAATTATGGAATCGAAGCAAGTTTGCAACGCTATATACAAGGTGATTTTTATTACTTAGTAAACGCAACGTTATATCGTTCCTTGTATGTTGGTGGCGATGGAATTGAACGTTCAACTCGTTTTGATGGACGCTATATTTTAAATGCAACGCTTGGTAAAGAATGGTCAAAAACAAAAAAAGGAAAGGATAAAACTTGGGGAGTCAATGCTCGAATTACCAACTTAGGCGGCTTCCGAGAATCGCCAATCGATCTCGTAGCCACGCAAAGCAGTGGCTACACCCGCTTTGATGAAACACAAGCTTTTTCGCTCGATGGAAGTTCTTATTTTAAAGTGGATATGCGTTTTTATTTTCGTCGAAGCAAAGGGAAACGAAGTAGCACACTCGCTCTCGATTTACAAAATGCGACCAATCAAGAAAATGTAGCTTATTCGTATTACGATTTTCAACAAGAAGCCATTGTAGTTCGGAATCAACTCGGTTTAATCCCAAATTTGAGCTATCGCATACAGTTTTGAAGCCGAAAATACTTTGTTTTTTGAGCTTGAAGTAGTATATTTCCATAAAAAAGTAATTTATATTTGAAGAAGTTGCTTTCCTAAATTTGTGGGTAGATTTATAGAATAGCTAAGTTTAGTAAAGCTAAATTTTGACAAAAAAACCTTTTTCTCTTATCAACTTACTGGGAGGTGATTTTATCAAAGTCGTTTCCCAAAATGGAAAACAGTTACATAAAAACAAAACCAATAAAATGATAGCCCGAATTTTACACACACTTCTTTTTCTCCTTTTCCTTTCCTTCAATCTTTCTGCTCAAACAGACAATTACGAAATTGGTGTCGGTATCTATGACATCACAGGCGAAATTGCCGAAACCAATTTCTTTGGTTATGCCGACCCATTTCATCGCAACGAAGGCATCCGAGACCGCCAATATGCTCGTGCTTACATTATACAAGAGCCTAGCGGTACGCCCGTTGTTTTTGTTTGTATTGACAAAGGAGCTGTTTTTCAAGCCATGAATATTGCTGTTTTGGATAAACTTCAAGCAGCATTCGGTAGTCTATATAATGATAGCAATGTTGTCATCAGCGCAACACATACGCATGTGGCAGCGGCAAGCTGCTCACACTACGACTTGTACAGTACAGCTACAGGCGGTTATTGGGGGACAAATTTCGAGAACATGACCGAAGGAATTTTTCAAGCGATTGTTCGAGCACACAACAACCTTGCATCAGGTCGTATTTATTTCAATAAAGGTTCACTTACCAATGCTAGTATCAACCGTTCACTCAATGCTTACCAAAACAATGTAGATGCTAGTTCTTTTCCGAGTATTGATGATGAGATGACAGTTCTCAAATTTATGCAAGGTCAATCAGAGGTAGGTATGATTTCGTGGTTTGGAGTTCATCCAACGAGCTTGAGCAAAACCTATGCACACAATAGTGCCGACAACAAAGGTTATGCAGCATTACGCTTTGAGCGACTCAAAAATTCAACTTATGGAGAAAACAAAGCCTTTGTAGCTGCCTTTGCCAATACCAATGCTGGCGATATGTCGCCCAATTTGAACCTTCCGCCTGCTGGAGATTATTCTACGGATGCTACTGGCCCAGGTGCTAATGAAGAAGAAAGTTGCGACATTATCGGCTACCGACAATTTGACAAAGCCCTTGAATTGTACAACGCTGCAACAATTCAATTGATGGGTTCTATAGAATCCGTCACACGTTATGCCGACTTTGCAGATATAACGATTGCACCACGATTTACCGATGGATTGGTTCAAACTACTTGTCAAGGAGCATTAGGTTCTTCTTTTGCGGCAGGTGCCGAAGATGGCCGTAGCGGTGTCCCAGGATTTACCGAAGGGATGATTAACAATGACCCTGCAAGTGGAAATGCTTTTGAACAATGCCATCAAGAAAAATCCATATTTTTGACACTCGATGATGGAAGTGGTTCGCCACAAACGCCTAGGATTTTACCAAGTAGTATTTTCAAAATAGGACAATTTGCTTTATTGGCCGCTCCAGCGGAATTTACAATTATGGCGGGGCGGAGAGTGCGATCAACCGTGCAGGCAATGCCCAATACGGGCATTACCGAGACTGTTTTTTCGGGCTACTCGGATTCTTATGCTGGCTATGTGACCACGCGTGAAGAATACGCACTACAACAATATGAAGGTGCGAGTACACATTTTGGACCTTGGACTTTGGCAGCTTATCGTCAAGAATTTGAACGACTCACACAAAAAATGCTTGATCCAACACTCGACCCCTGGGGATTTCCTGAACCAGCAATTCCTGTTACATCGGCAGGCGCAGACCAAACTGTCAATGTATTGTTGGATGACAAACCTTTATTTACCGATTTTGGAGATGTTGATTCTGACGTTAATGGTTCTTATAATAGAGGTGAAACGGCTCAAGTCGTTTTCTGGGGCGGGCATCCCAACAATGATTTAAAAACCAATAGTACTTATTTAACGGTTGAATGGTTTGATGGAACGAACTGGATGCCTTTGTATTTAGATCGTGATACCAATACTAAACTAACTTGGAGTCGAAATGGTGTTTCTTTTTCACTCATTACCATCCAATGGAAAATTCCTTTTGATGCGCCAACAGGCGACTATCGTATCTGCCATTTCGGAAAATGGAAAAATGGTTGGAATGGAGATCTTGCTGATTATTCGGGTTGTAGTAGCACCTTTAATATTGGCCCTTCGCCTTGTGTAGATGGCTACGAAAACACCAATCAACTCACAGGAATACAATCGCTCAATGAAGATTTTGAAACCAATCTTGGTATTGATTCCGATCAATTTATTTCTACAGGAACACTAATTAATTACGATGCAGGGACTTGTATTGACTTATTACCCGATTTTGAAGTAGAATTAGGCGCAGAATTTCATGCTTTTATTGAAGGATGCGGTCAAATTCCTTAAAAACACGTAATTTCGCAGGCCCATTTATCGTTTCTGTTTCACGTAAGTATAAACCTTAAACAAAGTATCACAGACTTTAGTCTGTTTCTTATTTCTCTTGTTTGAAACAGACCAAATTTAAAGAGATACTTGTTTCAACAATCAGAACCAAATCTAAAATGACTAAGCAAATCCAAATCCTATTTTTCTTTTTATTGCTACTTTCGCAAACCAACTTTGCACAAGAAGAAGCCGAAGCCATGCGTGTTTTGCATTGCTCCGCTTTGGATAAAAATATTCCTATTCAAAATATTTTTGTGGACGATACCAATACCAAATGGATTGCTACAAGTGATGGCTTATTTCAAATTTATTCTGCAGATAATGCTAGTAAAAAAGATTTAGAAGGCGATTGGGCTTTGCTCCGCCAACGTGGAGGCAATAATGATTTTATTATAGCACCCGATAATGCCGAACTCCGAAAAATTGAAGCAGTTCAGAGCCACAGCGCTGAACAAGGCAAGAATAAAATCAATGCTACGTTTTACGACAAACGTAGTCGGCAACTATGGATTGGTACTACCCAAACAGGCTTGTATTGCTACAAAACATCTAAAGGAGATTTTCGTCTTTTAAAACATTATGACAATAAAAATTCTCGACTTGTTTCTAATCAAATCAATAGCATATTTGTGGACAAATATGCTCGGGTTTGGGCAGGTACAGAGGCAGGTGTTTTGATGAAAGAAAAGGATAAATTCAAACTGTACGAAAAAGATTCCAAAATCTTTTCTATCGTTCCCGACAAAACTAATGTTTGGGTAATGGGTGACGAATACCTTTGGAAAATTGATGAAGTCAATCGTTGGATGCTCGACGATATGGATACTCGTTTGTCGCGTGGTCAAATCCGAGAAATTGCCTACGATAGTAAAGGCAAATTGTGGGTCGCTTCTGATATTATCACTCGTTTTGATGTACTGAATGACAAAGTTGAAGTTTATGATTCAAGCAATGGTTTTACGGCCAAGAGCATCAACTGCATCAAAGTGGACGAAGATGATGCGCTTTGGGTAGGCACAAATGAAGGACTTTTCTTGATTGAACGAGAAGCTACCATGACGATTTCCTGTGTTATCGAAAAAGAACTCAGTTGCATGGGCAATACCGATGATGCCGTTTTGGCTGTCAAAGTATTAGGCGGCACACCTCCTTATGAATACGAATGGGATGCGCCTTTTTCGGGGCCAAATCCTCAAAATGTAGGCCCAGGATTATTTTCTGTAACCGTCAAAGATGCCAACGGTGTTACCAAAAAAGCAGGTGCTAAAATTGAAGATAATCGGATGCGTGTAAATGTGACGAGTACTTCGGATGCAACGGGTGGCAAAGATAATGGTCTTGCCGAAATTAAAGTAGAAGGTGGAGTAAAACCCTATACTTTTAAATGGGACAATGGCGAAACCAAAGCCAATGCTCGCCGACTTTCGCCAGGGCAGCATCAAGTAACAATTGGCGATAAAGCAGGTTGTGGCTATGTCGCAACAGTGCAAATTGGTGGAGAAATTTATGCTTCGACAAATAAAAATATTGCAAATCAAAATTCAGTTCTAAAGATTAGTTATGATGTATCTGGTGAGTTGGGATGTGCGGATGATAATAATGTAGCGATTAATCTTTCGGTAGAAGGTGGCATGCCACCTTATGTTTACAAGTGGAATAAAGAATCTTTAGACGGAAAATTGGTCTCTAATCTTGGAGCAGGAGATTATACGGTGACTGTAACGGATGCTTCGGGAAATGTACAATATCAAAATATTTATTTGGAAGCCCCCGACCCGATAGAGGCCGTTGCGGTTATGGATCAGGCGGTTACAGGTACACGAAAAAGAGATGGTATTGCTTATGTCAATGCATCAGGCGGTTCAGGTACTTTTTCTTATGAGTGGAGTAGTGGCTCTCGCAAACAAAAGGCCAAAAACTTGACGCTTGGTTCGCATACGGTGACAGTTACAGATCAGAGTGGTTGTTCTACTATTACTAAAGTGGAAGTGACCAAACAAATCAATATGGCCCTCACGGATGCTTCTAATTTGAGAAAAGGGCAAATTATCCGACTCGAAAAACTCTACTTCGATGCAGATAGTACTAAAATCACGACTGCCTCCT
>JAHDEQ010000217.1 GCA_020628755.1 Saprospiraceae bacterium
AGTATGTCTTTGGGAAATATCTCATCAAATGGTGCAGTCAGCGATGGTGTTATTTATGCACATGGAAAAGGCAAATTAATTTTTGCAGCAGCAGGTACTTCTACAGGAGCTACGAGTTGGTATCCTGTTATTTTTCCAGCTTGGATGCCTGAAACTGTGGCCGTTACGGGTGTAACAACTGCTAGTCAAAGAGAACGCTGTAACAATTGTCATGATGGACCAGAAGTTGACTTTGTAATTTGTATGGAACGAGCCAATAATGGAAATTTATCAGTCACCAATAGTATGAATAGTGGAGAGTTGGGCTATGTAGGTGGTTCTTCGTGTGCAACAGCAACTACTGCAGGTATTGCTGCTTTGGTTTGGGGCAATAATCCATCTTGGAGTAAAGACCAAGTTTTGACTGCGTTGATTCAATCAGCAGATTATTATCCACAAAGAAATTCAAATTTTGGTTGGGGAAAAATAGATGCTAACATAGCCGTACAAGCTGAGGAAAGTGGCCCTTGTGCTACTAATGTCAGTAATGAAGTGATGATTGAAATCACGAATATTTCTTTTCCTGCTACTTCTGATGGAGGAAATGAAGCAGAATGGGTCATTTTATTTAATGGTGCACGTAATTATTTTGACGTAAACGAAAATGGAGATTCAGGGCCTCCATCAAATTTTATCAACATAAGTGTATGTGGAGCTTTACCTTTATTCGTAAATTTGGGAAATACAGCCTGCGGACAATCTACGATAGATTTATTAGTAGAGTCACATGAAGATGATTCTTTTCAAGGTAATTGTAATTTTAATTCAGGTGATGATAGCAATGCAAGTCAAATCGTCTCTGTCGATTTTTTAAATAATACTTTTACACATACATCGCCTGCAGGAAATTTTGTATTTACTTACACATCAAGTTGTGTACAGCAAAGTCTCCCTCCCGTAGCAACAGTTAATGGTTCAAGTGATTTATGTCAGAATGCAAGTCCAGAAGATGTAACGATTCAAGGCTCTGGTGGAACGGCTCCTTATACAGTTAGCTACACCATAAATGGAGGGACTCCACAAACGATTACCACTACTGGAAATACAGCTTTATTGCCTCAAAGTACAGCCACACAAGGCACTTTTACCTATCAACTTTTGGATGTAACCGATGCCAACGGTTGTATGGATGTTTTGAATTCGAGTTTTACAGTAACTGTCCATCCTGCATTTACACCAAGTATCGTTGACGATTCACCTGTATGTTCAGGTACAATGGCAACAGTCACGGTCTCGCCTGCTGGCGAAACCGACTATATCTTTTACATTGATGCTAATACAAATGGAGCATATGACATTGGTGAAGAAGTTCAGAATGGAGCTTATAATACTTATACTTCTACCTCATTCAATGATGGAGATGTTGTTGGAGTAGTTGTGACCAATAGCAACAACTGTTTAGAAGATATTCAAACGACTATTACTATTTTACCCAATACAGATCCTGCTTGTACAAATCCTTGTCCAAGCAATTATGCTTTATCAGGTAATGAAATGGCTACTGCTGATTATGAAACGGATGGTACAATCACTTCCACACAAATCATTCAATCAGGAGCAATTGTAGATTACGACTCGGCTACAAGTATCGAACTTAATGGAGGGTTTGAAGTGGTCGTTGGAGCAGTTTTTTGTGCCTTTATAGATGGTTGTGGTGGTGCAAATGTGGAGGAAGAGGATGTTGAAGAAAAATAGTTTTAAAATCAAAAGATGAACTTACTAGGTTCATCGCAGATTGTATTTGCGATGCTGTATGCTTTCACATAACGAAGTTTTATCCCGTATAATTCTACATGAAAAATGTATAAGCATATAGTATCGCAGATGAAATCTGCGACAAGCATAAAGGTTTTCATAGCTGTGATTACTCCAAAAACTTATTCCCTCGATCTGCCCTGTTTTTAGTCCAAGGTACATTTAAGAAGCTCATCGAAGAACCTGGATTGACTCGTATATAAAAACGATAAGTACCAAAACTGGGTTGTACATTGATGCCCATTTGCCAGCAGTGCAACGAACGAGACAAACCAAAATCAGGATAAGACAAGCGCATCGCCTTAAAATCATAACCAATATTTCCAACTGTTACACTCCATTTGTCGGTCAAGTCAATATTGCCTCGCATATTGACCGTATGCGTCTGTACAAAAAAGGTATCTCTTTGGTCAATTACATCCCATTTTACAGCAAAAACATGATTAATCGTAAAGCGTTCAAACAAACTTATCAAATCATTGCTGCTACTCTTTTTGGCTTCTTGTGACTCGCCCGAATCATTAGAATCACCAAAACCATTGGCTATCAAATCTCGAATTTGAGCAACTCGAATCGAAGAGTTGAGTCGAGCTGTAGCTTCCTCAAAACGAAGTGGTTTTCTATCCGTTGACCAATAAAAAGATTCTATACGCCTACCATCTTCATCCAAATTATAAGGGTCAAAACGAGCATTAAAATTGAAAGTCGTAATACGTTTAAATAATCGAGTTGTACCATTGATTTGAACGGTGCTAAACTTGAGCGAGTCGGCCGCATAATTATAACTACCTCGAACGGTTACATTATCAAATAAACTAAATTTATGTTCAGTTGAGTCTTTTTTTGAAAAATATTTAGCCTCAAAATTATTGGTTATCGAATAACCAATACTGGCCGTAGTACCTCGGTTTTGGGGCGCACCATAAATCCCATTTTCAAAAATGGAATATTCTTGTCGAATGGTATCGCCATTTATATCGAGGTATTCTAAGGCATCAAAATAACCCAAATTGGGATTTTGATTATTGGGCGAATAATTCATAGAAACAGAAGGTTTCATCACGTGTCGTACGCCACGCAGCCAACCTTTGTCACGTTGCCACATCCCAAAAAGTTGTGTATTGACAGAAACTCCCGCATTGACTTGATGATAACGCCGAAAGCCATTTTGCATCATCTCGACAATTTCGCCATTCGACAAAGTATCAAAAAGCAATTCTTGGTCAGTACTATCAATATTGTAAATGATAGTTGTATCAACTACCAAATCCTCAACAAATTCTTTTTTGAGGGTTTTGAGATACCACACTTCATTATAACTCACATTGGGGTTTACACTAAAATATTTAGACAGCTTAAAGGAAGTCCCCGTACTAGCTTCGTGGCGCATACCATAGCGTGCATTATCGAGCGTTTCTTGTGTAAACAAGGTCGTATCAGTCGTCTCAAATTGATTTCTAAATTGGTTTTTGTAACGAAAAGTAATTTGTTCGTACCATTTTTCTTTGCCAATACGCTTTTTTCTTTTGAATGGAAAAAGCGTTTGCGTCGCAAAATCTGTAGTCGGCAAGGTAATCGTCATTTTGTTGGTACGTGTATTTTGGGAATGTGCCATGTTGGCCGAAAAAGTAAGCGGTTGGTTAGGGAACAGACGCTGATAACGTACACTAGAATTTAGCGTATTGTTGAGTTGGCTGCCAGCATCGAACTGCGTTCGTTGCTGAAAACCATTGGTTTGAATATTGACACTTCCACTCAAATTATTATATGGATGTGCCGAACGGTCTTGGCTATGATTCCAACCAATACTCAAAGATTTTTCACGAGAAACACTCGCATCCGAGTCGTTTTCAAAGCGTTGGTCATTAAAATCTATCCGAAAACTGCCATTGTATTTGTAGCGTTTTCGATACGAGGAGTTGAGGTGCAAACCATACGTCCCTTTAAAATAAATATCAGCTGTTGCCGACAAATCCATATAGTCATTGATGGGCAAATAGTAACCAATATTGTTGAGTCCAAAACCCCATTCTTGGGTATATTGATAATCTCTCGGAAAAAGTAAACCTTGCCGCCTATCCTCAGTTACGGGAAAAAATCCAAAAGGCAACCACAAAGGCGTAGGAATACCCATAATTTCCAGATTGGACGGACCAACAACAACGACATTGCCAGGGACGAGTTTTTGCTTTTTACTCCGAATCCCATAGTGTGGTTCGGGATGGTCGCAGGTCGTAAAAATGGCATTTTCGCTATAGATATAGTCATTGACTTCGAGCGTATCCGCATCTTTACTAATAAACTTGGCTTTAGTACCTAAAACATAGAGGTCATTATATTTGGATGTAACATCGTAAATAATACCTTTTTTGGTCAAAAAATTGTAACGCATTCGATTGGCCGTAAAGGCTTGGTCTCCATCTTGAAACGATGGAATCCCTTGTTTTTGTCCAGTACTGTCTTGCGTAAATTCGGCAATGACTTCGTTTTTTTCCCAATCAAAAATGATGTAATCAGCCGTCAAGTTGAGGGTCGTATATTTGACACTGGCTTCGCCGTAGAGGTATATTTTTTTGTTTATAATATCATAAACTATCGAATCACGTGCATCGTATTCTACTTGATCGTCGAGCGCATCTTTGGAATACGAAATACGAGAAGTTGAAACTCGGTTGCTATCATTGGGCAAAGAGTCTTGTACCAACAATTGCGTGGTGTCTTGCATAAGGCTATCCGTTGCAAGACGCAGACTATCAAGGCTTGGCAAGCTGTCCACTTGACCAAATAGTTGGGCTTGACCCAACAATAATCCAACAATGGAAATAAATAATATTTGTAAGACTTTATTCAAAAAGCGAATTTCTTTAAATAACTTTGTTACTCTATACTCATACTGTGTAAAAAGTTTACTTTTAAAAAAAGTAGAGACTGCTTTAGTTGCCTTTATAAATATTAGCAGCTAAACCTGCCCACAAGCAGGACCGTTGCTACGACTAAAGTGAAATTTCAATTATTTACATGCAGTAATCATACTATGAAAAAAATAATCTTCTCAATACTAATGTGCAGTATCCTCTGTATGGGGTTGCACACTACACCTATCCCAAACGATACTTTAACAAATTTGTGTGTTAAAGATTGCCGAATAGACGCAAATTGCGGCAAATTTATCAAACATTGTTCAAAGCAATCGGATTATTGCTCCTTTATTTCTTTAAAATCAGCTCCCTACCAAATAAAAAAAGTAGTAATAGACCCAGGTCACGGTGGACGAGATCATGGTTGTACGGGGCACGGCTCAAAAGAAAAAGTCATAGCACTGAAAATGGCATTGCGTTTGGGTAAGTTAATACAGTCGGTTTATCCCGAAATAGAAATCATTTATACCCGAACCAGCGATGTATTCGTCCCTCTACATCGCAGAGCAACTATTGCGAATCAAGCACAAGCCGATTTGTTTATCTCGGTACATTGCAATGCGATGTCTTCAAATGCAAGTAAAGTACGAGGTTCGGAGACTTATGTAATGGGTATTCATACAGCCGAGGAAAATCTTGAAGTGGCCAAACGAGAGAATGCTTCGATACTATATGAAGACAATTATTTGGAGACTTATGGCGGTTATGACCCACATTCGCCCGAAGGCCACATTTTTATGTCTATGTTTCAAAATGCGTATTTGGAACAAAGTATTCAATTTGCACAAGCTATTGAAGAACAAATCAGTTACCATGCAGGACGCAAGAGTAGGGGAGTCAAGCAAGCGGGATTTGTGGTATTGCGACAGACCGCAATGCCAAGTGTTTTGGTCGAGACAGGCTATTTGACGCATCAAAGCGACCATACTTTTTTGGCGAGTTCAAGTGGCCAACAGAAAATGGTGGAAAGTATTTTTAATGCTTTTAGTATTTATAAATATAAGATTGAGGATTCGTATTAAATAAAACTAAAATCCAATACATTACGTTTAGATGAAGTAATCTTTTACATTTGCGTTTTTAAATTTTTTGTGGCTTTGAATTATCAAGCTATTTCACAATAAAGCTAAATTATGTTTTCCAACGAAACTAAAATTGGTTTGTTGACAATTGTTTCCCTTGCCATGTTGGTTTGGGGATACAAATATTTGAAAGGAAAAAATATCCTTTCTAGCTCTACTTTCTTGTATGTCGAGTACAAAGACGTTGACCAACTTACTATTTCGACTCCTGTTTTGCGCAATGGTTTTCAGATTGGGATTGTAGGAGATATATATTTTAAAGAGGATATGAGTACACTCGAAGTCGTACTCGATTTGGATACTGATGTAAATATTCCCAAAACGGCAGTAGCCGAAATTATCAGTACAGGTTTTATGGGCGGACGAGCTATTGACATCGTCTTTGATGTGCCTTGTTCGGGTGGGAATTGTGCACAAAGTGGCGACAAAATAAAAGGAGTAACGAAAAAGCTATTAGCTTCTATGGTTGGAGAACCTGATGATATAACTGGCTACATGGATGTCGTCAAAGACAATGTTGGAGGTATCATTGACACCATTAAAAACAAAGTTGTTGATCCCAATGCACCGCCCAACGAAGACGTGAAAAATGTACAAGAGATTATTGAAAACCTCAAAAATGCAACGGCCAAACTCGATCGATTGATGACAACTTCGTCAGGAAAACTCGATGCCATCGTTGCTGATGCGGGGGCAATCACTTCCAACTTAAAAGCAAATAACGATAAAATCAATAGCATTTTGGCTAATGCAAATACATTGACTTCTAATTTATCTAAAACAGATATTGAAGGAACGGTCAATAAGCTATCTTCTACAATGGATGGTGCCTCAGGCGCAATTTCAAACCTTGAAACGACCTTATCTTCTGCCGATGATATGGTAAATAGTTTGAATGCTGTTCTTGGAAAAGTTAATAATCAAGAAGGTACGCTTGGTTTGTTGGTTAACGACAAAGAATTGTACAACAACCTTGATCGAGCTTTGAAAAATATGGACTTTTTGATGCAAGATTTGCGTTTGCACCCTGAGCGTTATCGTCGTATTTTATCCAAAAAGAAAATGCCTTACGAAGCACCTGAGCAAGATCCAGCTTTTAATTAGAATTTT
>JAHDEQ010000218.1:0-3832 GCA_020628755.1 Saprospiraceae bacterium
AGGATAGTTTTCTAAAAAATTGAGGTGTCTTTTTATCGTTGCTTCGTCGCCTCGAATGGCTGGGCCCGTTTGCATCAAATGGGCTGGCTTGGCTTGAATTTTGGCTGCTGTTTCTTGGATTAAAGGTTTTAAAATATCAAAATCAACCCTTTCTTTTTCGCAAATATTTTCACCAATATAAAAAAGATGGTTAGAAAAATTATTGACAAAAACGGCTGCAACGTGCAAAATGGCACGTTGGGCATCATTAATAGAATAAACTTTGGGACTAATTTGATGTGCTAATTTTTCGACTATCGAAAATGCCTTTTTGCGTTTGGTATCAATACAAATGGGAATATTAGAAAAATCGGCTTTCCTCGAAATCGAAAAAGTTTGTAAGGGATAAAACACACCATAATTTTTGAGAATCCCCTTAAAAACAGTAGAAGGCGTTGCCCCCGAAGTGTGGACAAAAAGGCGTTTGCCATTGTCGAGATGCTTCAATTGTTTAGCAACTTCTGCAATAGCATCGTCGTGTACAGCAATAATATATAGAGTCCCTTTGGAGGAAATTTTAGACAAATCATTAGAAGCACTTGCCCCAATTTGTTGGGCAAGTAATTTAGCTTTCTTTTTCTTTTGACTAAAAACTTCTAACACAGAAAGACCTACTTCGTGAAAGCGTCTTCCGAGTTGAGTACCAACATTGCCTGCGCCAATAAGGACGATTTTTGTATTTTTCATATTATCGCCATCTTTGCCACATTCCCATCGCCAAGCCCAACATCATCATGATAGAACCCAGCCAGACAAATTTTATTCCTGGAAACTCGATGGCTTCTAAAACAATCCAATCATCACGAAACGAATTGGTCGCAATTTCGACAGGAAGGGGAGCATCTTCTAAGATTTTTTGGGCTATAAAAATTTCAGCAACCTCTGTTTGTGGATTGACTTTCATAAATCGAAAATGCAAACCCAATTCAGGAATCTCGGCTTTGATGTCCATAGGACGCGTACCTCGAATCAAGAATATGGGTTGAGCTGTCCTTATCAGTCCATTTTGAGTTTTTACTTGGAGATTTGCGCCTATTGGTATGTCGTCTTCTTTTGCTTTGTAGTCTGGTGATTGTGGATTGCGATTGAAAGCACTAAAGGTGATTTCTTGACCATTGAAGTTGATGACTTCACCTTGTTTTAGTTCAAATTTTTGATAATTCAATTCTTCTTCAGGTACTATGATTTTTGCAAGGGTTTCTTCTTTTAAACGAATTTTGGTCGCAATACTATTGATTTGTGCTGGAAAATTATACAATAATGGTCCTCGAATAACGGCTACAGGCTCTACAGTATAAATGGTATCTTTTTCGGGATAGGCCACACTCATCAACAAACCAACGGCAAGGTCTCCTTCTTCGGCTTCGTACTCTGGATGACTCGGTTTGCGATTGATTCCCTCAATTGTAATTTCAAATTTCTTGATAAAAGTACTGTCTTTGACAACCGTTGTATCAGTCATGACAAAGGGTTCGCCTAAGGCTGCTTCAAAGAGCTGATAGTTCAAACTATCTTCAATTGCACGGGCTTCTTCGGCATCTCGCATTGTTGGGGGCAAGGAGGCGATATGTGAAAAAATATCTTTTGTCCAATAGTGTTTTGTCGAAGGATTGGACGAAGCAATTTTGGTGAATTTGGTATCGTATAATGCATTTGGATGCAAATCAAATTCTTCAACTAAGTCTTTATTTTCATTATAACGCTTGTAATTGACGGTAAAAACACGTGTGAAATCCACAATTGTATCCGAGGTGTATGTCACCTCATAGCCACTCATAAACATAGGAATGTCTTTAAAAAGTAAGACATTTTTGCCCAACATTTCTTCGTTGAGCAAGCCTCGCTGTGCAAAGGGATTGGTCGAAATGTGTTTTTTATTCAAACCCGAAGCCATTACTCCAATTATCAATAAACCAAAACCAATATGTGCCATTATAGATGCTACTTGTTTGGTATTTTGTTTGGCGAAAGCCAGCAAATAATCCAAATTGGCAATGACCGAAAAGACTCCAGAAAAACACAATAACCAATATTGCCAAGCAAATATTTGAATCCAAAGACTACACAAATAAGTAATGACCAAACTGATGATTGTTATAATACTCAAATGCGTAAAAAATGCTTTTTGAGTATTTTTAAAATTCATTTCTCGATAACGTAGAAATTGAGCAAAACCAGAGATTATACCTACAAAAATACCAATCCACAATTGATATTTGTTGTAGTGCGCAACTACATCAACAGGAGCCGATAAATTGAGCGTAAAGCCAAAGGCTTCCGCTATCTTGTTATATACAGGTATGGAGGTCGTGAAGGTGATGAGTATAGCCGAAAACAATAAGACTAGCGAACCGATAAACATCCAAAATTCGCGTGAAGCCATACTTTCTTCTTTGACAGGCGCAGGTACTTTACTGGCATTGATAAAATACATAATCAAAGACAAGAAAATAAAGAAGAGTATAAATAACAATAATTGATTTTCTAAGCCCATTTCGGTGAAGGCATGCACCGAGGTGTCGCCCAAAACACCACTTCGAGTAAGCGTAGTCGAATAGACAATCATGATAAAAGTCAACAAATAAAAAGCATAAGTACTTCGTATTGAATGTCCTGTACTACGAGCCACCAAATTGGTATGAATACCTGCCACCAAAACAATCCAGGGAACAAGCGATGTGTTTTCGACGGGATCCCATGCCCAATAACCTCCAAAGCTGAGAGCTTCGTAAGCCCAAGCACCGCCCATCAAAATCCCTGTACCCAAAATTGCTCCTGAAAACAAAGCCCAAGGCAGCACAGGACGCAACCAATCCTTGTATTCCTTCGTCCACAAGGAGGCTATCGCATAACAAAATGGAACAACTGTAGAGGCAAATCCTAAAAATAAGGTTGGTGGATGAATGGTCATCCAATAGTTTTGCAAAAGCGGATTGAGTCCATCTGCAAACTGACCTAGCTGTACCAAGTAATCCGCATTATTGAATAAGGGTAGGGGACTTACATCTCGGAAAAGCACCAATGGATTGCTACCAATTTTGAGTTCTCCAAAATAGATACCCAAAATCATAGAACTCACAAAAATCTGAACCAAAGAAAGAATAGCTAATACTGGCGACTCCCATTTTTTGGCTGTAAATAGGAGAATCATCCCTAAAACCACGTGCCAAAACATCCAGAGCAAAAAACTACCTTCTTGGCCTTCCCAAAAAGCAGAAAAAATGTATTTGAAAGGCAAATCATCCGAAACGTGCTCAAAAACATAGTGATACTCATAGTATTTGTTGAGCATCACATAAAATATAGTACCAATAACGGCAAAGACACTAAAAGTATGAATTGAAAATGCTACCCGCCCAATCTGCCGCCAGCTAGAAGATTCTTCTGTTGCACGACGATTCGTTGCAAAGGTATAGGCTACAGTAGCCAAGATACTCGACACAAAACTCAACAATATAAAGAAATGACCTATTTTGCCAGGTAACAAATGCTCGCCGATGTATTGGATTTCAGTCATAGTTGTTTATTGCGCTTTGAAATTCAGTGCAAAAATACAATCTGGTGGACAATTAATTGTCAGAAGGGTGCAAGGAATAGCGGTATATCCCAAAAAAGAAGCTGCTAGATGAACTCAGTGACATCTAACAGCTATCTATAATCCTAATTGGGTAAGACTATTGAATTAGGAATTATCAGAGTTATACAGAGTAACAAAAAACTATATAATTAGTCCTTTATCATTAATGTTTCATTGCCGTGTTTTGGGGTTATTTTTGTATTTGATAAATACAAA
>JAHDEQ010000218.1:3932-6870 GCA_020628755.1 Saprospiraceae bacterium
AAAAAAGCCTATTTTTGGGCTTTTAAAATGGATTTATAAATCTTTTTTGCGATTTATAAATGAATTATGAAGACAAAAGCAGACCCAAATAAGAATAAAGGAGTTTTGATCCAAGAACTTTGGCATCAATTGACCAACAAAATAACTGAGGAGTGGGAAGAGAAATACCTCAGTTATGGACTTGGTTTGTCTCAGCTAAAAAGTCCTACCAAATTTGCTCAAGCACTACATTCCGACATCTACAAACAATTCAAAGCTCGAAATGTAAAAGCCAATGTCGTCAATCATCTGACAATACATAGCTATTTCAAACAAGGTGGTTTTTCGGCCAATGCCAAAGTAGGAACGCTTGATTTGTTTTGCAAGTATTTGGGTTATGAGCGTTGGACGGACTTTGTTCAAAAAAACAAAGATAATTTATCTTATCAAGATGCTCATATTCAACCTGCATTTGCATCTGTTGAACAAAATACTTATCGTAATAAAAAGTGGTGGATACCAGTCCTTTCAGGACTGGTATTGCTTTTGGGTGGTTTTTTTATTTTTTCTCAATTTTCTCCCCATCATACTGCTGCTGCAACAAATGAAAAATTATATGAAAATATAATTAGAGAAGCAGCCCAACTCGAATTTTCGCTTTATAAAGCTGTTCCTAACATTCAAGATACGGCATTGTTGAAAAAACATTTTACTCAAAATGGAAGTGCCAAACAAAGTATTCTTGGGTCTTTAAACAGAGCCATACGCAATAATCGAAAATTGCGTATTCCGCCTTCTGCTTTTGATATTTTGGAAGTCAATTTCGTTTCTAAATCCAAAGATAAAGTTACTTTGAAAACAGAAGAACGCTGGCATGTATTGTGGTATGATACCGAAAATGATAAGGACGAACGTTTGTATGATGAAGTCAATCAGCAAACTTATATCCTCGTAAAAGAGGACGATGTATGGAAAATTCAAACCAATGTTTATAAAGGCGAACCCAAAGAAGTTTTAGACTAAAGCCCAAGCACAAAAAAGCCTGATTTTGTTCTACAAAATCAGGCTTTTCAATTATCAATCCTTTAAATTTATCGTATAAAAACTAAGCCGTAGTTTTACGTTTGCGGCGTGTTTTGAATAATTCGACCACTTCTTTTTCTTTTAGGAAGCCGAGTTCGACGAAGGTGACCGATACGAATTTTTTGATGTCTTGGTAATCTTTACCACGTTTATCGGTGTATTTTTTAAGTAGTGTTTTTATGTATTTCATACATAAACCCTTGACATCTTGATTGAACTGTTCGTTGGAAAAAATTCCGATATAAACAGGAAAAATCTTAGCCAATTCAAACATTTCTTTATACTGACCAACATCGAGGTTGTTAATTAGTCGAGCAAAATAACCATAAATCACTTTTCGTACACACTCATTGATAACAGAAACACCTTCGTGTTGGCTATAGAAGACTTTTACTGCTTCGATAGCATCTTGATGGACGTAGCCTTTGCCGTGTACCTCGTCTAATAAGCGATAATAATCTTTGATGTCGTCTTGAATGGTATTATCAATCAACTCTGAAACACGATTGTCTGCAACAGCATCAATATTGAGACCCGACTCGAATGCGTCGAGCAAAAAGTCTAGATAGGTTTCATTAAAACTCGCATTGTTTTGACGTTCTTTGTTAAAAACACCTGCTAAAGTTGCTTTTTCTTGTTTTTTGAGTTTATACAAATTGGCATAAATACCCATCAACTCGGTATGTTCTTTGGTGCCTTGAAAAGCTGGATTTGCAATCAGCTTTTCCATTTCGGAAATGACGGCCGAATTGTCCATTGTTTTGCGACGAGTACGTACAATCAAAAAACTTCTAAGCGATGAAAACAAAACTTTTAATTCATTAGCTGTATTAGGAAAATCCACCGAATAAAAATTGTCATTTTTAAACTGCTTCATAAAACGAGTTCTTCCTACAACTCGATTGCGTGGGTCACGATACTTATCTAATTTTTGGCTTTGTAAAAAATAGCGAATACGTCTATTTGAAATGGTATTAATCAAGTTCGTAATCCAAATATCACTACTAAAAGCAAATCCCATTTGGATAGATTGTCCAATTCGTTTTTTGAGATAATCAAAATTAGACGAATTGCAGATGGTTAAGAGTATATCCTTAAAATGATTTTGGGGCAACACATATTTTTGCGTGTCCTTATTGATTTCTCCCCGCAAAACAGAGTAACCTAATAATTTGGGTAAGAACAAACCTTCAAAATTAGGATTGAGGTATTGCTTTTCGAGAGCTTCTAATTGTAAAGGTTCGGCAGCAGCTACACGGGTATGCAAACCCGACATTAAAGGTTCATATGTTTCTCGAAGATTCAAAAAATCCTCTTCTTCTTCTGACTCAAGGTAAGTGGCTAGTTCTGGAGAATTTTGGATTTTTTCAGAAATTTCATCTACCTCACTTTGGTAAACTTTACTTAATTCTTGCATAATATTTGAAGTTTTATCATTAGGTTGCTTGAAAGAAACAAGCTACTTTTTTAAATAAAAACCTGGTAGAACCAATTAAGGCTCTACCAGGTTTTGAATACCATTAAATTTGTTACGTAAATGTAACTATAAATGTTTGAATATAAAAATTATTCTTCTTCGGCAGCAGGTGCAGCAGCTTTTACTACTTTACCGCCATCCAATTCATCTTGCAATTTATCTAACTCTTCCCACTTACCATCAGCAGCCAAACGAGCTTGTTGTGGCCAAGTTGTTGGGTCGTGCATCGTGTAGCGACTTCCTGCGGCTGCCAAAATTTCTTTCAAACGCTCAACAGGTGCATCAGCTAATGCTACAAAAGTAGGAATACCTCCATTGATTAACAATTCAGCGATTTTAGGTCCAACACCTTCAATTTTTTTCAAATCGTCAGGTTTTACTTCTTCTGCTGGAGTTTCT
>JAHDEQ010000219.1 GCA_020628755.1 Saprospiraceae bacterium
AAATATGAGACGATACGATATTTCATTTATATTAATATTTTTTATTATTTCTTTTTGTCAATTGGGAATCGCCCAAAGCAACACCCAAACGATTCGAGGAAAAGTAATTGACAAGGACAATCAACAAGACTTGATTGGTGTAAATATTAGTTTGTTAAATACGGAAACTGGAACAACAAGTGATGATAATGGTAATTTTCGTTTAGAAGAAATTCCTGTAGGACGTTATCAAATTCAGTTTAGTTATTTGGGTTATCAAACCGTTTTGATTCCTGAAATTTTATTGGAAGCTGGAAAAGAATTGGTCTTAAATATTCAACTTCAAGAGTCGAGTAACGAACTAGAAACCGTTGAAGTGTGTGCTTCTAGCACGGCACTCCATCGTAATGATGTGCCTCTGGGAATTCATACCTTATCTATTGAAGAAACCCGCCGTTTTCCTGCCAATTTCAATGACCCAGTCCGATTAGCCGTAAGTCTGCCAGGTGTCGTCAGCGACAATGACCAAGCCAATGGTATTTCGATTCGTGGCAATTCTCCTTCGGGAATGGCTTGGCGATTGGAAGGAGTTGAAATAGTCAATCCGAATCACCTCAGCAATGCTGGTACATTTAGCGACCGCCCCACTGCAAGTGGGGGCGGAGTCAATATTTTAAGCGCACAATTATTGGGCAATTCCAATTTTCTAAAAGGAGCTTCACCCGTCAGTTTTGGAAATGCGCTTTCAGGTACAATGGATATGCACTTGCGAAAAGGTAATGACGAGCAACGAGAATATACGGTTGAATTGGGATTGTTGGGAGTTGACCTAGCGGCCGAAGGGCCCTTTTCTAAAAAATCAAAGGCTTCTTATTTGATTAATTATCGTTATTCTTTTGTGGGAATACTCGATGCTTTGGGGGTGCAATTGGGCGATGAGGCGATTTCGTTTCAAGACTTAGCTTTTAACGTCAATTTTCCTTTGAAGAAAGGGAATTTCAATCTTTTTGGAGTAGGCGGAATTTCTAAAAATGAATTTACAGCGCAGCGTGATACAAGTCTTTGGGAATTTCAAAAAGATAATCAAGATATTTTATTTGAGAACCAAATGGCGGCGTTTGGTGCTAATTTGAAATTAGCACTCAACCAGCGTTTGGCTTGGACTTCTTCTTTGGTATTTTCGACAGTTGACACCGAAAGACGAAGCGATTTACTTAGAGATGATTTGACCGAAGTCCCATTTTTTGAAAGCGATATTCTAAAATATCAAAAACTAGGTTTTAATACGGATTTTTCTTTTAAAGCGAACCCTTCTAATAAGTTTAAATTTGGAGCGAACGCCACATATCACAATTTCAACAATTTCTCAATCCTCAATTTCTTTGAAACTGTAGCAGCAGGAGATTTTGACGGAATCTTATTTCAACCTTATGGCAATTGGCAATTTCAAAAAGGTACTTTTACGAGCAATGTCGGTTTGCAATACAGCCATTTTACACTCAATGGCAGCGATGCCCTTGAACCAAGGGCATCTGTGAAATGGGATTTTCGACCCAAGCAATTTTTGGCATTAGCTTATGGTTTGCAAAGTCAATTGCAGCGACCACAAGTTTATACCGCTAATGTTTCGGAATTTCAAAATAGAGAATTGGGCATGAGTAAAGCGCATCATATGAGTTTGGGTTATACCAACTATTTATCCAATACTACAAAATTGTCTTTGGAAGCATATTATCAATATTTATTTGATATTCCTATTGTCAACGAAGCCAATCGTTCTTACTCCACACTCAATCTCGTAGAGGCTTGGGTAGATGAAGTTTTAGAAAACGAAGGAACAGGTACAAACTATGGAATCGAAGCAAGTTTGCAACGCTATATTCAAGGTGATTTTTATTATTTAGTGAATGCTACTTTATATCGCTCTCTGTATGTTGGCGGCGATGGAATGGAGCGTTCGAGTCGTTTTGATGGACGCTATATTTTAAATGCAACGCTTGGTAAAGAATGGTCAAAAACAAAAAAAGGAAAGGATAAAACTTGGGGAGTCAATGCTCGAATTACCAACTTAGGCGGCTTCCGAGAATCGCCAATCGATCTCGTAGCCACGCAAAGCAGTGGCTACACCCGCTTTGATGAAACACAAGCTTTTTCGCTCGATGGAAGTTCTTATTTTAAAGTGGATATGCGTTTTTATTTTCGTCGAAGCAAAGGGAAACGAAGTAGCACACTCGCTCTCGATTTACAAAATGCGACCAATCAAGAAAATGTAGCTTATTCGTATTACGATTTTCAACAAGAAGCCATTGTAGTTCGGAATCAACTCGGTTTAATCCCAAATTTGAGCTATCGCATACAGTTTTGAAGCCGAAAATGCTTTGTTTTTTGCGCTTTAAGCAGTATATTTCCATAAAAACAAACTCAAAATAGATAAAATGACTACCCAAATTTTACATACGCTTCTATTTTTACTTTTTCTTTCAACCAATATTTCTGCTCAAACAGACAATTATGAAATCGGTGTCGGAATCTACGACATCACTGGCGAAATTGCCGAAACCAATTTCTTTGGTTATGCTGACCCGCTTCATCGCAACGAAGGCATCCGAGACCGCCAGTATGCTCGTGCTTACATTATACAAGAGCCTAACGGTACGCCCGTTGTTTTTGTTTCTATTGACAAAGGAGCTGTTTTTCAAGCTATGAATGTTGCTGTTTTAGACAAACTTCAAGCAGCATTCGGTAGTCTATATAATGATAGCAATGTTGTCATCAGCGCAACGCATACGCATGTGGCAGCGGCAAGCTGCTCACACTACGACTTATACAGTACAGCTACTGGCGGATATTGGGGTACAAATTTTGACAATGCTATCGAAGGAATTTTTCAAGCCATTGTTCGAGCACACAACAACCTTGCACCAGGTCGTATTTATTTCAATAAAGGCTCACTTACCAATGCCAGTATCAACCGTTCGCTCAATGCTTACCAAAATAATGTTGATGCCAGTTTATATCCAAGTATTGATGATGAAATGACCGTTCTAAAATTCATGCAAGGCTCAACAGAAGTCGGTATGATTTCGTGGTTTGGAGTTCATCCAACCAGTTTAAGCAAAACTTACGGTCACAATAGCGCCGATAATAAAGGGTATGCCGCTTTGCGCTTTGAGCGACTCAAAAATTCTAGCTATACCGATTCGGGAGCTTTTGTAGCTGCCTTTGCCAATACCAATGCTGGCGATATGTCGCCTAATCTCAACCTTCCACCTGCGGGCGATTATTCTACGGATGCTACTGGCCCAGGTGCCAATGAAGAAGAAAGTTGCGACATTATCGGCTACCGACAATTTGACAAAGCCCTCGAATTGTACAACGCTGCAACAATTCAATTGACGGGTTCTATAGAATCCATCACGCGTTATGCCGACTTTGCAGATATAACGATTGCACCACGATTTACCGATGGATTGACACAAACTACTTGCCAAGGAGCATTGGGTGCTTCATTTGCGGCTGGTGCCGAAGATGGCCGTAGTGGCGTTATTGGTTTTACCGAAGGGATGATAAATAATGACCCTGCAAGTGGCGACGCTTTTGAACAATGCCATCAAGAAAAGTCCATCTTTTTGACACTCGATGATGGAAGTGGTTTGCCACAAACGCCTAGAATTTTACCCAATAGTATTCTCAAAATTGGACAATTTGCTTTACTGGCCGCTCCTGCGGAATTTACAATTATGGCGGGGCGGAGAGTAAGAGCAACCGTGCAGGCAATGCCCAATACGGGCATTACCGAGACCGTCTTTTCAGGCTACTCGGATGCTTATGCTGGCTATGTGACCACGCGAGAAGAATACGCACTACAACAATATGAAGGAGCAAGTACTCATTTTGGACCTTGGACTTTGGCAGCTTACCGTCAGGAATTTGAACGACTCACACAAAAAATGTTTGATTCCACACTCGACCCCTGGGGGTTTCCCGAACCAGCAATTCCTGTTACATCGGCAGGCACAGACCAAACTGTCAATGTGTTGTTGGATGACAAACCTTTGTTTACCGATTTTGGAGATGTTGATTCTGACGTTAATGGTTCTTATAATAGAGGTGAAACGGCTCAAGTCGTTTTCTGGGGCGGGCATCCCAACAATGATTTAAAAACCAATAGTACTTATTTAACGGTTGAATGGTTTGATGGAACGAACTGGATGCCTTTGTATTTAGATCGTGATACCAATACTAAACTAACTTGGAGTCGAAATGGTGTTTCTTTTTCACTCATTACCATCCAATGGAAAATTCCTTTTGATGCGCCAACAGGCGACTATCGTATCTGCCATTTCGGAAAATGGAAAAATGGTTGGAATGGAGATCTTGCTGATTATTCGGGTTGTAGTAGCACCTTTAATATTGGCCCTTCGCCTTGTGTAGATGGCTACGAAAACACCAATCAACTCACAGGAATACAATCGCTCAATGAAGATTTTGAAACCAATCTTGGTATTGATTCCGATCAATTTATTTCTACAGGAACACTAATTAATTACGATGCAGGGACTTGTATTGACTTATTACCCGATTTTGAAGTAGAATTAGGCGCAGAATTTCATGCTTTTATTGAAGGATGCGGTCAAATTCCTTAAAAACACGTAATTTCGCAGGCCCATTTATCGTTTCTGTTTCACGTAAGTATAAACCTTAAACAAAGTATCACAGACTTTAGTCTGTTTCTTATTTCTCTTGTTTGAAACAGACCAAATTTAAAGAGATACTTGTTTCAACAATCAGAACCAAATCTAAAATGACTAAGCAAATCCAAATCCTATTTTTCTTTTTATTGCTACTTTCGCAAACCAACTTTGCACAAGAAGAAGCCGAAGCCATGCGTGTTTTGCATTGCTCCGCTTTGGATAAAAATATTCCTATTCAAAATATTTTTGTGGACGATACCAATACCAAATGGATTGCTACAAGTGATGGCTTATTTCAAATTTATTCTGCAGATAATGCTAGTAAAAAAGATTTAGAAGGCGATTGGGCTTTGCTCCGCCAACGTGGAGGCAATAATGATTTTATTATAGCACCCGATAATGCCGAACTCCGAAAAATTGAAGCAGTTCAGAGCCACAGCGCTGAACAAGGCAAGAATAAAATCAATGCTACGTTTTACGACAAACGTAGTCGGCAACTATGGATTGGTACTACCCAAACAGGCTTGTATTGCTACAAAACATCTAAAGGAGATTTTCGTCTTTTAAAACATTATGACAATAAAAATTCTCGACTTGTTTCTAATCAAATCAATAGCATATTTGTGGACAAATATGCTCGGGTTTGGGCAGGTACAGAGGCAGGTGTTTTGATGAAAGAAAAGGATAAATTCAAACTGTACGAAAAAGATTCCAAAATCTTTTCTATCGTTCCCGACAAAACTAATGTTTGGGTAATGGGTGACGAATACCTTTGGAAAATTGATGAAGTCAATCGTTGGATGCTCGACGATATGGATACTCGTTTGTCGCGTGGTCAAATCCGAGAAATTGCCTACGATAGTAAAGGCAAATTGTGGGTCGCTTCTGATATTATCACTCGTTTTGATGTACTGAATGACAAAGTTGAAGTTTATGATTCAAGCAATGGTTTTACGGCCAAGAGCATCAACTGCATCAAAGTGGACGAAGATGATGCGCTTTGGGTAGGCACAAATGAAGGACTTTTCTTGATTGAACGAGAAGCTACCATGACGATTTCCTGTGTTATCGAAAAAGAACTCAGTTGCATGGGTAATACCGATGATGCCATTCTTGCGGTCAAGGTGTTGGGCGGCACACCTCCTTATGAATACGAATGGGACGCACCTTTTTCGGGGCCAAATCCTCAAAATGTGGGGCCAGGATTATTTTCTGTAACAGTCAAAGATGCCAACGGAATCACTAAAAAAGCAGGAGCCAAAATTGAAGATAATCGGATGCAGGTAAATGTTGTGAGTACTTCGGATGCAACAGGGGGCAAAGACAATGGTCTTGCCGAAATCAAAGTAGAAGGCGGAGTAAAACCTTATACTTTTAAATGGGATAATGGCGAAACCAAAGCTAATGCTCGCCGACTTTCGCCTGGGCAACATCAAGTAACAATTGGTGATAAAGCAGGTTGTGGCTATGTCGCAACGGTGCAAATTGGTGGAGAAATTTATGCTTCAACAGATAAAAATATTGCAAATCAAAATTCAATTTTAAATATCACTTATGATATATCTGGTGAGTTGGGTTGTGCTGACGACAATAATATAGCGATTAATCTTTCGGTAGAAGGCGGCACGCCACCTTATGTTTACAAGTGGAATAAAGAGTCTTTAGAAGGAAAATTGGTTTCTAATCTTGGCGCAGGAGATTATACAGTCACTGTAACGGATGCTTCAGGAAATGTACAATATCAAAATATTTACTTAGAAGCACCTGAGCCTATTGACGCAGTTGCTGTTATGGATCAGGCGGTTACAGGTACACGAAAAAGAGATGGTATAGCTTATGTCAATGCTTCAGGTGGTACAGGGACTTTTTCTTATGAGTGGAGTAGTGGCTCTCGAAAACAAAAGGCCAAAAACTTAACGCTTGGTTCGCATACGGTGACAGTGACGGATGATAGTGGTTGTTCTACTATTACTAAAGTGGAAGTGACCAAACAAATCAATATGGCACTAACCGATGCTTCTAATTTGAGAAAAGGTCAAATTATTCGACTCGAAAAACTCTACTTCGATGCAGATAGTACTAAAATCACGACTGCCTCCT
>JAHDEQ010000220.1 GCA_020628755.1 Saprospiraceae bacterium
TTAAAAATATTAGTGTGCTGTGTATATCGAGCCATTTCCTCAACTAGGAAATGGCTCTTTTTTTTCTGCACGAATACACGAATAAAAACCTAATAATATTTGTGCAATCGTGGTTTCTATTTTATCTCAAATTGTTTTAATTCGCCTCCTTTTTCTGTTTCAACCCTATAATAATATAAGCCTTTTTTGAGACTTAGATTGGTCAAATCAATTTGGTGGATTCCTCTTGG
The DNA here is from genome assembly GCA_020628755.1 of Saprospiraceae bacterium. GTDB lineage: Bacteria > Bacteroidota > Bacteroidia > Chitinophagales > Saprospiraceae > JAHDES01. Next base: position 231 of record JAHDEQ010000220.1, read on the forward strand.
TTTAATTTCCTTTTTTTGAACGGTATCAATTTTTTTTCCTGAAGCATCATGGATAAAAACAGATACATTTTGAGCTTCGGCTAATTCATAATACAATTGAGGTTTTCCTCCTGAAATTCCTGTCAAATCGCTTTGGACAGAACGCTTTGTCATTTGCGGAAGTGGTGGCTGCGCCACCACTCGACGACTTGCGGAAGCAGCTCCTTGAAAATTAGTTTGTGGACACACTTCTCGTATTTCAGCCAAAAATTGACTTCCCATTTCTACTTCAAAATCAGCATTCAAAGCAATACAATTGCCCGCCCAAAACGAAACGTTACTAGGATTCTGAACCCAACTTGTAGATAAAACACTATTGGTCGCTGTTTGTAAATGAATGCCATTATCATAAATATCGCTAACAACCGTATCCATAACGGTCGTGTCAATACAAACTTTGCGATATTCATCGTCAATAAGTCCAATTTGAGTGTAGGGAATATCGCCAATACAAGATTCGCCTTGGTAGCCTGAAGCAGCAGCAATTTGAGCAAGCGAAGCATCGGTCAAAGCCGTATTGGTATCGCTATAATTTGTTCCCAAATTTACGCCCCAGCTTGTTGCAGTTGCGGCATCAACATCAACTATTGTTGGCGTATTGATACCAACATTGCAAGAAATGGAAGTATTGGTAGGCAATTCTTGTTCGTATGAAGGTTCTAAAATATCAACTATCGTAGGATACTGCACACTCCAAGGCGGGTTTTGATAATCAACCGAAAGGACTCGATTGACCATTCCTGTATTACTCAAATTGTAGCCTCTAGCAACGCCTCTATTATCAATATGAACGGTTTTGACGCAATCAATTGATAAATTGTTGTGAGCATTGACATCGTGTCCGCCGCCAATAAAAACACCAACATCTATGTTTTGAAAAATATTATCGTGCACCTCGTCGCCACTATCGCCATCATCAAAATATGCGCCGTGTGCCTGATGTGCATCATGCACATAATTGTAGCGGATAATGTTGCCGTAACTTGTCCAATCATTCCAACTATAAAAAGCTCCCATGTCATTGGAAACTCGACAAATATCAAAAATTTCATTGTATTCAAAAATATTATTATTCCCACAAAACTCAATTCCGACATGAGGCGTTCCATGAATTTTATTGTGCGCAACATACATTCCTACATTATTTTCATCGTATTTTCGAGGAATTCCAACTGCTGCCGCATAAATAACTTTTATTTGTCCAAATTCATAAATATGGTTATTGACTGCCGTATGTCCTGCCTCGGTCAGCGTGTAACGCTCACCGCCTGAAAGATAAATTCCACCTGCTCCTAGATGGTGAATATCGTTGCTTACAATATCGTGGCTACTTCCATCCAATACTCGGACGGCATCCTCTACAAAATTTGAAATATCACAACCTGCTACTTTATTGTCAAATCCATTGGTAATTTCAACGGCAGAACCCAAGCCATAACTAAAATCCAAATCAATAATATCAACATTGCTTACATCAGTCAATTTGAAAATTGGAATATCTTGATCCAAGATTTTAAGTTCCGTTGCTCCAGCAGGCACCCAAATATATAAAGTGTCATTATTAAAATTAACCGACCACTCCCCTTCCCTATCAATTTCTTCGAGCAAATTAGTTGCAATGTAGGGTTCCATTCCATTGCCTTCGGGTCGAGTCCATTTATCGCCAATACCTCCAGGAACAGAAGTTGCTTGATAGACTATTCGATTGGTCGTATCTATCGAAGCAGTCCGCACCGCATCATATTGCCAAGCCACACGCCAATATCCCTGAAACCATAAACCATCATTGACAGCATCCATCCAACGTTTGTGGCGGTCGCCTCGATATACAAAAATACCTGGCTCATTTTGAGTAACGGTTTCCATTGTCATAAACGAATCGTTGGGATAACGTGATAAAGGCAATTGTCCAACATCGGTATAAACCCGAAACAATTGTTGATTGGCAGATGGAAAATAGTCAGGCCAAGTGTCCATATTTTGAACACCTAAAGCTGCCAAATCAAGCGTCTTGATTTGGCCAACTGCTGCGGGGTCAATTCTTGCCAACAAATCAGCATCAGTTAAATCTTGTAAACTACTTGTAGGAACAGATTTGTATAAATGTATTTTTGCTCCATGCTTATTTAAGGCTCGATAAGTTATTCGTTGACTTGCTGTTCCACTATCTTGTGCTGTTAGTTCAAAACTTGATGTTCTAAAATAATCGCCGTCCATCAACCAAACTGTTACTTCTGTTGCTTGGGTAAGGGAACGAACTTCGTCCCTCGCTCGTTCGAGCGTTTGAAAAGGTGCGCTTATTGACGTTCCCAAATTTGTATCATCTCCACTCGGAGAAACATACAATTCTAAAGGACTTTGAGCAAAAAGAAAAAATGGAATAAAAGCTAAATAGAGTGTGTAAATAATCTTTGATTGGAGCATTTTTCTAAAGTTGGTTTTGTATTGTATAAGAATCCGTTTAATTTGGGTTAGAAATTTCTATAAATGTTGAATAGTGTGACTTCCTTCTAAAGTAAAAATTATTTTTCCTTTTTGTTTATGATTATACAAGTAAATTCTGAAAATATTACTCAAGCTCTAATCCAAGAATGCAAAGGCCGTCTTTTCCAAGACGGCCTGCCACGCATCGAAAAGTGCTTAAAATAAATTTCTGAATACGATGCCCAAAGTTTTTTTTTAAATCTTCTATTTGTAATATTAGAACTAAATTTTATCCTATCGCCTTTTACCAAAAATAATTTTGGCAGCTTTTTTCCAAGAAAAATAACAAAATGTATTGCTATTTCATACCTCAAATTCAGAACCCATGCCCAGACTTAGTGTTTGATTTACAATAAAAGAAAACATATCTTTAAATAAGATTTGGGTAAAATTAAGTTTTGCTATAATCTATTTTTAATTCCTATTTCCATATTTAAATTCAAAAATACCTTCTCTACAAAATTTTCATTTGTAGAGCAGTTATAATAATATCAAGTTTAAAACCATCCTTTATGAAAAAAATTGAAGCCATTATACGATTATCAAAATTCGATAAAGTTAAAGAAGCACTTGCTCAAATTGGTGTCAATTTTTTCACTTTAACTGAAGTAAAAGGTTATGGACTTCAAGAAGGGAAACAAATGGTGTATAGAGGGAGTGTATATGGTGCAGAATTTATTGCTCGGCTTCAATTGGATATTTTAACAACTGAAGATAAGGTTGACCAAATCATACAGACGATTATGAAGGCAGGACGAACGGGTGAAGTTGGCGATGGAAAAATCCTAGTAATGGATGTAGAATATGTAACCCGAATCCGAACGGCGGAGGTAGGAGAATCTGCGATTTGATAAGTTCAAATTCAAGTTTCAAAAAAACTATTTTTCTCAAAATATTATAAACAAGCGAATACATCATTTGCGAATTGCGCCCAATTCGCCCTAAAAATTAATATTTAGATTTATACTTTATGGAAAGTACTACAATTACTGCACAACAAGCTTTAGAAGCAGCAAACGAGGCTGCTTTTTTGACCAATAATCTTTGGATTTTGGTTGCTACTGTTTTGGTATTTATCATGCATCTCGGATTTGCGACGCTAGAGTCAGGTTTTGTACAACGTAAAAATACAGTCAACATTCTTTTCAAAAACTGTATGATTATTGCAATTGGCTTACTCACCTATTGCTTGTGTGGATTCAATTTGATGTATCCTGGTGAAGAATTTGCTGGAAGCTTTTTTGGCTTTTCAGGTTTCGGTTTAAACCCTTCCAAAGCAGACCTTACATCTGCTTATGGAAACTACACTTACTGGTCCGATTTTATTTTTCAGGGGATGTTTGCCGCTACCGCAGCAACCATTGTTTCTGGCGCAGTAGCAGAGCGAATTAAACTGGAATCGTTCTTAGTTTTTGCTACATTTTTGGTGGCGATTTGCTATCCAATTACTGGAATGTGGCATTGGGGAGGCGGCTGGCTTGCCGAAGCAGGTTTTTATGATTTTGCAGGTTCTACACTCGTTCATGCAATGGGCGGAGCTGCAGCATTAGCCGCAGCAATAATACTTGGTCCTCGCCTTGGCAAATACACTCCAAAAGGCATCAAGCCAATTCCTGGCCATAGTATGCCACTTGCTGCAATTGGTGTTTTCTTATTGTGGTTTGGTTGGTTTGGATTCAATGGAGGCTCTGTGCTTTCAGCAGATGCAGCTTCAGTTTCTTTAGTATTTGTAACGACTTCTTTGGCAGCAGCAGCAGGCGCTGTTGGAGCATTTTTTACAGGATATATGCTATTCAAATCTCATGATTTATCTATGGTTCTTAATGGCATTTTAGGAGGTCTTGTTGGTATAACCGCAGGAGCTGACCAAATGGGACCAATGGCAGCTATTATAATCGGACTTATTGCTGGTATTATCATTCCTTTTTCAGTTGTTTTCTTTGACCGTATAAAAATTGACGATCCTGTTGGCGCAACTTCTGTTCACTTAGTTTGCGGTATTTGGGGAACACTTGCCGTAGGAATTTTTGGGGCAAAAGCGGGTTTGACACAAGTAGGTATTCAGCTACTTGGAGTTTTAGCTGTTTGCTCTTTTTCATTTGCTTTTTCTTACGGTTTGATGTCTTTAATAAAAGCAATTATGGGAATCAGAGTCGAAAAAAGAGAAGAAATCCGAGGACTTGATACCGCCGAACACGGCGCTCATGCTTACCAAGTCATGGAAACAGCTACTTATACCTCCATAAAGTAATAAAGTCGTGTCTATGTGTTTGAGTCCCTACGAATCACAAACACTTAAACACATAGACACTCAAACACGCATTAAAAATGGAATCAGACCAACAAAATAAAGGATTGTATGTCCCGCAACTCGAATCAGATGCTTGTGGAACAGGAATAATTGCCAATCTCAATGGAGATAAAAGCCATCAAATTGTAGAAGATGCCCTCACTATGTTGCAAAACATGGATCATCGAGGAGCTTGTGGCTACGAAGCCAATACTGGTGATGGAGCTGGTATTTTAATACAAACGCCGCACGATTTTTTTGTTCGTGAATGTCAAAAATTAGGAGTAGAACTCCCCAAATTTGGGGAGTATGGCGTTGGCACAGTCTTTTTCCCCAAGGATGATAGTTTACAAAATCAATGCAAGGTTTTATTTAATGATTATATAGATGATTTAGGTTTAGAATTAATTGCGTATCGCCAAGTTCCCACAGATAATACTGCTTTGGGAACTTCGGCGGTAGCCGTTGAACCTCGAATGGAGCAAGTCTTTGTCAAACCCATCCAAAAAATAGATGCCAAAGCACTCGAACGTCGCTTATATGTTTTACGAAAGTTCAGTACACATAATATCCATAAAACCTATCCACAAACAAAAGAACATTTTTATATCACATCGTTTTCGTACAAAACGATTGTTTACAAGGGACAATTAACGACGATGCAGTTACGCAATTACTTCCCAGACCTTCAAGACCCCGTCTTGAAGTCGGGAATTGCGATGGTACATTCTCGTTTTTCAACCAATACCGTCCCAAAATGGAAACTCGCTCAACCTTTCCGTTACATTGCCCACAATGGCGAAATCAATACCATAAAAGGAAATCTCAATTGGTGGAAAGCAAAGGAATCTTTATTAGAATCTAATCTTTTTACCAAAGAAGAAATGGAAAAACTTTTTCCTATCTGCGGAGAAAGCCTTTCTGATTCTGGAAACTTCGATAATGTCCTAGAATTCTTAGTACTAAGTGGTCGCTCTTTGCCAGAGGTGTTGATGATTATGATTCCAGAGGCTTGGCAGCACGACGACAACATGAAGCCTTTCAAAAAAGCCTTTTACGAATACCACAAAAACATCATGGAACCTTGGGACGGTCCAGCTTCAATTTGTTTTACGGACGGGATTTTGGTCGGTGCAACCCTCGACCGAAATGGCTTACGCCCTTCTCGCTATTGTTTGACCAAAGACAATACTTTGGTCATAGCTTCTGAAGCAGGCGTGATTCCAATCGACCAATCCACAATCGTCAAAAAAGGGCGACTCCAACCAGGCAAAATTCTTATCGCCGACATGGACGAAAAACGTATCATTGGCGACGAAGAACTCAAAAAAGTTATCTGCAAAAGGGGCGATTACCAAGAATGGCTCGACGAAAATAAAATTACCCTTCAAGATTTAGACGGCGAGGACAATGATACTATCGAAATTGACCAACAAACCCTTTTCCAAAAGCAACAGCTTTTTGGATTGACACAAGAAGACCTAAAATTCATTCTCAAACCCATCATCGAGCATCAAAAAGATCCGATTGGTTCGATGGGAACTGATACACCTTTGGCTGTTTTGTCGCAACATGCGCAACACCTCGCTAATTACTTCAAACAGTTGTTTGCACAAGTCACCAATCCGCCAATTGACCCGATTCGAGAACGTTCGGTCATGTCTTTGTTTAGCACTTTGGGAAGCAAGGG